>JAYVRN010000826.1:0-42976 GCA_043776275.1 Myxococcales bacterium | reverse complement strand
TCGGCGCTCCGCTCGCCCACGCCCTGATCGGCAAGGAGATCGGCGATACGGTGACCCTCCAGAGCCCCAAGAGCCCCAAGGGCAAGCGCGAGGTCGAGATCACCAAGGTGGAGTGGTTCGAGGTTCCCCCGCTCGAGGATGTCCCGTCATGAACAGGTTTGGACGCTCGGTGGTTCGCTTGCTCGGCGCGCTCGCCCTGATCGCCGGTGTCGGCATCTGGGTGGTCGCGTGCGGGCAAGGTGAGGGTGACCGCTGTCAGGTCACCGCAGACTGTGAATCGGGTCTGGTCTGCAACCAGGCCACGCAGTCATGCGCCAAGACCAGCGGCGGCGGTATCGATGCGGATATCCCCGATGGGCCGCCCGCCGATGCCCCGGATGACGCGATCGACGCGATGCCCGATGCAACGATCGACGCGATCTAGTCGACGCGATCTAGTCGACGCGACCTGACGGTCAGCGGATCGTGCGCGCGCAGCGGAACCCCACATGGGAGAACCGCTGGGTCGCGTCGTAGTACGGATTGAACGGGTCCCGCAGATTCGAGCGCGACACGAACGTGGGCTGGCGCCACGAGCCGCCGCGAATCACGCGGCCTGCGGAGATCGGGCCCTCGCGCAGCGGGTTGACCGACGGCAGGCCCTCGTAGCCCTTGTGGGCATCGTCCCGGGTGTAGGCATCAGCGGTCCACTCGGCGACGTTCCCGGCCTGGTCACGCGTCCCGAACGGACTCTCGCCCCACGGGTAACTGCCTGGCGGGGCAAGCAGGGCTGCACCGTCGGAGTCATCCGGGTCGCCGAAGAACTTGATCGGGATCAGCGAGGTCTGGCGCTCGATCTCGCGCATCGCGATCGCGCGAGGCTGGCCGTGGTTGAAGTCCTTGGGCTGCTCGAGCTCACCCCACGGCCAGTCCGCCCCTGGGATATCGCCGACCGCCGCCCGCTCCCACTCCGCCTCCGTCGGCAGCCGGGCGCCGTGTGCCGAGCAGAACGACTGCGCCTCCTCCCACGTCACGTTGACCATCGGCCACTCGCCGCGGATGTAGCGCTCGTCACCCGCGACCAGCGCATCGAGGGTGCACGCGCCCGAGTCCACGCAGCGCCGATAGTCGGCCACGGAGACCTCGTCGCGATCGATCGCGTAAGCGTCGAGGACCACGTCGCGTTGCGCCATGTGCGTGAGCTCGCCGTGATACTCGCTGCAGAAATCGATGAACAGACCGGCGGTGGTCTGCTGCTTGGGGACCGCGTTCGGGGGGAAGTACGCGAGCTGGCACTGATTGAGCGCGGAGTTCGCCTGATCCTCATCGACGCCCATGCGGAACGTCCCGGCGGGGATGAACACCTCCCGCCGGGCGGGCTTCTCGACCCGAACCGCCTTGCCACGCTGGTTGGCTACATCGCTCGCGCCGCTGACGCCTGTGAGGGCGAGCAGGGTCATGACCGAGCAGCGACGCAGCATCCCGGAAGTCTAGCGCGCCTGCTACGGGCGAGCGAGGAGCCACGCGAGAGCGATCCGCACGCGCTCGGCGCTCCCCGTGGGGGCCGAGGCGAGCTGGACGAGGAGCGGTGCGGTCATCGCGGCGCGACCACGGTGCTGGGCGAGGGCGACGAGCGCATCGGTTGCCACCTCGGGCGCGACATCCGCCGCGAGCCGCGTCAGGGCCTCTTCGTCGGCCAGCGCCGCGATCGCCGCGCGACGGACCTGGGGCGCCACGTCGGAGGCCGCGCGCGCAAGAACATCGGGCGCGCGATCGGCGAGCGCAGCCACTGCCGCGGCGCGGACGTCCGGATCCGGATCGGCCAGCATCGCGCGCAACTCGGGCTCGCTGGCGCTCGCGATCGCGGCGGCCCGCACCTCGGGCGCGGGATCGGTCGCGGCCCGCAGGCCGCGCGCCGTGTCGAGGACCGCGAGCGCGGCGACGGCCCGCGCGCGCACCATGCGATCGCGATCGAGCGCGAGTTCGCGCAGGCGGCGCAGGATGGCGGGTTGCGCGCGCGCCCTTCCCTGACGTCCCGCCGCGTCGACGCAGGTCGCGCGCACCGTGGCGTCGGCATCGCGGAGCCCGCGCATCACGAACGACGGCGCAGGTACATCGGTGGCGACCGCCGCACACACCCCGGCGCGAGTCCGGGCGTCCCCCTTCGAGAACCAACCCGCGAGCTTCGGCGCGATCGCGGGGATCGGGACCAGCGCGAGCGCCTGGAGCGCGACCACCATCGGCGCCTTCGGATCGGCCTCGAGCGCGCGCTGGATCGCCTCGGCCGCCGCGTCCCGACCACCGAGCTGGAGCAGCGCCGCGGTCTCGGCGAGGGCGAGGCGCGGATAGTTCGCGAGGTCCGCGGGGAGCTGGCGCGCGATGATCGGCACCGCGGTCTGATCGCCGAGCATCGCGGCCGTTACCACCGCTGCGAGCCGGAGCTCGGTGTCGACGGTCGGTGCGAGGAACGCACGGATCTGGGAGGCGAGGACGTGCGTGCCCGTGCGCCCCGCGGCTTCGACGGCCGAGGTTCGCGCCGCCGCACCGGTCGAGCCGAGCGCCTCGCGAAGCGCGGCGATCATGACGCGCTCGGTGGCGGTGTCCCGATCCGCTGAGCCGGTCTTCGACGTCACGATCCGGCGCGCCGCGCGAGCCAGGTCGCCGGCCGCGAGGAGCTTCTCGGTCACTGCGAGCACAGGGAGCTCGACGTCGAGGAGCTCCGCGGTCGCCGGGCCGGCCTGCCGGCGGTCGCGCGCGAACAGCCAGCGCACGTGCAGCCGATCGTCATCGGACACCAGCTCGAGCGGCGGCACACCCAGGCGTGTCGCATCGGCGAGCAGCTGGCGCACCGCGAGATCGAAGTCCGCGAGCCCGGAGGTCGTCACCGAGACCACGACCACCTTGCCAGTCCGGTCAATCGCCAGCTCGGCGCGCGCTTCGAGGTTCGCGGCGTTGAGCGGATGAGTGATCGGCAGGCGCAGCCGGCAGTCCTCGAGGAACTGGGCCCACGGCGGCTGCAGCTGCTGCGCGACCGCCGTCAGGTAGAGCACACCCCGCGCACGACCATCGACGGTGAGTGGAGCCGGGAGCGGCGGCGGGACGCTACTCGCCGGCTTGACGGCGTGGTCGCCCCCGCCACACGCCGCCATGGCAGCGAGCACCACGGCGAGCGTCAGGCGCATCCCGAACAGGATGTCACATCGCGTCCACACCCGCGTCGACCAGGTCGTACGTGAGTGTGGGATTGAACACGCCGGCGCCAATGAACGTGCTGAACGTGTTCTGGAACACGACGACCGAGCCAGCGTCCTTGCCGATCACGAGCAGCGTGGCCGGACCGAACGGCAGCCCCGCGACGTTCTGCGGGAATGGATCGGTGAACGCCCGGCATGGCTTCGGATCCGTGCCGTCGAGCTTCTGGAACACGACGTTGTCGATGCTCGTGCTCTCGGTCCGCACCGAGCCGCCCGCCGTCAGCGTCAGCTCCTGGGTGACCACCGGCGGAGTGGCCGTGGCGCACGACATCCCGCCCCACTTGAGGCGGAACAGCAGCTGCCCGGTGTACGCCCTCGCCCATGCGGGGTGATTCACATCGACCGCGATCTCGGCCGTGGTGCCCGCCGCCGCCGCGTTCCCCATGACGACCACGGGCGCGGTGACGAGCGAGTTGCCATCGACATCGAGCGGCGTGACCGCGGCCTTGTAGGCACCGCCCGGCAGCCCGAGAAAGGTCACCTGACCCTCGCCGCAGCTCTTGTCCATCGAATCGGTGACGACCGACGGATCCGCGACGCTCGAGAGCTCGACGCGCACGGTGACGACGCCGAGGTCCGAGCACGCATCGCTGTCGAAGCCGAGCATCGGGAAGTGGTTGAACTTCCACTTCACGATCGTGCTGCCGTCGAGCGTGCAGTTCCCGGTGGGGCACACCGGCGGACCGTCATCGCCGCACGACAGAGCGACGGTCGCGGACATCAGGCCGCCCGCGATCGCGAGCCGTCCGAGCCTCACGCCGTGGCCTCGCCTCGGACGTGAAGTCCGAGGTGGCGACGCACGGTGAAGTACTGCTCGCTCACCGAGTATGCGAGGAGGTCGCGGAGGCGGTCCTTGACCGACAGGTTCGACATCGCCGCGCCCTCGGTGGCGATCGCCTTGGCCGCCGTCTCGAGATCATTCGAGACGATCAGGCCGACGCGGTTCGCCGTGAGATCCGTCGCCGTGCGCCAGCCCGAGATCAGGCCGTTGCCGAGGCGATGCGAGAGCTTGTTCGAGAGCTCGCCGACCTGCTCGAGGAGCGGGCCCGGGACCTGCGCCTTGAGCGTGCCCGCGAGCTTCCGTGCCTCCTCGCTCGTCGTGTCGTAGTACGGCGTCCCATCGTCCGACACCACGCGCGCGCCGCCTGCGAGGATCGAGGCCGCGAACGCCGCCTCGAGCTTGGGCAGCGTGCCCACGGCGAGCGTCACGAACCGCTCGGGCCGTAGATAGGCCATGCGCTTGCCGACCTCGAACGCGAGCTCGCGCTCGTCGCTCTTGGTGATCTGCGGAGCGCCGACCAGGAGCGTGGGCACCAGGCGCTGGCGCTCGGCCCCGAGGCCCACGGTGTTCGCAACACGGAGGCCATCGCCACCTTCCTGCAGCCACACCATCGGCGCCGGATCGATCGCGAGCACGCCAGAGACGTACTTGACGATGCGGCTGACCGTGCGCGGATCCCGATCGAGATCCGTGCGGGTCTCGGGGGTGAGCCCGAACGCGGTGATCGGCTGGGCCGTGCCCGCCGCCAGAGCGCCGAGCGTGGACGAGAAGATCGCGCCGACGTGGCGATCCTCCTTGGGGTGGATGATCGACTTCTGCCACAGCTCTTCGGTGAGCCGGCGCGGTGCCGGCGTGAACTGCAGCGGACGGAGCCGCTGGTACAGCCCCTTCTCCTCGTCCGAGGCAGCGCCGAGGAACACCAGCGCCTGCGCGACGCAGAACGCCTTGTCGAGCTCGTGCTCCGCCCGATACAGGCTCGCGAGCGCCTTGTAGAGCTCGACGCGATCCGGGGCGTGACCGAGCAGGTACTGCAGCTCGGTGATCGCCTCGTCGCGGCGGGCCTCGCCGGCCTCGAGATAGAGGTCCGCGAGCTGCTCGTGGCGCGCGACATCGTCGGGCGCGAGCTCGCAGGCCACCTGGTAGGCCTCGGTGGCCGCCTCGGTGTCCCCGAGGTGATCGAGGCAGATGTCGCCGAGCCGCGTCCACAGCTCGAGCATCTTGTCGGGCGTGGCGTCCTCGCCCATCCGCTTGAGCTGGCGGCGGTAGGCCCGCGCCAGGTTCTTCCAGTCCTTCTTCTCGCTGAGCACCGCGTCGATCGCGTCGAACGCCTTCGGCGTGAACGGCGCGTCGTCGAGAGCGGCGTTGAAGCGATCGACCGCGAGGTCGGCATCCTTCAGCTCGTCGCGCGCGATCACGGCAGCGGTGTAGTGGAACCGCGCGCGGCGATCCTCGCTGGTCTCCTGCGCCGAGAGGTGATCGAGGGCGTCGATCGCCTTCTTCCAGCTCTTCTGCTCGGTGTATGACTCGAGCAGCTTGTGCAGCAGCACACGCGAGCCGGGAGACAGCTTGACGCCCTCCTGGTACGCATCGACGGCCGAGTTGACGTCCTTCAGCCGCTCGCTGTAGACGTCGCCGATCTCCTCGTACAGCTTCGCCTGACGAGCTTCGGAGGTCGCCGACGACGCCGCCTTCGCGACCGCGTCGACCTGGGCGCGCTTGGCGTCCGCGACCATCTTCCACTCACCGCGCTGACCACCGAGCTCGACCATCGCCTCGAGCGTGGCCTCGTGGAGCGGCTCCTTCTCGAGGGCGCGGCGGAAGTTCGCCTCGGCCTTCTTGTCCTCGCCCTGCGCACGCGCCGTGACACCGAGCCGGTACCAGATGTCGGCGACCTGGACATCAGAGAGCGCCGTGCGGTGGCGCGCGAGGATCTCGCGGTACCGCTTGTCGATCTCGATCCACTTCGCCGTGGTGGCCTCGGTGCCTTCGCCTGCCTTGGCCTCGAGCATCATCACCGTCGACAGTCCGATCGCGGCGTCGAGGTTGTCCGCGTTCGCTTCGACGGCGCGGCGATAGTGCTGCTCCGCCTTCTCCGTGCGATGCAGCGCCTCGTACGCCTTGCCGAGCTGGGCCTCGCGGCGGCTCCGCTCCTTCTGATCGAGCCCCTCCGCCTGGCGGGCGAGCATCTCGAGCACGCCGAGCGCATCGTCCCACCGCTTCGCGGCGACCAGCTGATCGGCGACCCGCTGACCGGCCAGGACGTGATCTGGCTCGAGCTTCAACACCCGCTCGTACAGCTCCAGTGCGCGGCTCGGATCGTTCAAGCGGGTCTCGGCGAGCTGCGCGGCGTGCCACAACAGCTCGACGCGCTCGATCCGGTTCCCCGACGCCGCCTCGGCGCGGAGCAACAGCTCCACCGCCTGGCCGACGTTGGCGCGCGATTCGTGCACCGCGGCGAGGCCCTTGAGGGCGCCGTAGTGCTCCGAGTCGAGCGAGAGCGCCTTGTCGTAGTGGCGCTGCGCGACCTCGGGATCGAGCAGCTGCTCGAACGCGATCTGGCCGGCTTCGGCATAGAGCGCCGCGCCACGATCGCCCTCGAGCGCCGCGTGCTTGGTCAGCACATCGACGGCGCGATCGAAGGTCTCGGTCTTGATGTAGAGCCGAGGCAGCACCGACAGCGCCGTGCGGTTCTGATCCTCGATCGCGAGCACGTTGAGCAGGCTCTCGATCGCCTTGATCTGATCGTCGAGCTTGGTCTCGTAGACCTTGGCGGCGCCGAGATAGAGCTCGATGCGCTGGGCCGGGGTCTTCGCCGCCGAGATGTGGCGAGCGTACAGATTGACCAGCGGGTGCCAGCTCTCCTGGCCTTCGAGCACGCGCTCGAGACCGCGGTACGCATCGTCGGCGTTCGGATCGGCCTGGAGGAGCTTCTCGTACGCGCTGCCGGCGCGGGCCGGATCGCGATCCTCGAGCTCCGCGGCGAGCTTGCGCAAGGTGGCGAGCTTCTCGCCCTCGGGCGCGACCACCGCGAGCCGCTCCATCGTGCGGAGGTAGTCATCGGTGCGGCCGGTCTTGTCGTACAGATCGACCAGCGACTTCAGCGCGGCGGCATCGCTGCCGTTGGCGGCCACGGCGGCCTCGTAGCGCTGGATCGCGCCCTCGAGGTCACCGAGCTTCTCGGCGCGCATCGTGCCGAGCTCGCGGCGGAGCGCGGCCGAGCGGCCCTTGTCGCCATTCGCCTCGGCGATCTCGGCGCGACGCTCGAGGACCTTGGCGAGGTTGGCCCACCGCTCGTCGCGGCGGTACAGCCGCTCGAGGGCGGCGAGCGCATCATCCGACGAATCGTCGAGATCCGCCGCCTGCTGATAGGTCTCGGTGGCCTTCGCCGTCTGGGCGAGCTGGCTCTCGAGCAGATCGCCGAGCCCGAGGAGAAGATCCACCTTGGCCTGCGTGTCGGTCTCGACCTCGGCGTGGGCGCGCAGCGTGTCGGCGAGATCCGCCCACTTCTGCTGCTTGCGATGCGCCTCGGCGAGCGCCTTGTACGCGATGCCGTTGGTGGCATCGAGCTCGAGGGCGCGGCGCAGGGATGGCAGCGCGTAGTCCACGCGATCGAGCCGCAGGGCGTACCAGGCGCCGAGGCGGGCCCACCACTTGGAGGCGACCTTCGGATCCTGCGCATCGGTCGCGATCTCCGAGCCTTCCTGGACCAGGTCGGCCCAGCCGCCCGTGGCGGCGGCGAGCTTCTCGGCCATCGCGGCCGCCTCGTCGTCCTCGGGATTGACCTGACAGGCCGTGGTCACGGCCTCGAACGCGCGGCGCAGATCGCCGACGCCCGTCTCGTAGACCTCGGCGAGCTTACGGAGCAGCTGCGCGCGATCCGGACCATCACCGGCGTGCTCGATCTTGCCGAGCAGCACCTCGATCACGTTCTCCCAGTCGCTGGCGTCGCGCGCCTTGCGCTCGATCAGATCGAGGGCATCGCGGGCCTCGGAGCCTTCATCGCCGCTCTCGCCGAGCAGTGCGATCCAGCCCTCGACGTCATCCGAGTCCGGACGCGCCTGCGACAGCGTCACGCCTGCGGTGCGGCAGGTCTCGCGGAGAGAATCGAGCCACTCGAGCACCGAGCGCTCGGCGACCTCGTCACCGCCGCGGCCGGCCAGGTTCACCACCTCGATGTGGTGATCCGCCATCAGCTCGTCGATCGTGACAGGACCAACCCCGGCGCCGAGGAAGTAATGGGTGCCGCGAGGCGGCTCGAACATGCCGAACACGCGATCGAGCAGCGCGGACAGATCGGGATCGCCGTAGCGGAACCCGACGAACACGAGCGAGCCCTCGACATAGAGCTTGCGGGCGTAGTCCTTGAGATCGACGGCGCGCGACAGCGCACGGCGCACCGAGTTCGGCGTCACCACGTAGGTGTCGAAGTTGCCGAGCATCTTGACCAGCGTGCGGCGACGCGGCGACAGCTCGCCGAGCTCCTGGTACGTGACGATGCGCGCACTCGGCCACTCGGCCGGCGACTGGGTCTCGAGCGCGTGCTCGAGGATGTCACCGGGGAACGTGGTCCAGATGTGCCGGAACGGCAGCGATGCGAGCGCCTTCGGGAGCGCGGGCGTCTCGACGGGCGCGGCCCACATCTCTTCGACGATCTTGTCGCAGGTCTCCTCGCCGAGTGATCGGGCGAGGAAGCCGACGGCGCGGACGAGGCTGCCCTTGTGCAAGAGCTTCTCGAGATCCTTGGTCGCCACGTCGTCGCCTTCGCGACCACGCGTCTCGAGCGCCTTGGTCAGGCGCTCCAGCAGTTGCTTCCAGGAAGGGACTCCGATGCCCGCACCGACGACCAGGGCAGCTTTGCCCGTCCGGATCTGATCGATGAGGGACTCGGGGATCGTGTGCTCAGGCATCCTAAACCCCAGTGTCTTGATTGTTGAAACGAACTAACCCGCGCGCACCCTATCCAGGGACCCCGCGGCTCGCAAGCGAAACCGGCACGCGGGTGACACGCGAGCCCCCGACGGCGAACTGCCCCCGGCGAACTGGTGATACCGTCCGTCCGGGGAGTGCGCCTTCGTCGGAAGATCACCATCGCCTTCTTCGGGGTCAGCTCGCTGGTCTCGGTGCTCCTGGCGTTGTTTCTGTACCGGTTCGTCGAGCGCAAGCTCGCTGACGAATTGCGCGACCGGCTGCGCGATCTGACCCACGTCGGCGCGCACGCGGTGGATGCGGAGGGGTACCGGCGGCTCGAAGAAGCGCTGGGGGGGCTCGACGAGGACGCGGTGTCCAAGGCCGAGCACACGGACGACTACAAGCGGATCTACGAGCAGCTGCGGATGATCCGTGGCGCCGAACCAGACCTCATCCACTACGTCTATCTGCTGTCCCCTACCGAGGATCCCAACAACCCAAAGTTCGTGGTCGACGCCGATGTCCTCGAGCTATTGGCCAAGGTCGCCCGCGGCGAGACGCTGCCCGAGGGCGAGGACATCTCGCACTACAACGAGACCTACGACGTCTCCGAGGTGCCGATGCTCAAGCAGGCGCTCGCCGACTGCGCGCCGACCATGGAGACCGAGTTCGTCCATGACCCCGTGTTCAACGTGAACTCGGTGTCTGCGTACACGCCGCTGTCGGCCCCCGACGGTGCACCGCTCCGCGACTCCAAGGGCCGCTGCCTCGGCGTACTCGGCGTGGACATCACCGACAAGAACATGCGCTCCGCACTCGAGGCCGCCGGTGGCCTCGCGATCAAGATCTCGGTGGCGATGATCGCGCTCGCGCTGCTGGTCTCGATCGCCATGGGGACGGTGCTCACGCGTTCGATCCTCGCGCTCACGAACACGGTGAAGCGGTTCGCCGACAAGGACTTCTCCGCGCGCACCCGCATCTTCACCCGGGACGAGATCGGCCAGCTCGGCGAGAACTTCAATGCGATGGCCGCGACGATCCAGGAGCACAACGAGCACCTCGAGGAGCTCGTGGTCCAGCGCACCAAGGAGCTGACCGCCGAGAAGCTGACCTCGGAGCGCCTCCTCCTCAACGTGCTGCCGGGCGCGATCGCGGACCGCCTCAAGGGCGGCGAGAACCTGATCGTCGATCGGTTCGAGTCGGTGAGCGTGCTGTTCGCCGACATCGTCGGATTCACGGCGCTGTCCTCCCGCACGAGCCCCGAAGAGCTGGTGACCATGCTCAACGAGCTGTTCTCCGCGTTCGATCGCCTCGCCGAGAAGCACGGTCTCGAGAAGATCAAGACGATCGGCGATGCGTACATGGTGGTCGCCGGGATCCCGCAGCCGATCGCCGACCACGCGATCGCCCTCGCCCACATGGCCCTCGACATGAACGCCGCGATCGCCGCCTACGCCGCCAAAGCCGGCTCCGATCTCACGATCCGGATCGGCATCCACTCCGGCTCGGTGATCGCGGGCGTGATCGGCGAGAAGAAGTTCATCTACGATCTGTGGGGCGACACCGTGAACACGGCCAGCCGCATGGAATCGACCGGCGTCCCCGGCCGGATCCACGTCAGCGAGGCGACGTTCACGCTGATCCGCGAGGAGTTCGAGCTCGAGCAGCGGACGCCGATCGAGGTCAAGGGCAAGGGCCTGATGACCACCTACCTGCTCGGCGGCATCAAGCCGCGCGATCCGGCCCGCCGGTCCTCGACCAAGCTCAACTGAGGTCACCCGAGGTCACCCGAGGTCACCCGAGGTCAACGGAGTCGACCGAATCCTGGGCCCGCCGCCGCTCACGGGCAGTCGCCGCCGATCTCGCGAGGTTGCCACGCACCTGATAAGGTCGGTGCGTTCATGCCGTCGGTCGTCGAGATCTATCGCTCTTCCAAGAAGAAGCGCGACATCAACTGGTTCACCGAGTGGGTCGCGCGCCCCCCGGCGGCCCTCGTGGTCTGGCTGCTGCGCGGGACGCCGATCACACCGAACCAGGTGACGTTCCTGTCCGCCGTGATCGCGGCGGGCGCCTGCGCGATGTTCATCTTCCTGCCGGGATACTGGTGGCTGGTCGCCGCGGCCCTGGTGTTCGAGTTCTCGTTCGTCCTCGATTGTGCGGACGGCATGCTCGCGCGGCTGCGCAAGATCGCCTCGCCGCTCGGCCATCAGCTCGACTTCCTGATGGACGAGCTGAAGGCGATGCTGCTGCTCGGCGCGGTGACGGTCCGGGTGTGGTGGGAGAGCGGCGGTGACGTGCGCCTGTTGCTCGTGGGGATCGGTGCGCTGTTCTGCCTCGCGGCGGGTCTGTCGCTGACCACGTTCACGCGGCGCCCGGAGTACGGCGCGAAGCCACCCACCGAGGATGGGCAGCCCGCGGAGGTCGGCGGGCGCAAGGGACCGATCGGCCTGGTGCTGTCGGCGATCGAGTTCCTCGCGCGGATCGTCGTGCACTACCCGCAGTACCTGTGGATCTGCGCACTCGCGAACCGGATCGATGTCTTCTTCTGGGCGTACGCGGGCGTCAACGCGCTGTACTTCGCCAAGACGTTCGCCGCGATCCTGTTCCGCCTCGGCCGGTTCGGCCACGTCCCCACGCCCGCGAGCCCACGACGATGACCGTCAGCACCCCTCCGCCGATCCGCCGCGCGATCCTGATCGCCGCGGGCCGCGGTAAGCGTCTCGGCACCCACACCGACGAGATCCCGAAGTGCATGGTGCAGGTCGGCGATCGCCCGATCCTCGGCTGGGTGTGGGCCGCGCTGTCGGCCGCGGGTGTCGACGAGCTGGTGGTGATCCGCGGCTACAAGGGCGACGTCCTCGAGACCTTCGTGCGGCAGCTGGTGCCCAAGGTCACGTTCGTCGACAACCCGGAGTGGCAGTCGAACAACGTCCTGCTCTCGATGGCGTGCGCGCGGAAGTTCCTCGATCAGCCCACCTACCTGACCTACTCCGACATCATCTTCACGCCGGCCGTGGCCCAGGCGGCGGCGACCTCGAGCGCCGAGATCGGGCTCGTGATCGATCGGAAGTTCAGGGACATCTATGTCGGCCGCACGGAGCATCCCCTCGAGGAGGGTGAGGTCTCTGATCTGATGCACGATGGCTCGGTCGCCCGGGTCGGCAAGCGCGCGCTGCCGCCCGAGGACGCGATCGGCGAGTACATCGGCCTCGCGCGTCTCGGCGAGCGTGGCGTCTCCACGGTTGCGAACACGCTCGATCAGCTCGCACGGCAGTTCTCCGGCCGAGAGCACGATCCGTTCATGCGGGCAGCGACGTTCCGCAATGCGTACCAGACCGATCTGTGGCAGACCTTGATCGACTCGGGCATCCGGATCGATCCGATCCTGATCGACGGTCAGTGGCGAGAGATCGATACCGGACAGGATCTCGCGAGCGCACGGCAGCTGGTACAGTCCGCGACGAAGGAATGGTCATGAAGCAGGTCATCACGCGCCTCGGATTGATCCTCGGCCTCGGCCTCGGCCTCGGCGTGGGCTGCAGCAAGCCGAGCGAGGACGATTGCCGCAAGGCCCTCGCCAACATGCAGTCGCTCCTCGGCACGGAGTTCGTGTCGAAGAACGAGGACATCCAGGGCGAGGTCCGACGCTGTCGCGGTGGCTCGAGCAAGAAGGCCGTGGAGTGTGCGATCCAGGCCAAGTCTCTCGACGATCTTCGGGCGTGCGACTTCATGCACGTCCCCGAGAAGAAGTGACCTCGGCGCGGAGCGTCCTCCTCCTCGGAGGCTGGGCGCTCGGCACCTTCGGTACCTTCGGTACCTTCGGTACCTTCGGAACGTCCGGTACCCTCGGCCCCGTCATCACCTTCGGCGGCAGTCTGGTCTCAGCCGACCCTGCCCTCGCGGCGCTGGCCCCGGCCGAAGATGCCCGCAACGCAGTAGCGCTCGGTCCCAGCGGCGAGGTCTATGCGCCCGATCCGAGCGGGGCCTGGGTCCGCAGTCAGGCGATCAGCACGGCCGATCCGCTGGCCCTCGCCGGGCGCGCGGGTGGCAGCATCGTCGCGATCGGTGACGGCGTGGTCTATCGGCTCGCGGACAACGGGTGGACAGCGATCCGCCTGGTCCAGAAGGGCAAGGCCGTGATGAGCAGCGGCGATCGTGCCGTGGCCGCTGTGGGCCGACAGCTGTTCGCGCTCGACAAGACCGCCGGCGGAGAGCCCGCGAAGCTCGCTCTGGCACCCGCGCCCGTGCTCGCGATCGGCAGCGGGCCACGCGGGGTCGTGATCGCCACGGAGCGCGGCCTGCTCCGGCTCGAAGGCACCTCGTTCAAGCGCCTCGAGCGCGCGCCGCGTCGCGTGGCCCGGCTGATCTCGGATCGCTGGGCGCTCATCGATCGGGGCGCGGTCAACCTGCAGACCGGGACCACCACCTCGTGGCCCACGGGCCTCACGGTCGAGATCGCCGCCGCGGACGGCGAGGCCCTGGTGGCGATCGGTGCCACGCGCGCCGGACTCGAGCTGGTCACCGTGGCCGCATCCAAGGTCATCCGCGATCCGATCGCGAACACCGCAGGAGCCAAGCCTGTGGGGGTGGTGCTCGACAAGACCGGTCGGGCCACCGTGGCCCTCGCCGATGGGCGCCTGGCCCGACGAGACCGGGGCACCTGGACCCTGATCACGGTACGCGAGGCGCTCCCTGGCCCCAGGCCAGGCCCAGCCCCGGCAACCTCCCGATAACTCTCGAGAGCCTCTCGATCACGCTCTGTCACGCTCTGTCGCGCTCGATCGGCCCTCGATCGGCCCTCGGGTGCCTGTCGAGGTCCCGCGAGGTTGCGCATCCGGATGTCTATCCGCTACCTTGGAGGCTAGGGATGGCTCCGCACGTTCTCGTCGCCGACGACGATGCCTGGATTCTGCGCATGGTCGCGACCGTGCTGGAGAAGCGAGGATACAGCGTCGAGACAGCCGTCGATGGCGAGGATGCCCTCGCGCGCGCGCGTGCTCGGATCCCGGACCTGCTGATCACTGACGTGATGATGCCGAAGATGGACGGCTGGTCGCTCGTGCGCCAGCTACGGTCTCATTCCGAGCTGGCGATGCTCCCGGTGATCTTCCTGACCGCGCTGTCCTCCGAGGATGACCGGATCCGGGGCTTTCGCCTGGGCGCCGACGACTACGTCACCAAGCCGTTCCGGTTCGAGGAGCTCGACCTCCGCGTCGCCAAGACCCTGCGCCGGACCCAGGCCACGATCCAGGAGACCCGCGATCAGCTCGGCGGCTCGAGCCTGCGCGGTGACCTCTCCCAGGTCGGCCTGTCGTCCTTGCTCGTGCTGATCGAGATGGAGCGCAAGACAGGGCTGCTCCAGCTCCGCGCCCCCAACGGGCCCTCGGCCCAGATCCTCGTGCGCGAGGGCAAGGTCGTCCACGCACGGCTCGACGATGCCGAGGAGCCGGTCGACGCCGAGTGCGTCTACTACCTCCTGACCTGGGGCGCCGGCGAGTTCGAGTTCACGGCGTGCCTCGTCGAGGGTGCTGATCGGGTCGCGGTCTCCACCACGCACCTCCTCATGGAGGGCGCACGCCTGATGGACGAGCAGAACGATCCGCGCGCCACCAGCTCCGCGGTCCTGACGGTCCCACCGATCACGTCGACCGACGACGGCTGGTAACGTGGTAGACCGTCGCCATGGCGACTAACCTCGAAGGCCAGCTCCGCGAGCAGCTCACCGCTGCGATGAAGGCGAAGGACGGCAAGACCGCGAACCTCGTCCGCATGATCAACACCAAGATCATGGAGCGACGGACCGCCAAGGGCTTCACCGGCGAGGTCGATGACGCCCTGATCCTCGACGTGATCGCCACGTACAAGAAGTCGATGGAGAAGGCGCGGACCGACTACGCGGCCGCCGGCGAGCGCGGGAAGGAGCAGGTCGCCGAGCTCGACTTCGAGGTCGCGTGGTGCGCGACGTTCCTGCCCAAGGGGCTGTCCGAGGCGGAGCTGCGCGAGGCCGTCACCAAGGCCGTGGCCGCGCTCCCCGCGAAGGATCCGAAGATGGCCGGCAAGATCATCGGAGCGATCAAGAAGGAGTTCGGCGATCGCGCCGATGCTCAGCTCACGAAGAAACTCGCGGACGAGCTGCTCGCAGCTTCCTGAGAATCGCGAAGCGTTCCGAGCTTCACTTGCGATCGGCGAACAGCCGCGGCTGGGCCAGCTCGACCTGCGCGCGATGACGGCGATCCTGCTTGCCGTGCCGCGTGCGCCGATGCGCATCGCGACGCTCGCTGCGCAGGACGGACGCCGAGTGCCCGATCGCTGTGGGTGACGTCAGCTGCCAGGTGCCGAGCGCGCCGGTCGTGCCGAGCACCACACCGAGCACGTCGATCGGAGCCTGCGCGACCGCCGCGACGCCTGCCACCTCCTCACCGGCAACGGCCTCCGCGGTGACCGCAGCACGCAGCCGCCACGCCGTCGGCAGCTCCTCGCCGAGCGCCTTGCCGAGCGCCTCGGCGATCGCTGCCGCCGATTCGAGGACCTGCAGGCCGAACGTCGACGACGCGGACATCGACGAGAGCCCGGCCATCGCCGCGGTCACCGGGATCACGTGCTCGCCTTCCGAGCCCGAGACGGTGACCTCGATCCGCGCCGCGCCACGTCCACGCCCCGCGAGCCGAAGCGCGATCCGATCCGCGAGCGTGCCGATCGCCGCACCGCCGCCGTGATGAGCGGTCAGGACCGCGTCCTCGCGGATCGGCGCCTCCGGGGCGTACGGGCGGAGGCCGGTGCCGCTGTCCCCGCGCGCGAGCGCCTGATAGTCCGCCTCGAGCGGGCGGGCCACCGACGGCGCCGGGAGCGCGGCGAACTCGCCGAGCGTGCGCACACCGAGCGCCTCGAGCATGTGCTGGACCTCGGGGGTGATCGCCAGCAGCGACAGCGGCATCGGGGCGAGGAACGCCGCCGACCCACCCCGCGGGACCGAGACCACGCCCTGCTCGTCCGACGGCAGACCACCGTGCGCCGCAGCGACCCAGGCCGTGAACCGATCGTCCGCGATGCCGATCCGCCCGGTGAGGCCGAGCGTCTCGACGACCTCGAGCAGCCGATCACCATAGCTCGTGCCGCGGGTCTTGCTCGGGACCTCGCAGTAGAGCGCGAGGTGCGCCCCGCCCGCCCCGACCCGGCCGCCGACATCGACGACCGTGGACACACCGAGCAGCGCGTCCGCCAGCGCGCGGATCGTCTCGCGCTCCAGCGACACATCCGCGGTGACCACGCGCAGCTCGCCTGGCGCGGTGGCGTTGGCCGAGGTGGCCGTCATCCCGAGCCGGATCCCGAGCGACCAGGCCGCGCGCGAACACGCCTGCACCACGGGGGCGTAGAGGGCGGCACGGGCTCCGGTATCGATCGCAGGGCGTGCGCCACTGGCGCCGGCTCCGGAGACCGAGACGACGGCGACGGGTGCCCCCCGGAGCGACGGATCGATCCGGGTCAGGCACTGGAGCGCGAACTGCGGAACGTGGAGGCAGGCGATACGCATGGGTCAGTCCTACCGTACTGGTCTGATGTTCAGTGTAGCACGGGAGTGGGAAGGCGGGGGGTTCTTGCTCCGGACCATGCAGAAACAATGCCTATAGTCTCGGGTATATGGCTCGCTCCCATCCCGAACAGATCTCGCCGACGGCGCACTACACGGGCTACGTCTGGTTCGCGCACGGGCAATCGCACGAGGCGTTCGCGACCTCGACCGGGCGGCGGATGCACCAGGCACTGCGCGTCGCCAACCTGGCGGCGCAGACCCTGCGGCTGCCGACGCTCGATGGGATGTTGCTCGCGCGCCATCGCCTGATCGACCTGCGGTTGACCGAGGCGATCGAGAGCGGAGAGGTCACGCAGGTGGTCGAGGTCGCCGCCGGGCTGTCGCCGCGCGGCTGGCGGTTCGCGCGCAAGTACGGTGATCGGATCACCTATGTGGAGGCCGACCTGCCGGGCATGCTCGCGAACAAGCGCCGCATCCTGGCCGAGCTCGGCGGCGAGTCACCCCATCACCGCACCGCGGAGGTCAACGCGCTGACCGATGCAGGGCCGACCTCGATCGAGGCGATCTGCGCGGCGCTCGATCCCACCAAGGGCACGGCGATCATCACCGAGGGCCTGATCAACTACTTCGATCGCGCGACCGTGATCGGGATCTGGGCGCGGTTCGCACGTGCCCTCGCGCGATTCCCGGCCGGCCTCTACCTCTCGGATGTGATCACGCGCGAGGGAAACGCCAGCGCGATGGTCACGACCTTCTCGTGGCTGCTCTCGGCGTTCGTGCGCGGCAGGGTCCACATCCACTTTGACTCGGCGCACGAGGCGGAGGCAGCGCTGGCGGAGGCGGGCCTGCTCGGGGTGCTGCTCGATCCTCGCGACCTCGCTGAACAACTTCCGGGTCTCGAGCTCGCGGGAGCGGGTCGCGTGCGGGTGATCGAAGCGCTCGCGAAAAAATGATCTTGATTCTACGACTGCGACCCATATAGTGCCTGCAGCTCGGATGTCTTCTCCAACGAATCACGTCTCGACCCGCTCCCTCTACTCCCCGTAGCGGTTGGCAGCTCGCTCGTTCGTTCGAGAAGCCGCCCACCCGGGCGGCTTGTTCATTTCCAACGGCGCAGATCCCGCCGCGCGGACCCTACACGCAGCTCTTCTTCGGAACAGACCTCGTGGTCCTCGCACTCGGATCTGCTGCCGCATCTTTCTCCGGCGTGTCCAACCGAGCAGTGCCTACACGCACTCTGGAATAGCTCATTCGGTAGAGCGTCAGATTTGATATCTGAATGTAGCGGGTTCAAACCCCGCTTCCAAAACCCTCGAGCCTTGCTCACTCGGACACGCCGGTCTTTTCTGCTCGCGCCGCGCTGAACCAGACGCCCCCAAACAGGGTGCGCGGGTTCGACGTCGCGAGGATTTTCCAACTACTGTCGGAGCACTCCCATGACGGCACGCACGCCCCTCCCCGAGTCGCAGATGGGTCCCGCCGAGCGCTTGCTCGACGTGGTCCTCGGCTCCTCGGCACACCTCTGGCACAACCGGCCGGGACTCGACGTCAACGGCACGTGGATCCCGGCCAAGGGCAAGACCAAGCACGCCCGTGGCAAGGCGGTGAAGCCGGGCCTGTTCGTGCCGGCGGCGGTCGCGCTGTACGGTCGCCTGCTCGAGATCTTCAAGCTCAACCCCGATCTGATGGCGCACCTCGCGAGCTACGCACTGGTCGAGACCGACTGGCGCGATCTCAAGGTCGCGTGCGCGGCGCTGATGCTGGTCCAGGCCCGCGCCGGCGTGCCGGTGCACGACGACGATGGCTCGGTCGCGTTCTACGACGACGACTACCGCCGGATCGGCGAGGCGATGATCCTCTGGTACCAGAAGAAGAGCCCGCGCATGCTGACGCCCAAGGCGGTCCTGCGCGTCGCCGAGCTCCTGGAGACTCCCGAGATCGCGGCGCTGAACCGCGCGGCGGGCTTCGGAGACCCGGCGGCCAAGCGCGCACCGATCGGCCGGTGGACGAAGGCCGCGGCGAAGTGGCTGCAGCTCCGCGAGGCGAACGACGCGATGCTGCAGGGCCTGGTCAAGGCCGGCTACAAGCAGACGATCAAGAACCTCGCGCGCAAGCTCGGCTACAAGCCGACCTCGCCGGAGTTCTTCGGTGTCCTCGGCTGGAAGCAGTCGCAGGCCGCCGATGGTCGCCGACAGGTCGGGCTCGACAACGCAAAGCTCACGAAGGCCGAGCGGTTCGATGCGCTCTCGGAGGCGGAGATCTGCGAGACGATCGTCACGCAGCGGCTCCGCTACAAGGACGCCGTCGGGCGCCTGCCGGCGGACATCGGGCTGACGCCGGCGATCATGGTCGCGCTGCTGCCGACGCTGTCGGATCGCGATCTCCGGCAGCTGACGCCGACGCTCGAGGAGCTCGGCCTGCTCTCGGTGCCCGAGATCCGCGCGCGCTGGGAGAAGGCGATCGAGACGGCGACGGATCAGCGCGGCCTCAACATCGCGAAGAACGTGCGGGACGCGGGCCTCAAGGCGAAGCTCGCGGACTCGGCGGACAACGCGGCGAAGAAGGCCGTGGCGAAGGCGTCGGCGGACGTGGATCTGCGGGTGATGTTCCTGGTCGACAAGTCGGGCTCGATGCAGGGCGCGATCGAGTCGAGCAAGGACGCGCTCGCAAAGATCCTCGCGGGCTTCCCGCTCGAGCGGCTCCACATCGCGGCGTTCGACACGATGGGCCAGGTCCTGAAGCCGAAGGCTGCGTCGCGGCAGGCGGTGCAGCACATGCTGGCGCCGATCAAGGCGGACGGCGGCACGATCCACGGCGCGGCGGTGCAGGCGCTGCACCGCGACGGGCTGCGGATCGCGACCGGTGGCAAGCTGATCGTGATCGTCGTCGGTGACGATGCGGGTGAGGCGGGGGCGCAGCTCGCGGCCACGTTCCGCACGCTCGGGTACGCACCCGACGCGATCGCGCTCATGCTCGCGGGCCGCAAGGGCGGCACCACGGTGAAGGACTGCGCGCGCGATCTCGGGATCCCGTACAGCGAGATCGCGGTCTCGCTGTTCGACGACCCGTACCACGTGACGCGCGTGCTCTCGGCGCTGCTCGAGGCGCCGGTGCTCGCCGGGATCCCGACGGCGGGCCTGGTCGAGCGCGTGATGGCGACCAAGCTGCTCGAGCTCTAGCCGTGGACTACAAGGCCTTCCTCGCACCGCGCGATCCGATCGTGCTGCCGTACTTCGGTGGCTCGCGGGTCGATGCGGCCGATCGGAGGCTGCGGATCGAGCAGCCGCTCGCGCCGGGCTGGTGGCGGTTCCAGATCGATGGTCGGCGTGCGGTTCCGCTCGAGCCCACGTCGCCCACCGAGCTGGGCTCGCTGCCGATCATGCGCGGGCACTGGACCGATGGATGGGTGGTGGTGGACGGCCGCCAGCTGGGCCGGATCGCACTCCCACTCGACGACGAGCCCGCACCACTGTCGAGGGTCGTCGCGCGGCGCTGGTATTCGAACGATCTGCTCTTTGACACCACGGAGTTCGAGGACGATGCGGAGCTCGCGGCGCGCGCGGCACTCGAGCAGCGGCGTCCCCTCGGCGAGACCAAGGGCATCACGCCCTCGTTGCGTGCCGCGTTCGGCTATGCGCTCGGCCTCGTGGTCGCGCGCGAGCTCGGGATCGCGATCACGCTCCGCGAACTGACGCCGCGGGTGGTGGCGATCGCCGACGGCGGCCGCGAGGTGGTGGTCGCGATGTTCGAGGCGCTCCTCGCGCAGCGCCGCCGGGAGGCCGAGGCCGCGCGACAGCGGACCGCGGAGGCGGAGGCCGCGGTGCGCCTCGCCGGCGCGGTGGCCGGCGCACGCGTGAAGGCGCGGTCGCACAATCCGGTGCAACGTGTGGACGACGTCCTCGATGGCGCACGAGCGCGGATGCTGACGTGCCGGCGCGTCCAGTTCGGAGCGCAGCTCGATGTCACGTACGAGGTCGATGGCACGCGGATCATGTCGCTGGTCGATGCCCGCACGCTGCAGGTGATCGATCCAGGGATCTGCCTCTCGGGCGCCCACCGCGTCCTCACGCTCGACGCGATGCCCTCCGTCGTGCGCGAGGCGATCGAGGAAGACCACCTCAACATCACGAGGCGACCGTGAAGCCGAACCTGCGAGAAGTCTGCTTCCTGATCAGCAAGACCGGCGCGATCCTGTGGGCCGACGCCTCGGACAGCCCCGCCGCTCTCCCCGACTCGCGCAGCCGGTGGGAGGCGATCTGGGAGCACCGCGACGAGCTCGCCGCGATCGCGCACTCGCACCCCGTGGGCCCCTCGGCGTTCTCGGCCGAGGACGAATCCACGATGGAAGCCCTCGATAGCGCCCTCGGCCGCCCCGTGCGTTACCTGGTGGTCGCGCCCACCGTCACGATCTCGCGCGAGGGCAGCGGCCCCACCGAACCTGTTTCCCCCGAACCGTGGTGGGCCGGACTTCTCCGGCTCGCCTCGGGGATGCGAAAGGACTGAACACCATGGCGACGCTGAACATCACCTACCAGGGCCAGTCGGCCGACTACGAGCTCGCGATCGACTTCGCGACCACGGACGCGGACATCCGCCGCATCGCGGTGGAGGTCGTGCGCTCCGGCGGCGCGCGCGGCCTGTTCCTGCCCAACCTGCCGACCAACGCGTTCGCCGCGTTCGTCGTGGATCGCCTGACGGGTCCCGCCGGCGAGCCGCGGATCTACCTGCGCCCGAAGGTCCCGTTCGGCGCTGCCGACCGCGACGCGGACCAAGGTTCGTGTTGCGGATCGTGATCTGCGGCGTCGGCGCGCTCGGCTCGACGTGCGTCCCGTACCTGCGCAACGTCGCGGCCGAGCTGCGCCTGGTCGATTTCGATCGCGTCGAGTCCAAGAACCTCGCGGCGCAGTGGTTCGTGAAGCAATCGCTCGGGAAGAACAAGGCGGAGGCCGCTCGCCTCCAGCTGGCGAACTTCTATGGCGCGAAGGCCGAGGCGATGGGCGTGCGGCTCGGTCCGCACAACGCGGCCCAGCTGCTCGCCGATTGCGCGCTCGCGGTGGACTGCTTCGACAATGCGGACAGCCGCCTCGCCCTCTCGGAGGCCGCTCGCGCCGCCGGCGTTCCGCTCGTGCACGCGGCGCTCTCTGCCGACGGGACGTTCGGGCTCGTGCGGTGGGACGAGCGGTTCACGCCGGATCGCGAGGACGCCGAGGGCCAGGCCACCTGCGAGGGCGGCGAGCACCTGCCGATGATCGGTGTGCTCGGCGCGATCCTGGCGCGGACGATCCAGGACTTCGTGTCCAGCGTCGAGCGACGGGACTATCTGGTCTCGCTGTCAGGCGTGGTTCGCACGGCCTGAGGTCACCCGAGCTGGGCAAGCTGCCCTACCATGAAGACAGGAGATCATGGATGCCCACCCTGGATGAGAGGCTCGTCGAAGCACGGGCCGCGAAGCGCGAGCAAGAGCGGGTCGCCGAGCGGCTCGCCGAGGCGCGAGCGGACCGTGCCAAGCTCGATGCGCAGCTGGCGATCGCCGTCGAGCTCGTCGCTTCGGAGGCCGGCGACGTGGAGCGGCTCGAAGGCGTGGGCGGGTTCTTTCGTCGGCTGGTCACCAGCCGCGAGGATCTGACCCGCGAGCAGAAGGAGCTGGCATCGGCCAAGCTCCGCGAGGAGGGGCTGCTCGAGGAACAACGGGCGATCGATGTGGACATCGCACAGCTCGAGGAGCGCGCCGCGCGCGTGCGCGACGCCGAGAGCCAGTACACCGCGATCCTCGCGGAGCTCGAGGCCAAGGCCGGCACCGACGGCGTGGGCGGACCACAGCTCAAGGCGATCGCCGAGACTGAAGGACGCTTGCGCGCCGCGCGGCGCGAGGTCGAGGAGGCCGTCGCCGCGGGGCGCGCGGCGTTCGACGTGCTCACGGTGGCGAACGACGCGGTCACCCAATCGATCGCCGCGCGCGATGGGAGCAACAACAACACGTCGCTCCTCGGCATGCTGGGCGCCAACCAGATGTCCCAGATCGCCGCCGACCTCTCGGAACACACGGTGCACGAGCAGCTACGCGCTCAGATCTCCGCCGCCCAGCACGCGCTCGCCACGTTCCACCGCGAGTGCCGCGACGTCGATCCGCGCGCCATGATGGGGCTCGAGGTCACGCAGCTCCCCTCCGCCCTCGCGATGATCATCACCGATCTCGGGACGTGGAAGCTGGGCCAGAACCAGGGCAGCACCGCTGGCATGCTCGCGGGTGACCTCCTGATCCCGAAGACCGTGGTCGACTTCGCGGGGATCGGAAGCCAGCTCGCCATGGCGTCGACGTTCGTCGCGTCCGAGACCATGTCGCTCCGCGGCCGCGGCGAGCAGCTCGACCAGGCGATCGCGGCGCTGGCGCAGCAGCGGGCGGCGCTGCTCGATCCGCAGCGCGACCGGCTGTGAAGGGCGGACGGCGAGGCGGTGTCCGCTGGTGTGCGCGCGGGCCCCTGGTATGCTTCCACCATGGATCGCTCGGCATGGGTCACCCGCAAGACCCGTCGCAACGCGCTCCCCGACCACGAGCTCGTGCCGGGAACCGCAGGCGAGCGCATGCTCATGGTCAGGCAACTGACACTGGACGCGTGGAGCTTCTTGGGACTTACCGATGAACCCAGACTTCGCCGAGATCTTGTCCGAACTCTCCGCGGCCGGCGCTGAGTTCATCATCGTCGGAGCCTTCGCCGTGGCCGCGCACGGCAACCCACGAGCCACAGGCGACATCGACATCTGGGTGCGCCCGACACTGGAGAACGCGGCGAAAGTCCTCGCGGCGCTTCGTGCCTTCGGGGCGCCACTCTTCGATCTGACCGCCGAGGACCTCGTCGACGAGCAGACCGTGTTCCAGATCGGTGTCGCCCCCGTTCGCATCGACATCCTCGCCGGGATCGACGGGGTCACGTTCGAGGATGCGTGGAAGCGGCGAGTGATCGCGGACCTCGGATCGCGGAAGGCGCCCGTCCTGAGCCTTCTTGACCTCGCGACCAACAAGCGAGCCGCCGGACGCCCCAAGGACCTCGTCGATCTCGCGTGGATCGAGCTCGAGCTGACCAAGCAGTCCTCGTGACCGATCGACCGCAGGTCCGCGGGTGAATGCCTGGCCCGCGCGGCGCAGCGCCGCCGTGTATGCGTCCACCGGCTCCGCAAGCTCGGCAACCGGCTGTTCTTCGATCACCATGTTCCGCGCGGGCACCTGTTGCCAGCGTCGGTTCGGCGGCGTCCCCGTCGCTGCCGTCACCGGTTGGGGGGCCTGACGCCTCAGTGGGCCGTGCCGCTGATCGTGAAGTCGTACGGGTTCTCGTCAGCGTCGTTGTTCACGAGGTTGACCTTGCACGAGAACGCCCCGGCACCCGAGGCTGTCACGCGCACCGTGAAGCTCGTCGCTCCGCTCGCGGCGACGGTGGCTGCCGGAGCTGTGATGAGCGAGATCGTGCAGTTGGTGGTCGTCGGGAACGTGAGCGCTCCCAGCGTCAGGGTGGCCGCCCCGAGGTTCTGAACGGTGTACGTGCGATCGAACGGTGAGAATGCGAAGGGCGTCCCCGCTGAGTCCACGCCGCCATCGGCGACACCGACGAGATTGATCTCGGGCGCCACCGACATTGCGGCGGTGCCGGTGACGGTGAAGTCGTACGGGTTCTCGTTGCCATCGTCGTTCGCGACGTGAACCGAGCAGACGAACGCACCGGCGGCGGCGACCGTGTACGTGAGATCGAGCGTCGTGCTGCCACCCGCCGGGATCGTGCTCGAGCCGAGGCCGGTGAGCGAGACCGAGCAGTTCGTGTTCGTCCCAAACGTGACGCTCCCGATCGTCAAGGGCCCGGTGCCGAGGTTCTTGATCGTGTAGCTCAGCGGGAACACATCACCCGCCTGAACGCCCGTGACCGCCTGATCCCCGCCATCGGAGATCGGGACATTCCCGGTGCCGAGGACATCGATCTCGGGAACCAGCGCCGCGGCGCTGCCAGATGCGGTGAAGTCGTACGGGTTCTCGTTCGCGTCGTTGTTCGCGATATGTACGGCGCAGATGAACGCGCCGGTACCGGGAACCGTACACGTGAGATCGAGCATCGTGCTGCCGCCGACGGGGATCGTGCTCGCGCCGAGCCCGTTGAGCGTGACCGAGCAGTTCGTGTTCGTCCCGAACGTGATGCTCCCGATCGTCAGCGGATCATTGCCGAGGTTCTTGATGGTGTAGCTCAGCGGGAACACGTCGCCCGCCTGAACGCCCGTGATCGACTGATCCCCACCGTCGGCGATCGGGACGTTGCCCGTGCCGAGGAGATCGATCTCCGGCGCAAACGGTGGCGGCGAGGCAGTGCCGGAGGCGGTGAAGTCGTAGGGGTTCTCGTCGGCGTCATCGCTCGCGACATGGACGGCGCAGGTGAACGCGCCAGTACTCGGGACCGTGTACGTCAGGTCGAGCATCGTGCTGCCACCGGCGGGGATGGTGCTCATGCCGAGGCCGTTGAGCGTGACCGAACAGTTCGTGTTCGTTCCAAACGTGACGCTCCCGAGCGTCAGCGGCCCGGTGCCGAGGTTCTTGATCGTGTAGCTGAGCGGGAACACGTCGCCCGCCTGGACTCCCGTGATCGCCTGGTCACCGCCGTCGGCGATCGGGCTGTTGCCCGTCCCGCGGAGGTCGATCTCCGGAACCAGGGCCGCGGCGGTGCCGGTCACGTTGAAGTCGTACGGGTTCTCGTCGTGGTCGTTGCTCGCGACGTGCACCGCACAGACAAACGCGCCCGCGCTCGGGATCGTGTACGTGAGGTCGAGCATCGTGCTGCCACCGGCGGTGACCGAGCTCGTGCCGAGGCCGGTGAGCGAGATCGAGCAGTTCGAGCTCGGCCCGAACGTGACACTTCCGATCGTCAACGGATCGACCGTGCCGAGGTTCTTGATCGTGTAGCTCAAAGGGAAGACGTCGCCGGCCTGGACCCCGGTCACGGCCTGGTCACTGCCGTCGGCGATCGGAACGTTGCCTGTACCCAGCACATCGATCTCCGGTGCAAACGGCGACGCGGAGGCGCTGCCAGTCACGTTGAAGTCGTACGGGTTCTCGTCCGCATCGTTGCTCGCGATATAGACCGCGCAGCGGAAGGCGCCCTGGCCAGGGACGGTGTACGCGAGGTCGAGCATCGTGCTGCCACCGGCGGGGACCGAGGTCACGCCGAGACCGTCGAGCGCGACCGAGCAGTTCGTATGGGGGCCGAACGTGACGCTGTTGATCGTCAACGGCTGGTTGCCGAGGTTCCTGATCGTATAGCTGAACGGGAAGACGGCCCCCTCCTCGACACCACTGGTCATCACATCGGCGCCGTCGGCGATCGCGATGTTGCCCGTACCAAGGACGTCGATCTCGGGAGCTGACGTCGCGGCGACCCCGGTGATCGTAAGGGTGAAGATGCGCGCGTTGGGGTCATCAGTTGAGATCAGGAGCTGCGCGGTAAACGCTCCAGGGGTGGTTGGCGTGATCGACACATCGAAACTCGATTCGCCGTCGGGCGCGATCAGCGACGCGGGTGCCTGCGTCACGACGGCCGTACAGTTCGTCGTCGCGCCGAACGAGACGCCCGCAACCGCAAGCGGAGCATCGCCCGAGCTCCGGAGCGTGTAGG
This sequence comes from Myxococcales bacterium, assembly GCA_043776275.1. Classification (GTDB taxonomy): domain Bacteria; phylum Myxococcota_A; class Polyangia; order Haliangiales; family Haliangiaceae; genus JABFXX01. Next base: position 16,879 of record JAYVRN010000826.1, on the reverse strand, counting down.
TCAGCGGGAACGCCTCGCCTGCCACCGCACCCGAGGTCTCTTCGCTGTCACCGTCCGACAGCTGGGTAGTCCCCATGCCGAAGAAGACGTCGACGGACGGCTGCAACGGCGACCCGCCGCACCCGGTCACCACCAGAGCCAACACCAGGACACCCACCCACGTACGCATCTGCCGACTATCCCCCCCGCGTCGGGCCCGACAGGAGTTGATTTCCGGCACGTCGAGCCTCCACTCGAGAGCAGCGATGACGGCGCGCTCTCCGCGGTGGCTTGCGAGGTCTTAGCCCGCGCGGCGCAGCGCCGGCGTGTACACGTCCACCAGCTCCGCGAGCTCGGTCGCGAGATCGTGCATCGAGGGGCGCGCGGCCGCATCCTTCGCGAGCGCGCGCAGGATGATCCGCTCGAGCTCGATCGGCATCGCGCGCAGCCACGAGGGGCGCGCCGGACGCTTCTCCATGTGCGCGATCATCAGCTCGGGCAGCGAACCATCGAACGGCTGCGTCCCGGTGGTCAGCTCGTAGAGCAAGCAGCCGAGCGCGTAGACGTCCGAGGCCGTGGTCGGTGCGCCCTTCCACTGCTCGGGCGCCATGCACCACGGCGTGCCCGCGATGGTCGCATCGGCCAGCGGTGGATCATCGACCAGGCGCGAGACCCCGAAATCGATGACCTTCACCCGTGGCCAGCATCCGATCGTCTGGTCGAGCACGTAGATGTTGTCGTGCTTGACGTCGCAGTGGACGACGCCCGCCACGTGGAGGGCCGCGAGCGCCGCCGCGACCTGCGCGGTGATCGCGATGATGGTGCCGAGCTCGAGGGTCTCGCGTTCGGCGAGCGCGCCGAGGGTCTCGCCTTCGAGATATTCCATCACCAGATACGGCACGCCCTCGTCGTTGTGGCGCGCCTCGCGGATCTCGATCAGGCCGGGATGGATCGTCCGCGCGGCGATCTCGGCCTCGGCGAACAGGCGATCGACGACGTCGGGCGAGCTGGCAAACTGTGGATCGAGGACCTTCAGCGCGACCCGCTCACCGGTGTCGGTGCAGGTGGCCAGGTACACACCGCCCATGCCACCGCGTGCCAGCGGCACCGTGACGTCGTATTCCCCGAACCGACCCTGGCGCCGCTTTGCTGGCCGCGCGAGAGGGACGATGGTGTTCGACCGAGCCATGACGTCTTGCCTCGGTGCAGAGACAGTGCCACCTCCGGTTTGGTTGCCCCGCTCGCACTCAGATCCGTAGAGACGTGAATTCGCGAGACCACGAGGTGGTGGAACACCATCGTTACCGTGGAAATCTGATACGGGTCTGTGGATCCCTGGCGTCAGACATGACGGTCGAGAACCGAGGACCGCGCCCGGTTGGCGGTGGTCAGCACCTGTCACCGCGCGAGGGCGATCCGCCTGCGGCCGTCAGACGTCGTCAGGATCACGGGCCGTCAGAGATCGATCCCGGACGCCGCACAGACGAGCGCGGCCCGCCGGCGCGGCTCGGCTGCGAGCCCGGTGGCCAGCTCGATCGCGCGCTTCGCATCTCGCCGCCGGCACGCCGCGCTGATCGCACGCGCGCGATCGTCCGAGCGCAGCGCGACCTTCGCGACCGACGGATCCGGGATCCGCGAGGGATCGGACCGCTCCACACCCAGGGCGTCGCTCATGAGGAGCGCGTAGATGTCACCGGAAGGGACCCCTGCGGCGATCGCTTGCCTGGCGCGCGTGAGATGCGCGGCGACGATCGTATCCATGGTGGCAAAGTCCCGCGCTCCCACCACCGGCTGGCCGTTGACGAACATCGTGGGGGTGCCATCCACCCCGAGCGCCAGCGCGGTGGCGCCCTCGGCCACCACGAGATCGCGATAGCGCCGCTGATCGAGCGCCGCACGGAAGGCCTCCAGATCGAGGCCCGCGGCCTGCGCGAAGCTCTCGAGATCCGCGCGTGTCAGCTGCCCGAAATGTGCCCACACCTGATCGTGGAACGCCCAGAACTTGCCCTGGTCCGCCGCGGCGATCGCGGCCTCGGCCGCCAGCCCCGCGTGCTTGTGGAACTGCATCGCGAGGTGGCGGAACACCACGCGCACGTCATCGCCGTACTTCTCGCGCAGCTGGGTCACCACCGGCGCGCTGCGCTGGCAGTACGGGCACTGGAAGTCGCTCCACACGACGATGGTTACTGGCGCGGAGTCGGGGCCGAGCTGGTGCCCGGGCAGACCGAGGCCCATGCGGTACGTGGCCTTCGGATCGAGCTCGAAGCCAACATGCTCGGTCTCCGCCGGTGCATCGGCGGCGAGCTTGCCCGTGGCGACGAGCTGGTCGTAGCCGCCCTTCGTGGAGCCCGCTCGCGCGAGTTCCTGCTCCACCACATCGACGAACACCTTGAGCGGCTGGTTGCCGTGTACCGGCCGCCCGTTGAGGAAGAACGTGGGCGTGCCCGAGACGCCGAGGGCGCGGGCATCGCCGCTGTCGGCGGCGATCTGCGCGCGATGGGTTCGCGCATCGAGCTCGCCGCGGAACCGCACCATGTCGAGGCCGAGCTCGCGCGCGATCAGCTCCACCGCCGGGCGATCGACGTGGCCGGCGAGCGCATACAGGCGATCATTCATCGGCCGGAACTGGCCCTGCGCAGCGGCCGCGAGCGCAGCCTCGGCACCGATCGTCTCGTCGTCATCGAGCGGCAGCGTGCGATGCACCCAGCGCAGCTGCCCCGGGAAGATCCGGGTGAGCGTGTCGAGTGTGGGCTGGACGCGATAGCAGTAGCCGCAGGCGAAGTCGCTCCAGTAGACGATCGTCACCGGCGCATCGACCGGGCCATCGGCAGGCGCATCACCGCGCGGCACCTTGTAGATCGTCTCGGGATCGAAGGTCAGCCGGCCATCCGCGTGCGCCGTGGCGGCGAGCAGCGAGAAGGCAAGGACCAGGGCCGACCGCGTCAGCGTCATGCGATGGAACCTAGCACGCTCGCCAGCGCCGTCCCGCGCGGGCCCGTGCCCGTGGCGGTGAGCTGCCGATGCTCCCCCTCGTACGTCAGCTCGATCCGCAGGTGGTCGGCGGGCATCACGTCGAACTTGTCGGCCCACTCGACGAGCACGATGCCACGGAGATCGCCGATCAGATCATCGAGCCCGAGCTCCGGCAGCTCCGCTTCGCGCTCGAGCCGATAGAGATCGACGTGCCAGACCCGGAGCCGGCCGTGCCGATACTCGTTGACGAGCGAGAACGTGGGGCTCGCCGCGGCACCGCCGCCGAGCGCCGCCACCAGCCCGGCGACCAGCGTGGTCTTCCCCGCGCCGAGATCACCGATCAGCGCGATCGCATCGCCGCCCTCCACGGCCGCGGCGAGGTGGGCGCCTGCCCGCGCGGTGGCCTCGGCCGACTCGAGATCGAGCGCCGTCACGCAGGCCCGGCGAGCTCGGTCGCCAGCCGGTCGTCCCACTTGTCCGCGGTCTGCGCGATCGAGTGCACGAGATCCTCGAACTCGGCGTAGTCGAGTCCGTCGAGCCCGCGGAGGATCCGCAGGTACAGATCGCCGGTCTGCGGATGCAGCGCGAACGCGGCATCCCCGGTCTCCACGAACGAGGCGGTCAACAGGCGCGCGGCCTTCGCGGCATCGAGCGCGGGCGCGGTGGCGACCTTCGCCAGCAGCAGGAGGACGTTCTGCTCGGTGAGGACGTGGATCGTCACCACCGCGGAGCCACGCTGGATCGAGCCCACACCCTCGGGGGACAGCGGGGGCAAGGTCAGGTTGCGCTCCACGCCGAACCGGGTCAGGAACCGCGCCACGGAAGCCTTGTGATCGACGACCTCGTCCATCCGGCGACCGTATCAGAGGTGCGGCGAATCGCGTGGTATAGACGGGCGTGGTTCGCTCGGTGGTGATCGTCGTCGCGCTCGCGTGGATCGCGGCGTGCGGTCGCGACCACGGCAGCGCACGCGTCCGGCCGTTGCCGAAGAAGGATGGCAGCCCCGCATTGCGGGGTGGCGGCGCCCCGAAGTCGCCGCGCATCGCGAACTACAAGATCGAGGCACGGCTCGATGCCGACCGTCACCAGATCACCGCCACCGAGACCGTGACCTGGACCAACACGGGCACCAGCGCGGTCGACAAGCTCCCGTTCCACCTCTACCTCAACGCGTTCAAGAACGAATCCACGCTGTTCATGCAGAGCTCGCGCGGCATGGTCCGCGGCGCGCGCGCGACGGCGGGGAACTGGGGCTGGATCCAGGTCGAGTCCGTCCAGCTCGCCGGCTCCGAGCTGGTGAGCCGACTCGCGCCCACCGGTCCGGACGAGACCGTCGCCGAGCTGACCTTGCCCGCCCCCGTCGAGGCCGGCGCCACCATCAAGCTCGACCTCACGTTCACCGCGCAGCTCCCCGAGGTGTTCGCGCGCACCGGCTACAAGGGCGAGTTCCACCTGGTCGGTCAGTGGTTCCCCAAGCTCGGCGTGCGCGTCGGTGCGCCGGGCGCCGAGCGCTGGGAGTGCCAGCCGCTGGCGGTCACCACCGAGTTCTTCGCCGACTTCGGGACCTACGATGTCTCGATCACCGTCCCCAACACGTACGTGGTCGCGGCGACCGGCGTGTTGACCGATGCCACCGAAGCTCCGGGGGGCACGCGCACGCTCGTCTATCACGCCGAGGACGTCCACGACTTCGTGTGGATGGCCGATCCGTACATGGAGATGATCTCCGGACAGGCCAAGCTCGCTGACGGCACCGTCGAGGTTCGGGTATACGCGCGCCCGGAGCAAAAGGAATTCGCGCGGCGTCACCTCGACGCGGCCGTCGGCGCGATCATGAACTTCAGCGCGTGGTTCGTGCCCTACCCGTGGCCGGTGATGTCGATCGTCGATCCACCGCTCGAGGCCGCCGCCGGTGCCGGTGGCATGGAGTACCCGACGCTCGTCACCACCTCCGGTGACACCGTGTTCGCGCGCCCGGGGCTGCGCCTGCCCGAGTACGTCACCGTCCACGAGGTCGGCCACAACTGGTTCCAGGGCATGCTCGCCTCCAACGAGGCCGTCGAGGGCTGGCTCGACGAGGGCGTCAACGAGTGGGCGGATGGCAAGGTGATGGACGAGCTGTACGGAGCGCGCACCAGCGGCATCGATTGGATGGGCTGGCAAGCGCAGGTCTCCGCACTGCGGCGCGCGGTCGTCGATGATCCTTCGAGCGTGCCATCGCCGATCGCCACGGCGGCGTACGCGTTCGTCGATCCCGACGCCTACGGCGAGGCCACGTACTCCACCACGGCGCGCGCCCTCGCCACCCTCGAGCAGACGGTGGGCCCCACGAAGTTCGCCGCGGCGATGAAGGCCTACGCGCAGGCCTGGGCATTCAAGCACCCCACCGGCCGCGATCTGTTCGAGGCGCTCTCCACGAACCTCGGCGAGGATCTGACCTGGTTCTTCAGCCCGGTGTGGCAATCGGTCGGGGGCGTCAAGCTCGGCATCCGCACCGCCACCTGCCGCCTCGCCCATCCCGCGCGCGGCGTGTTCGGTACCGGCGGCTCGCGCAAGCTCGTCACCGAGACCGAGGCGCCGGCGACCGGCAGCTACCTGTGCGAGCTGGTGGTGACCAACACGGGGACCGTTCACGTCCCGATCGATCTCGAGCTGAAGTTTGGAGATGGTTCGACGCAGCGGCTGCGCTGGGAAGACAAGGGGCACGGCGCGTGGGAGCGGTTCATGATCGAGCGCTCGACCCCGCTCGTCGAGGTCTGGCTCGATCCCGACAACAAGCTCGCACTCGATTCGCCGGTCTCGCATCGCTACCGGATCGAGGGCGACGGTGGGGCGGCGCTGCGCGCGTCGGCCTGGCTCGCGAGCCTGACGCAGACCCTCATGCAGATCGTGGGGCCCTAGTGGCACGCTCCGCGAAATCCGGGCTACGTCTCGGCCTCGGCGAGCTGTTCAGCGCCGGCGGCCGTGGGGTCTCGCGGTACACGGGCACCTTGCTCGCGGTGTTCGTGGCGCAGAGCCTCGTCGCAGCGGCCTGCATCATCCCGATCTCGGTCGTGCTCGCGCAGGCATTCGCGCACCTGCCGATGTTCGACGAGGCGGTCGATGGCGATCTGGTGGCGCTGATCTGGTGCCTGCGCCACGGGCACGCTGCGTGGTTCGCCGTCGGCGGGATCGTGTTCGGGGCCGTGGTCGTCTGGCAGCTGATCTCGTGGTTCCTGGTGGGGGGCCTCTACGGCGTACTCGCACAGCGCCCCGAGAGCCGCGGCGACACCGCGCGCTGCTTCGGTGCGAGCGGCGCCTCGACCTACCTCGCCTATGCGCGGCTCGCGCTGTGCTCGCTGCCCGGCTGGGTGCTCGTGCTGTTCGTGTTCGGCATGGGGATGGGCATGGTCGGGAACCGGCTCGAGACCGCGCTCACGCTGCCGGATCTGCTCGGGCCCCTCGCGCTCGCGCTGGTACCGACGTTCCTCCTCATCCATCTGCTGTGGACCGTCGCGGACTATGCGCGGGTCGAGCTGACGCTTCGGCACGAGACCCACGATCCGAGCGTGATCGTCACGTACCTTCGCAGCTTCGTGTACGTCCTCCGGAGGCCGATCACCCTGATCCACAGCGGCTTCGGCTGGATGCTGTTCCTGATGGTGACCGCCGCCTATGCCTACCTCGCGCAGGGTCATCCGATGTACGGGGCCGAGGGTGCGGTGACCTTGTTCGCGGTGCGCCAGGGCGTGAGCCTCCTGCGCATGGCGATCCACGTCGGGATCCTGAGCGGTCAGATCGAGCTCGGATGCACGCGGCCGCTGCCGCCGCGCCGGGTCGAGGTCAAGGCCGAGCCCAAGGCCTGAGATCGCTCATCGCGTAGCGAGGCTTAGCGATCGCCCCGTGCGGTCGATACAGCTCGTGATGCCGCTCGACCCGTCCCTGCGCGAGCGCTTCCTGGCGGACGTCGCCGACGGACAGCTGCCGCTCCCGCTCCTGCCCGAGGTGGTCTCTCAGGCCCTCGCCGCGATCGAGCGCCCGGACTGCGATGCCCGCATCCTCGCCGAGCTCCTGCGTCGCGATGCGGCCCTGACCGCGCACGTGATGCGGATCGCGAGCTCCCCGGTGTACGCCGGCGCCGTCAAGCTGGTCTCGCTCCAGCAGGTGATCGCACGGCTCGGCTTCGCGGCGCTCCGGCAGATCGTGTTGCTGGTCACCGTCGGTGCGCGCACGTTCCGGGCCCGGGGCTTCGAGGCCGAGGTCCGCGGCGCGTTCCGCCACGCGTTGGCCTCCGCACTGTTCGCCCAGGAGATCGCCCGGCACCGGCGCAGCTCGGTGGATCTCGCGTTCCTCGGCGGCCTGTTCCACGACATCGGCCGCCCTCTCGCGCTCCAGGCGCTGATCGATCTGCACCGCGAACGCCAGCTCGAGCCGGATCGTACCGAGGTCCTCGCGCTCGCCGAACAGGTCCACGCCGCGATCGCCGGCACGCTGCTCGCGCGCTGGGGCATCGCGCCCAAGGTCGTCGAGGCCTGCGCCCAGCATCACGCGCCGCACGGCGTGGAGCTGGCGCTGGTGGTGGCGCTCGGCGACTGTTTCGCCCACGCGCTCGACGGAGATCCGTTCTCGGGTGCCGCGCTCGCCGCGGAGCTGAACATCTATCCCGACGAGGTCGCCGCGCTCGCCGCGATGACCGATCGCATCCGCGAGACCGTGGAGACCCTGACGTGACTAGCTCCTTGTTCGACGACGTCCGGTTCGACTTCATCGTGCTCGGCAGCGGCCCGGCCGGCCAGAAGGCAGCGATCCAGGCGGCCAAAGCCGGTGCGCACGTACTCGTGGTCGAGCAGGGCCAGCACCCAGGCGGCGCGTGCGTCCACCGCGGCACGATCCCCTCGAAGACGCTGCGCGAGACGGCGATCGCCCTCGGGGTGCTGCGTCGCCGATCGGGCGGAGTCCTCGACGTGACGCCACCGGCGGAGCTCAAGCTCGCGAGCCTGATGACCCGCCTCGACCATGTGGTGGGATCGCATCAGGCGTTCATCACAGACCAGCTCGAGCGCAATGGCATCGCGCTGTGGCACGGCCGCGCGCGGTTCCTCTCGCCCCACCTCGTCGAGATCACGGGCGTCGATGGCGCACGGCGCATGGCGCGCGGCACCCACCTCGTGATCGCGACAGGCTCCCGCCCACGCAACCCCGCCGACGTGCCGATCGATCACGAGAACGTGCTCGACAGCGACTCGATCCTCTCGCTCACCTACCTACCCCGCTCCCTCGCGGTGATCGGCAGCGGGGTGATCGCCACCGAGTACGCCTGCATCTTCGCGGCCCTCGGCGTTCGCGTGACGATGATCGATCGCTCGCCACGCCCGCTCGCGTTCCTCGACGAAGAGCTGGTGGCCGAGCTGTCCCGTGCGTTCGCGGCCGAGGGAGGCACCTACCTCGGGGGCCGCGCGGTACGGACGATCACGTGGGATGGCGTGGAGGTCACCACCACGCTCGATGATGGCCGCGAGATCCGCGCCGACAAGCTCCTGTACTGCCTCGGCCGCGAGGCGAACCTGACCGGGCTCGGGCTCGAGGCCGCGGGCCTCGCCGCCACGCCCCGCGGCCTTCTCGAGGTCGATCCTCAGTGCCGGACCTCCGTGCCGCACATCTACGCGGTGGGGGATGTGATCGGCCCACCCTCGCTCGCATCGACGGCGATGGAGCAAGGGCGCCGCGCGGTGTGCCACGCACTCGGGCTGGTCTTGCCGGCGTCGGCGAGCCTCGTGCCCTCCGGGGTCTACGCGATCCCCGAGCTCGCGATGGTCGGGCTCACGGAGGCGCAGGCGATCGAGCGCCATGGGGCGGCCGTGGTGGGGCGAGCGCGGTTCGGCGAGCTCGCGCGCGGGCAGATCGCAGCGATCGAGGACGGGCTGCTGAAGCTCGTCTGTGATCCTGCGGGGCGCCGCGTGCTCGGCGTCCACGTCGTCGGCGAAGGCGCGGCGGAGCTCGTCCACGTCGGCCAGATCGCGATGATCGCGGGCTGGGAGGTCGAGGCGTTCGTCGACAACATCTTCAACTTCCCCACGCTCGGCGAGGCCTATCGGGTCGCCGCGCTCGATGTGCTCAAGCGGCGGATGGCACGCGCGGCGTGAGCCACGGGTTCACGTGTCGACGAGGACGCCCGGGTTCAGCACCCCGTGCGGATCGAGCTCGCGTTTCACGGCGCGCAGCGCGTCGGCGAACAGCGGCGGTCGCTCGCGATCGTACCAGGGACGATGCGTGCGCCCGACCGCGTGGTGATGCGTGATCGTGCCGCCCGCCGCCGCGAGCGCCTCCGAGGCCGCGGCCTTGAGCGTCCGCCACTGTACGAGCTCGGCGCCGATCCGCAGCGGCCCGATGAACGTGTAGTACGGCGCCGGCCCGTCCGGATACAGGTGCGTGAATCGGCACGAGACGATGCCGCCGCCGCACTCCTCGTCGAGCACGCGCTGCACCGCGCTGGTCACCTTGGCGTGGAGCTCCGGGAACTGAGTCCACGTACACGCGGTCTCGAACGTATCGCTCAGCATCCCGATCGAGAGCAGCGCGGATTGCAGGTAGGGCGCATCGAAGAACGCCTGACGCCATGCGCCTGCCGCACCCGTGCGGGTCGCCTCGTCGGCCTCGCTGGGCCCCGACACCACGGTACCGCCGTGATCGCACGCGAGCTCCACCGCACGGGCGAGCGACGCACCGAGCGGATGATCCGCCGACTCGAAGCCGATCAGCAGCACGCTCGTGCCGTCGAACCGCACGCGATGGAGGCGCGCTTCGCTCGCATCGAGCAGGCGAGCGTTGCTCGGCAACAGCCCTGATTGCGCGAGGGCGCGAGCGGCCGCCACGCCGGCGGAGAACTCCTGGTAGGCCACGCTGGCCGTGGCGCGCCATCGCGGTCTCGGGACCACGCGCATCCAGGCCTCGGTGATCACGCCGAGCGCCCCTTCGGAGCCGAGCACGAGGCGCGCGGCCTCCGGACCGGCACCGGAGCCGGGATGCCGATGCGTGGCGAGCACGCCGCGCGGCGTGACCATCGTCATCGCATGGGCGAGCTCGTCGATCCGCGTCGGCCCGGTGGCGTAGTGGCCGCCCGCGCGCGTCGCGAGCCAGCCTCCGAGCGTGGAGAACTCGAAGGACTGGGGGTAGTGCCGCAGGGTCAGACCATGGACCTCGAGCTCTTCCTCGAGCTGCGGCCCGAGCGTGCCCGCACCGATCCGGGCGAGCCGGCTGGTCGCATCCACCTCGCGCACGCCGGAGAGCGCTCCGAGATCGAGGCTCACCACGGCGGGCCGATCACCGCGCGCGAGCTGTGCATCCACCCCGCCGACCACGGACGTCCCGCCACCGAACGGCACCACCGCCCAGCCCCGCGCGGCCGCCACGTCGAGCACCTGCGCGACCTCGGCCTCGTCACGCGGGCGTGCGATCAGCGCGGGCGCCCCGGCATAGTCGCCGGCGAAGCCTCCGACGAGATCCGGAAACGCACGTCCCCGCGCGTGCATCGCGCGATCGCGCGGAGCCTGGGTGCTGAACGCGGCGAGCGCGTCCGGGATCGGCACGCTGGCGGCCGGGACCACGGGCTCCTCGGGTGGCAGCCCACGGAGTGCTGGCACTGCGTGGGGTACCAGCACCCGGGCGAGCTGGCTCAGCCCGGCACGCGCCGCATCATCGGGGAAGTTTTCCCGCCAGCCCCACGCCCACAGGCTGCGCTCCCGCGTACGCTCCGTCACAAGATGGAAGACTTTATCAACAAGATGGTCGAGAAGATCGGCATCGATAAGGGTACCGCGGAGAAGGTCATGGCCTTCTTCCACGACCACAAGGACGAGGCCATGGAGATGCTCGCCAAATCGGGCCTCAAGGACAAGCTCCCAGGCGGTCTCGGCGACAAGCTCGGCGGCCTGTTCTGATGCCGACGCTCGACGACCTGCTGAGCGGGAGCGGTCTGGCCGAGAAGGCCGTCAAGATCGACGACCAGCTCGTGCGCCTTCAGTGGGGCTCGGCGTTCGTGATCGCGGGCATCTCCGGCTCGGCCGTCGTCGCGATCGCTCCCCTGTTCCGCTCCGTGCCGCCCGGCAAGGAGCTCGCCTTCTTCCAGAAGCTGCTCGAGCACAACGCGTACATGGGCGGCATCGCCTCGTTCGCGCTGCAGCCGGATGGCTGGATCGTGCTGCACGCCGGCCGCGCCCTGAAGGGCATCGATTCGACCGAGTTCGCGACCCTGGTCGCGGGCGTGGGCCGGTTCGCGGATCAGTTCGACGATCTGCTGGTCGCCGAGTTCTACGCCGACAACCGCGCGGCGGTCGCGACGCAGGCTGGAGCCGAGGTCTCGGGCCAGTTCCCGCAGACCGACTGACACTGCGCCGGTCGTCGAGGAGCTCGAAGCCCACCCCGAGCCACGATCCTGATCGCCCCACGCCGCGAGATCACCGCGCGGGCGAGAGCATGAGCTCGAGGCTCGGCGGGAACACGTGGGCGCCAGCCTCTCCCAACGTCAGCGGCTCGACGCTGCGCACCGCGGTGAGCGGCAACGGGGCGTACAGGTGAGGGAACAGATCGCCGCCCCGCGACGGCTCCCACCGCAGCGCCTCGCCGAGGTCCTCGGCGTCGATGCCGAGCAGCACCAGATCGTCCTGGTCGGCAAAGTGCCGCCGTGCGGTTTCTGTTACCTGCGCGGCGGACGAGAAGTGGATGAACCCGTCGAGTGCGTCGACCGCCGCCCCCTGAAACACGCCGGTGGCCTCGGCCTGCCGCCATTGCTCCCGCGTGCAGATCTTGAAGATGATCATGGCGTCACCACCGGGGTCGTTGCGAGGCTCGGGCCGATCTCCCGCGCGCTCATGACACGGGCGCGATGAACAGATCGTCGTCGGGCTCCGAGACCTTGACGTCGGAGATCTGGACGACCTCACCGCTCCCCAGGTTCTTGCGCTCGGTGGCGAGCTGCAGCCCGCCGAACGCCTTGTAGGCGCCGAGCTCGTAGCCGAACCGATCGCCGGCCGCGTTGACGAGCGAGACCCGGCGGATCAAGAACGTGCCCTTGTCGGCGAACGCGTGGATCTCGAGGCCCGTGCGCGCGGTGTCCTTCGCATCGAACGTGACCTTCAGCTCGTGCAGCTCGAGGTCGCCGTCCTTGGCGAGGCCGAGGTACTCGAGCTTGGCGCCGGGCTCGTGGAGCAGGAACGGGACGAGCGTGACGGTCGCGTCGCGCTGCCAGGCCTTGCGCGCCACCACGGCGCCCTCGGCGGCCTCGCCCGAGGACACGGTCTGCCTGCCGCCGCTGCGGCCGACGATGTAGCCCGCGACATGCGTGCCGTACAGATCGAAGAACACGGCGAAGGCGCCGCCCTTCTCCCGATCCGTCTGCGCCCAGTGGCGGGCGTTCCAGCGGTCCCACGCCTGCTCGCCGGTCAACGTCGGCTTGCCATCGACCATCACGGTCTGGCGCCAGCGCACCTGCTTGGCCGCTGCCCACGCCGCTGCGCCGCCATGTGCTGCGAGCACCTTGTCGGCGATCTCGAGGGCCTCGGGCGTTGCGCTCGCGCGGTCGTACACCGCGGGCGCACCGGGGTACTGCGCGTAGCTGGTACGCGACGGTCCACCGCAGCCAATCGCCAGGATCCAGACCAGCGCCAGGAGCTTCATGGGCTGGACATATCACGGAGCGGATCGCCGCGCGCAACCGCCGGTCGCGGCCGATGTCCTCCTTGTGATGCGGTCGCTCGTGGTCGCGCTGCTGGTGATCCTGGCTGTGGCCGCGGTCCCCTCGCCTGCGTCGGCGTGCTCGTGCGGCACGTTCTCCAAGCTGACCGCGGAGAGCTGCCAGGGATCACAGCGCGTGTTCGCCGGCGTGGTCATGGCATACCTCGGGCCGAGCCCCTTCGATGGGCTGGTTGTCGCGCGCTCCTGGACGCCCCTCGTCGTCGAGCTCGCCGTCGACCGGGTGTGGAAGGGCGACGTCACCGACCGGGTGTTCACCAGGACCGGCCTGGGTGGCGGCGACTGCGGCATTCACCCAGACCCGGGGACCCGGTTCGTGGTCTGCGACGACGAAGGCGGTGATACCGCGCCCGACTACGACTTCTGTTCGAGCCCCGCGTTCGACGCGCCCACGCTCGAAGCTGCGCTCGGCCCGGCTCACGAACCGAGTACAGGATCCTCGTGGCGTGCGTGCGTGATCGCCGCGCTGCTCACGATCGCCGGATCCGTGGTGCTTCGGCGCCGCCCGCGAACCGACCAGGACGGCGACCAGGACGGGATTTAGAGGCGAACGCGCTCGAAGTGCGCGAGCTCGGCGAGCTCGTCGAACCGCTGCTGGATCCGCTGCGTCGTCAGGCCCTGGATGCCCGCGACCGAGAACTTCTCGACCGCGAAGCTGCCCATCACGCTGCCCATGATCATCGCCGTGCGGATCGTCGAGGGCGACATGTCGCCCGCGTACGCGAGGTAGCCGAGCAAGCCACCCGCGAAGCTGTCGCCCGCGCCGGTGGGATCCTTGACGTCGGCGAGCGGCATCGCCGGGGCCGCGAACACGCCACCGCCGTGGAACAGCAGTGCGCCAGCATCACCGCGCTTGATGATCACGCTGGTCGGGCCAGCCTTGAGGATCGCCGCCGCCGCGCGGCGCAGGTTGTGCTCGCCGGCGTAGAGCCGCGCCTCCTCATCATTGAGCATCAGGGTCTGGGTCCGCGCGAACACCTTCTCGAGGTCCGCGCGCTTGATGTTGATCCACAGGTTCATCGTGTCGGTGGCGACCAGCGCCGGTGCGCGGACCTGCTTCAGCACGTCGAGCTGGAGGGCCGGATCGATATTGCCGAGGAGCACGAGCTGCGCGTCCTTGTGGGCATCGTGGAGCTTGGGCTGGAAGTCCGCGAACACGCCGAGGCGGGTGTCGAGGGTCTCGCGGGTGGAGAGATCCGGGGCGTACTTGCCGACCCAGTGGAAGGTCTCGCCCTTGACGCGCTCGAGGCCGGAGCAGTCGATGCCCTGGGCGGTCATCTCGTCGACGTAGTTCTGAGGGAAGTCCTCCCCGACCACCGCGACCACCGAGACCTTGTTGGTGAAGTACGCGGCGGCGCGGCTGATGAACGAGGCAGAGCCGCCCAGGAGGTCCTTGTGGAGACCGAACGGGCCATCGATGTCATCGAAGGCGACGGAACCGACGACGAGCAAGGACCGGTGGGCGCTGCGCTGGTGCATGGATCCCGCTCTGGTACCATCGCCGGGACGTGGCGATCAATGCGGACGATCCCCTTGTCGCCGCGCAGGCGGCGGCCGCGGCCGGCGAGCACGCCGTGGCCATGGAGCTGTACGAGAAGCTGTGGGACTTCCGGAGCGCCTATGCGCAGGCTCGTGCCGGCGGGGACCTCCCGCGCGCGCTGCGCTATGCCCTCGAGATCGGCGAGGCGCCAACGATCGAGGAGGTCAAGGCGCTGTTGACCGCCACCGACGAGGGCGCGCACGCGGCCCTCGACGTGTTGATCAAGATGCGGCGCCACGCCGAGGCCGCACCGATCGCCGAGAAGCTCGGCGACACCACCCGGGCGATCGAGCTGTACACCCGCGCACACTACGAGCTCGATGCCGCACGGCTGCTCGAGGCCACCGGTCGAGATCGGGATGCCGGGCGCCTCCTCGAGCGCGCCCTCGATCTCGCGTCCGATGGCGAGCGCGCGCCGATCCAGCTCGCGCTCGGCCGGATCCTCGCGCGGCGAGGCGCCTACCCCGAAGCCGCACGCTTGCTCCAGGAGGCCCGCAAGACCCCAGCGCTGCGCGGCGCGGCGCAACGCCACCTGATCGGCACCCTCGCCGCGATGGGCCTGCGCGACGGTGCACGCGATGCACTCCTCGAGCTCCGGGCCTCCGATGACACGGTGCCCGCCGACCTCGACACCTACCTGCGGGCGTGGCGCGACGAGGCGACCGAGCGCAAGACCACGCGCGATCGCGAGATCGTGGCCGGCCGGTACCGCCTGGATCGGCTGCTCGGTGCCGGCGCCTCGGGCCGCGTGTTCCTCGCCACCGACGAGGTGGCCGGGCGTCAGGTGGCGATCAAGATGTTCTTCGCCGCCGGGGCGCGCGGTGGCGCGGCCTACGAGCGATTCGTGCGCGAGGCTCGCCTCGCGAGCACGCTCCGCCATCCTTCGCTGGTCGAGGTCTACGACGTCTCCGTGGAGCGCGGCTACCTCGTGATGGAGTACCTGCCCGGTGGCTCGCTCGCGCAGCGCCTCGCCGCGGGCGAGCAGCTCGCGCCCGTGCAGGTCCGGAGGATGGCGCTCGACATCATCGGCGGCCTCGAGGCGGCGCACCACCGCGGCGTCGTCCACCGCGACGTCAAACCCGCGAACGTGTTCTTTGATGCGCGCGGCACCGCGAAGATCGGCGATTTTGGTGTGGCCCACCTCGTGGACCTCGGTCAGACGCAGACCGGCGGCCTGATCGGCACGCTCGCGTACATGTCGCCCGAGCAGATCACCGGTGCGCCGATCACGATCGCCGCGGATCTCTACGCGCTCGGGATCACGCTGTTCGAGGCCGTCACCGGGCGGCTGCCGTTCCTGGGCCCCGACTTCGTGGCCCAGCACCTCGGCGAGCAACCTCCCGCGGCGAGCACGATCGGCTCCAACGTCTCGCCCGGGTGGGATCCGATCCTCGCCGCCCTGCTCGTCAAGAATCCACGCGAACGAACGCAGACCCTCGCCGATCTTCGTCGCGAGCTCGAGGCGCTCGATCTCGGAGGCCGGCCCCTCCTCGGTCCGCGCGCGCGCCGCGACAGCCGCCCGCACTCGATCGCACAGCTCGCGGAGGATCCGGACGTCAAGCCGCGCTATCAGTTCGAGACGCCGCTCGGGACCACGCCGATCTCGCAGCTCGCGCGCGCCGTGGATACCGTCCTCGATCGGTCCGTGGTGATCGAGCGGTTCGACGACAGCGCGGAGGCGGAGAAGGCGATCGAGCGGGCCCGGCTCCTCGGTCGAGCCCAGAGCCCGTTCGTTCAGCGAGCGCTGTCCCTCGATCGCGCCACGCGGGTAGCGGTGTTCGAGGCTCCGTCCGGAGCCTCGTTCGCCGATGCCACGCCGAGCCTGCCGCCGACCGAGACCATCCGCCTGCTCAAGCGCCTCGCGCGCGCCGCCGCCGCGGTCCACGAGCTCGGTGGTAGCCACGGTGCGATCAGTGCGCGCACCGTCGTCCTCGATGACGGCGCCGTGCCCACGGTGATGGCGGCCGGCCTGGGCGCGGTGCTCGATTCGCAGCCGCTGGACGACGTCACCGCGATCATCGCGATCGTCGCGACGGTCGCGGGCTGCGACGCCTCGTTCGGGGAGCTGGCCCGGACCGTGGCCGAGCAGGTGAGCGCGACGGTCCCGCCGTACAAGGCGCCGATCGACGGGGAGTCGCTGTACGCGGCGGCCGATGCGCTCGATATCGCGGTGCTCGCCGCGCTCGGATCCCGTTGACCTCCGGGCTAGGTTTCGGGCCGAACGAACTCGCCGGTGTCGACCGGCGCGTCCGCGGGGAACCGCAGCGGGACGATCAGCGACACCACGGTGCCGCCGACCTCGCGCCGCTGCACGATGCACTCGCCGCCGAGGCGCTTCGCCCGCTCACGCATCCCGAGCAGGCCGAGCGAGCTGCTCCGGGGCGTGGGATCCCGAAGGCCGATGCCATCGTCCGAGATCGAGAGGCGGAGACGGCCGCGCTCGAGCCCGAGCTCCACCACCACGTGATGTGCGCTCGCGTGGCGGACCACGTTGGTCAACGCCTCCTGGAAGATCCGGAACACCGCCGTGGCGAAGCCGCGCTCGAGCTGCACATCGCCGAGCTCGGCGCGGACGTCGATCTTGAGGCCGGCGCGCGCGGCGATCTCCTCGGACTGCCACTCGATCGCCGCCTGCAGGCCCACATCGTCGAGGATGCCCGG
>JAYVRN010000825.1:0-11257 GCA_043776275.1 Myxococcales bacterium | reverse complement strand
CGGCGCATGGGGTTCCCGACGATCTACGCGTACATCGAGGGCGTGCTGCAGCACTCGCATCACGTGGCGACCGAGCGCATGCGCGTGGCGCACGAGCTACTCGAGCTGCCGGGGATCGCAGCGCAGTTCCGGGCGGGGGAACTCGCGTGGACCAGCGTGCGCGAGCTGACGCGCGTGGCGACCCGCAACACCGAGGCTGCGTGGCTCGACGCGGCAGAGGGCAAGATCTCGACGGAGGTCCAGCAGCTGGTCCGCGGCAAGTCCAAAGGCGACCTGCCGGCGGATCCGGTGGACCCGAAGAAGATCCGGCATCGCATCGTGCTGGAGAACCTCTCCGAGGAGGCGATGATGCTGTTCAAACAGGCGAGGAACGCCGCCGCAGATGCGCAGGGCGCGAGCTGCACCGACGATCAGCTGGTGCGTGCGCTGGCGGCGGCCGTGCTCGAGCCGGCCGATGGTACTTCGAGCAAGCCGCGCCATCAGATCGCGACGACGACTTGCCGCGCGTGCAAGCAGGCGCATCGCGTGGGGGCCGGCATGGAGATCGCGGTCTCGGCGGCGGAGCTCGAGCGCGCGCTGTGCGACTCCGAACACATCGGCGATCTGGACACCGAAGAGCCACGGCGCAGGCTTCAGAAGTCGATCCCGGCGGCCACGCGCAGGAAGGTCTTCGTGCGCGACCGGTGTCGATGCATCGTGCCTGGCTGTCGATCCACCAGGTTCTTGGAGGCGCATCACATCAAGCCGCGCTCCGAGGGTGGAGGTCACGAGCTCCGAAATATTGGCCTGCTCTGTGATGCTCACCATCTCCAGCTTCACGAGGGCGTGATCGCGATCCGCGGTACGGCGCCCGATCACCTCGTGTTCGAGCTCCCGCTCGCGCACCGCGGGGACTGAAGGGAGATCAGTCCCTGCGGGGCTCGGTGGAGATCTCTGACAATCGAACAGCTGAACGAAGTAGGCGCATGGCGCGTGGTCGGTGGAGGCTCGCGACCAACGGCGACCGGCCTCACGTCCGGAGCTTCTTCGAGCGCCACAGGCTCAGGTCCGGAGGTGACGCGCGTGCTCCGAAGGATCCCGGTCAGCGACGCGGATGGCGTCGAGTCCCGAGCATGTGCCAGCGCACGGTTGGTCGTGGACGAGCGCCACAGGCTCAGGTCCGGAGGTGACGCGCGTGCTCCGAAGCCTCCCGGTCAGCGACGCGGAGAGCGTGAGTCCCGAGGTTGGTCGTGGGCGAGCGCGATAGGCACAGGCTCGCGGCATCGATCTGCTTGAAGGCATCGTCGCCACAGCCTTGCGGCTAGATCTGCCTAGATCGCAGGCACGCAGAGCCGCGCGGCGGTCAGCTGCGAATCGGTCTGCCCCACGGCGAACAGCCACGGCTGACCATCGAGCATGCCGAGCTCGTACGCCTTGTCAGTCGGCGCCTTGTCGGGGAGCTGCGTGGTCAGGGTCATCCCGTACTCGTCGACGTAGCCGATCACGACATGGTCCGTCGCGTCGAGGTAGCTGACCCAGTAGTGCGCGCCGTCCCACAGCACGCGAGGCGAGCGCGCGCCGTTCGCGTACACGGCGTTGACCGCGGACAGCGTGGTCGCGTCGTCGATCACGAGGCCGGTCTTGGTGCCTTCCTCGAACACCATGGCCACCTCGGTGCCATTCGAGGTCAGCCGTGCGAGCTGGCAGGCCTTTGAGGCGGTCTGCCGCGCGGTGCCCGTGGTCTTGCTCGTGACGGTCTCGTAGTGACACGTCGAGGCGGTGGACCACACGGCCAGCGACTGTGCACCGATCGGCGTCAGATCGATGCTCACGCTCTGGCTCGTGTTGACGGTGAACGTCGCCGGACTCCCGTTCCACGCGTTGTCGAACGCGTTCACGGTCAACCCCGACGAGCAGCTCGTGGCGGTGACGCGATCACCGTTGGAGTGCGTCAGCGTGGTCTTGCCGACGAACTCGCCGTCGAAGTTTCCGATCTCGGTACCACCCGCGAGCGGCTGGGGGACCGAGTGCACGAGCGCGCGGGAGGTGCTGATGCCGCCCGCGACCAGCTGGCCATCGAGGTACGCGGCGGAGCTCGCGGTGAACGCCCCCACCTTCACGATGCTCACCAGGCTCGCCGCGCGATTGGTCCCGATGTCGACGCCAGACAGACTGCCGCCTGCGGTCGGGACCCAGAACGCCGAGAGTCCGGTGGGCGTGGTCGCGAGCGCGAGATCGACGTTCGCGCCAACCGTGGCGAGGTTGTTGAGCCGCTCGCACACCGCCGGCGCACGCGCCGTGGCATCGACGACGCCGACCGTCATGTTGCCGCCACCCTCGTCCGTGCTGCTCGGATCATCTTCGCCGAACCCGAGTCGTCCACATCCCGTCACGCCCAGCGCCAGGATCAGCATCGTCGTTGATGACCGCATTCCTCCATTATCGATCGATCGGGTCGCCGAACGGAAGTTGGGCAGAAGCTCACCCTTGCCCACATCGTGCGACTTCAGCCGACGGTCAGCCGACGGTCATCCGACAGTCATCCGGCCGCCGTCGAGCAGGGACCGAGGCACGAGCACGCTCGGCTCGCCCGTCGAGACCATCCAGAGCTGGTGGGCCGCACGTGTCACGCCGATGTGGAGCAGGTGCCGCGCCCAGTGCTGGTCCGGGTAGCTCGGTGCGTTGACGTCCACCATCACCACGTAGTCGAACTCGAGGCCCTTCACGCTGGTGACATCGGTGACATCGACGCCGGGCTGGAAGTTGAACTCGTCCTTGCGCACGCGGCGCAGCGCCGGGATCTCGGCGCGCTTCAGGCCCTCGTAATACGCGTCGGCCTGCTCGGGGTGGCGCGAGATCACGGCGCACGAGGCGGTGGGCTCGCGCGCCATCAGGTTGCGCAGCGCATCGCCGAGGAACGCCACGGCCTCGCCCAGATCGCCGAACTCGTGGAGCTCGACCGGCTCGCCGGGACGTGCGGCGAGCGGCTCCTCGGGCGCGAGATCGGGGCCGAGGATCTCGCGCGCAAGCTGCATGACCTCGGCGGTGGAGCGGTACGACAGCTTGAGCGGCCGCACGATCGCGGGCTGCCCGGTCTGCAGGAGCAGCTCGGCCCAGCCGCTGAAGTTGTTGTCGAACACCAGCCGCTGCGCGGTGTCACCCGCGATCGTCACCGAGCGCTTGCTCGGATCGTTGTCGGGTGCGTGGACGGCCTCGACCAGGACCTTGACCTCGAGCGCGGAGCGATCCTGCGCCTCGTCGATCGCCACGTGCTCGTAGACCATCTCGTCGCCGTTCGGCGTCTGCAGCGAACCGCGCTTGAGCTGGATCAGGCGCAGCAGGATCGGATCGTCCTCGTCGTCGAACTTGCCGGCCGGATCGTCCTCATCGGGCTCGAGCGCCTGCCCTTCCGCGTCGAGGATCTCCTTGCCCTCCTCGTCGACCGGCGCCTTCTGCGCCTTCGCGAGCTGGCGGCGCATCCACGCCACCACGCGCTCGATGTCCTTGGTGGACACATCGGTCCCGACGAAGCCCTCTCCGAGCGCGACCGGATCGGTGAACATCTCGGCCCAGTCGAGCACCACGTCATCCGCGCGCTTCTTCCAGCGCTTGATCGCGCCCTCGAGCGCCACCCGGATGTTCGGATCGAGCTCGGCCGCCTTCTTCGCCCAGCTGTACATGCCCGCGAGGCGCGGCACGAGCGCGCGCTTGACGAGGCGGTTCCACTCCTCGATCGCCGGCGCGTGGATCGAGGCGAGCTCCCCGCCGATCTCCACCGCCTGCTTCTCGACCCAGATCGCGAGCATGCCGAGCAACGCCGGGTGCTTCTTCACGCGCGAGACGTGCTCGGGCGGATCGAGGTTGTACTTGGTGGGCGCCTCCGGGAGGCAGCGCATGCGCGTGGAGCGCGCCCAGCCGGTGTACGTGACCACGGGGACGCCCGAGACGCCGAGCGAGGGCAGTACGCCGGAGACATAGCGAACCAGCGCCTGCGAGGGCACGACGAACAGCGTGTGGTTGGCCCGGAACCGGCGCGGGTCCTGGAAGTTCAGGAACGCGATGCGATGGAGCGCGACCGTGGTCTTGCCGGAGCCGGCGCCACCCTGGATCACGACGATGCCGCTGCCCGGCTGGGTGATCAGCTCGAACTGCTCCTTGTCGATCAACGCGGCGATCTCGGGCAGCGCCTTGTCAGCGCGCGCGACGCCGTGGTGGATGCCGAGCTTGCCCTTCTCGCGGGGCGGCGCGACCGGCCGCGCGGCCTTGCCCATGCCGCCGTGGAGGACGGGCGCGATCTGCCCGACCGCCTGAACCCAGCTACCGCGCGCGTCCTTGAGGAACGTGCCCTGCGGCGCGCCGATCCGACGGAGGTTGCCCTTGTGGATCGAGACATTGCGGCGGACCTCGACCATGCCCTCGGTGCGACGGCCCGCGATCTCCTCCTCGTAGTCATCGCCCTCTTCGTAGCGATAGTAGATCCGGGAGATCGGCGCGTTGCGCCAGTCCACGATCTGAACGTTCGACTGGCGATCGATGAAGCCGCGCTTGCCCACCATCACGTCGCGCGACTTGCCGTGCTCCTTGAGCCGCATGTGCGCGAAGTACGGCGAGGCCATGTCGATCGGTAGCGACACACCGCCGCCGATCCGCGTGCGCAGCGCCGCGAGCCGGGTCATCTCCTCGACCAGCGGCGGGAGATCCTCGGGCCGGGCCTCGGCGATCTGATCGCGCAGGCTCAACAGCTGTGTATCGAGATCGCTCGCGCCGATCCGCGGGCGGCCCTCGTCCTCCTCGCCCAGCGCGACGCGTGCCTGGATCTGGCCGAACAGCCGCTCTTCATCCGCGATCACGATCGCGGCTGGGCTGCCTTTGACGACCTCGTTGGCCATAGGGGGTGCGCGAATCTATCTAAAACGGCTGTCATGACAAGATGTAAGCCGCCTGACTACTCCGTCTGAGGTCGATTCGGTGCGACTTCGGGGACCCTCACGCCTCTGTGCTGTAACCGCCCGTTCCACGGACGGATCTTGGCTGCATCCACGGTGCGCACACCGGCGAACTGGCGGTGGTCGGCGCTAACTACCTGATCCGGAGACCATGACAAACACCCTCTTAACTACCTCGAACTCCTCGGGAATGATCGCAGGGATCCACCCTGGCTCGAGCCTCGTAGGATATCCGATGACCAGTGATGAGGTTTCTCAGGTGTCGGTAGGTCAGCGCCTCGGCACCTACGAGCTGGTGAAGCCCCTCGCGCAGGGTGGGATGGCCGACGTGTACCTCGCCAAGGACGGCGATCAGCACGTCGCGCTCAAGGTCCTCAACGCCCAGCGCTCGATGGATCGCGAGTCCTGCGCCCTGTTCCTCGATGAGGCCCGC
Source organism: Myxococcales bacterium (assembly GCA_043776275.1). Classification (GTDB taxonomy): domain Bacteria; phylum Myxococcota_A; class Polyangia; order Haliangiales; family Haliangiaceae; genus JABFXX01. The sequence goes on along the minus strand of JAYVRN010000825.1, from coordinate 5,899 downwards.
GTGGTCGGCCTGCTCTCGCACAAGAACGTCGCCAGCGTGCTCGGCGCCGAGGTCCTCGGCGGCCTCCACTACCTCGCGATGGAGTACGTGCACGGCGCCGATCTCCGCGAGATCCTGCTCGCCGCCTCGCACGGCAACCAGCCGATCCCGTTCGCGATGTCGCTCTCGATCGTCGCGCAATCCGCCGCCGGCCTCGATCACGCCCACCGGCGCTGTGATCTCGAGGGCAAGCCGCTCCGCCTCGTGCACCGCGATGTCTCGCTGTCGAACATCATGGTCGGCCACGATGGCGTGGTGAAGGTCGTCGATTTCGGGATCGCGCGCTCCACGATCTCCACCGTCCACACCTCACCCGGCATCGTCCGCGGCAAGGCGAGCTACATGTCTCCCGAGCAGTGCATGGGCGACAAGGTCGATCACCTGACCGACGTGTTCGCGCTCGGCATCGTGCTCTACGAGCTGACCACCGGCGCGCGCTGCTTCCATGGCAAGACGGACTTCGAGCGGATGCTCTCCGTGGTCCGTGGCGATTTCATCTCGCCCTCCGACCTGGTCTCCGACTATCCGCTCGAGCTCGAGCAGGTGGTGCGGACCGCGCTCGCCGCAGATCGCGGGATGCGCTACCCGTCGTGCGCCGCGATGATCGAGGCGCTCGAGCGCGTGATGGCCGGCCGCGGCTGGACCGGCGGCGTCGACACGATCCGCAACGTGATGCACAGCCTGTTCGGCGATGTCCGCGAGCCGTGGCGCACCGCCGACGAGGAAGTGCCGTGCACGGAGGTCCACGACGTGATCTCGCCCGATGCAGGCTCGGCGTCCGCGACGGTCACCGCGAAGCTGACGCGGCCCCGCCGGTTCCCGCACGGCACGCTCTCGGAGATCTACGATCCGAAGGACTGGCGCGCCGATGTGGACGAGGCCGCCACGCGTGGTCATCGCCGGATCCGCCGCGCGTCCAGCCCGCGCCTCGCCGCGTAGCTGTGGGCAGGGGGCGATCCCCATTGCGTCGGGGGGCAAATGCACGTAATCCCATGTACAAACCATGGCCCGCGCGAAGGCTCTGCTCTCGACCGACCCGCTCCGCCGGTGGACCGCCGCCGACGCGAACGACACGTACAACATCCCCCGCTGGGGCTGTGGGTACTTCGCGGTCAATGACCAAGGCAACCTGATCGTCCAGCCACGGGGCGAGGGCAACGGCGCCATCGACATGAAGGAGCTCATCGACGAGCTCGGCGGTCGCGGCATCCAGCTGCCGATCCTGCTCAGGTTCTCGGACATCCTGAAGGCGCGCATCGAGCTGCTATGCGGCGCGTTCAACGGTGCGATCAAGGAGTACGGCTACGGCGGTCAGTACCGCGGCGTGTACCCGATCAAGGTCAACCAGAACCGCACCGTGGTCGAGGAGATCATCGAGTTCGGCCGCCCGTTCCACTACGGGCTCGAGGCGGGCAGCAAGCCCGAGCTCCTCGCCATCATGGCGATCCACCAGGATGATGAATCGATCATCATCTGCAACGGCTACAAGGACGAGGACTACATCGAGACGGCCCTGCTCGCCTCGAAGATGGGCAAGACCATCATCCTCGTCGTCGAGAAGCCCACGGAGCTCGATCAGATCCACCGGGTCAGCGAGCGCGTGAAGATCAAGGCCTGTGTCGGGATCCGCGCGCGCCTGTCCTCGCGTGGCGCGGGCCGCTGGGAGCAGTCCGGCGGTGACTTCTCGAAGTTCGGCCTCTCCGCAGCCGAGATGGTCGACGCGATCAACAAGCTGAAGGCATGGGGCCAGACCGACACGGTCAAGCTCCTCCACTTCCACCTCGGGTCGCAGATCAGCGCGATCAAGAGCGTGAAGAACGCACTGCGCGAGGCCGGCCGGCTGTTCGTCGAGCTGTACAAGATGGGCGCCAAGGGCCTGTCGTACCTCGATGTCGGCGGCGGTCTCGGCGTGGACTACGACGGCTCGCAGACCAACTTCAGCTCGTCGATGAACTACACGGTGCAGGAGTACGCCAACGACGTGGTGTTCGCGATCAAGGAGATCTGCGACGCGGACTCCGTCCCGCACCCGAACATCGTCAGCGAATCGGGACGCGCGATCGCCGCGCACCACTCGGTGCTCGTGGTCAACGTCCTCGGCGTCACCGAGTTCGCGCCGCAGGTGCCCGCGGCGCTCGTGAAGCCGGTGCCGCCGCTCGTCAACAACATGTGGGAGACGTTCCAGAGCGTCTCGGCGAAGAACCTGCTCGAGAGCTATCATGACGCTGTCGAGTACAAGGATCAGGTCCTCCAGCTGTTCAACCTCGGGCACCTCTCGCTCGAGAACCGCGTGCTCTGCGAGAATCTGTTCTGGTCGACGTGCGAGAAGGTCCTCAACCTCTCACGCAACATGTCGCACATGCCCGAGGAGCTCGAGGGCCTCGAGAAGGCGCTCAGCGACACGTACTTCTGCAACTTCTCCATGTTCCAGTCCGTGCCCGATGCGTGGGCGGTGGATCAGCTGTTCCCGATCTGCCCGATCCATCGGCTCAACGAAGAGCCCACGCATCGCGCCACGCTCGCGGACATCACGTGTGACTCGGACGGCAAGATCGATTCGTTCATCGATCTGCGCGACGTCAAGCACGTGCTCGAGCTGCACCCGAAGGCCGATGGCCAGGACTACTTCCTCGGCATCTTCCTGGTGGGCGCGTACCAGGAGATCCTCGGCGACCTCCACAATCTGTTCGGCGACACCAACACCGTGCACGTCCAGCTCTCCGACGAAGGCGAGTACGACGTCAAGGAAGTGGTCGCCGGCGACACGGTCAGTGAAGTGCTCGCGTTCGTCGACTACTCGCCGAGTGATCTCCTCGGGCGACTGCGCAACAGCGTCGAGGCGGCGCTGCGCAAGAAGCTGATGACGATCGAGGAGAGCCGGACGCTGATCAACCGGTTCCGCCAGGGCATGATCGGCTACACGTACCTCGATCGCGAGTAGACGCAGCCGCTCAGTGCGGCACGCTCGCGGGACGATCGGAGCCTCGTTGCTGCCGCGCGTGCCATCGCCGCGCGCACCGTCGACACAGCCCTCGACGCCGAGATGCACTGCAGCCTCGGTCTCTGAGGAGCAGACCATGACGACCGTACGTTCAGGCATCGTCCTTCCTCAGCGCCACGCGCGACGCTGACGGGTCGCCTTCGGTGCGTGCGCGGCACCCGCACCGTCGATCGGGCAAGGCCCCGAGGCATCCCAACGCACGGAGGCATCGCGCATTCGCCACGGGCTGGGTGGTCGGCACGGCCGCTCAGTGCGGCGCGCTGGCGGGACGATCGGAGCCTCGTTGCTGCACTCCTTGGCGCGTGCGTATCGCCACGCCCCAACACGCTCAGGTCCGGAGGCAACGCGCACGCGACACGGGCTTGGTGGTCAGCGCCGCCTGCTCAGTGCGGTTTGATCTCGAGCCCGCAGGCGACGATCGCCTCCTTGTTGTGCGCGTTGAAGGCGCAGTTCATGAGGTCCTGCGACCAGTGCTGATCCTCGCAGTTGCGCGTGAAGATCTCCTGCTGCTCCTTCCAGTAGTTTGATGACTTGCTGTCGCTGAGGATCAGCACCATCAGGCCGGCGGTGGATTTGCACTCGTAGACGACCTCCTTCTCCTTCACCCGCTCGAGCTTGTAGACGCCGAGAGCGCGATCGCTGAGCAGGCGCTGCATCTTCTTGGCGTTGGACGCGACCTCGTCGGTGAACACGGCGGCGCACGCGTCGGGCGCCTTCTTGACACCGCGCTGGGTCGCCAGCGAAGGCCGCTTGACCCGGCTCGCACCGTAGACCGCGCAGATCGCTCGCTCGTACGCGTCGGGGTTGCCTTCGTGTTGGCCGTCATACCACCGCAGCGGCGGGGCGAGTGCGCGCCGAGCGGCGAGCCAGTACGCTCCGGACAGGATGATCGCGGCGCCTGCGTCACCGGCACCGAGGTAGATCGTGAGGGTCGCGGAGTCTTGGCCGATCTCGTTCGTATCGTAGCCACCGTAGATGTGACCGAGCACGTCGCGCAAGTAGCCGAACGTCGCACCGGCGACCGCGGTGCCGAACAGCTCCGGCGACTTCGCGAGCGGCTGAAACGCGGCGATCGCCTGCTCGATCAGCTCGTAGCAGATCGTAGCGCGTTCCTTGGAGCCGTCGTACTGGATGTCCGCGGCGTCGCATGTGGCGAGCCGGATCTCGAGCGTCCCCGGGATCTCGAACCCCGCGCGGAACACGTCGAGCGCGTGTTCGATGACCTTGTGCTTCTCGAACGCCTTCTTGATCTGCTCGTGCACGTCCTCGATCGAGGGCGCGTAGTAGACCGACACGCCCTTCGGCACCTCGTGCGGATCGACGAGATTGCCGAAGTTCGCCGGCGTGTCGCGGATCTTGCGCGGCGTGATCGCCGTCAGCTCCGCGCCCATCTCGGCACCGAACGGATCGGCTCCGGCCGGGCGTTGATCGCCCACGGATGGTTGCGTGGCCTCGACCACCGGCTTGTCGCTGGCTGGCTTCTCGGCCGGCCCCTCGGCCTTCTTCGAACACGCCAGCACCGCGAACAGCATCACCACGCACGCGCGTCGATCCGTCATCTCGCCGAGGATGGCATGATGCGGTCCCCATGATCGCGCTCCGCCCCGCCACGCTGACGGATCTCCCCGAGGTGCTCCCCCGCACCCGCGCCCTCCAGGATCACGAGAGCATCGAGATCGACGGCGCTCGGCTCGAGGCCGGCCTCCGCCAGCTGCTCGGGAACCCGGGCTTCGGAGGCGTGTGGCTGGTGACGCGTGACCGGCAGACGATCGGCTACGCGATCGTCACGTTCGGCTTCGATCTCGAGTTCGGTGGGCGCGAGGGCTGGCTGACCGAGCTGTGGATCGATGCCGATCAGCGCACGCAAGGCGCCGGCGCGGCGGCGATCGAGGCGCTGGTCCCGGAGCTCGCGCTGCGCGACGTCAAGGCGCTCCACCTGCAGGTCCGCGCCGACAACCCCGCGATGCGGCTCTACGAGCGCTCGGGGTTCGTGGCGTCACCGCGCACGATCATGACGCGACGGCTTGGCTGAACCGCTTCTGCCAGAACCCCACGGCGTGCCACGCACCGTGCTTGAACCCGGCGTCCTGGATCACGCCGCATGGCTCGAACCCGAGCGCGAGGTGCATCGCCACGCTCGGCTCGTTTGGCAGCGTGATCCCGGCGACCACCGAGCGAAAGCCTCTGACCTCGAGCTCGGCGAGGAGCGCGACGTAGAGCGGCTTGCCGAGGCCCTGCCCGCGTGACGCGTCGGCGATGTAGATGCCGGTCTCGACGGTCCAGCTGTACGCGGCGCGATCACGCCAGGTGCCGGCCTTGGCGTAGCCGACCACGGCACCGTCGACGCAGGTGACGAGCCACGGAAACCGATCGCGATAGCCATACCACTGCGTGCGGAGCTCCCCCGCGGTGAGCGGCTCGTACGCGAAGTGGATCGTCGAGGTCGCGATGTAGTGGTTCGTGATCGCGGCGATCGCATCGAAGTCATCGTCGTGGGCGGGACGGATCGCCATGCGCGACACTACCGCGTGATACCGTTTCGGGCATGCGCGCCGGCCTGATCCTCCTCCTCGCCGCGGGATGCGGCGGCTCCACCAAGCCCCAGCCCACCCCCGTCACCACCCCACCGCCGATCACCGCCGGCTCGGGCGCCACGCCGAAGGGGCCCGCCGCGCCGACCATCGCGGCCACCGACGTCAACGCGGTGTGCAAGCGCGTGATGGACCTCAAGGCCACGCGCTGCGGAGAGTTCGCGGCGCTCGAGATCGACGAGACGCAGTGCGTGACCGCGTTCAAGGAGGCCAGCGGCGACCCGACGGCACAGACGTTCATCAACTGCGTGATCCAGCCCTCGTGCGA
>JAYVRN010000824.1:0-11276 GCA_043776275.1 Myxococcales bacterium | reverse complement strand
ATCCGTGCTTCGGCGTGACCTGCCCGGCGGTGCCCGGCACCAAGCAGCAGTGCATCGAGGATCCGAACCAGGCGAACAACCACCTGTGCGTCTCGGCGTGCAGCCAGGTCACGTGCTCGGGCTCGCAGGTCTGCATCGATGCCACCGGCGAGTGCAAGCCGAACGACTGCACCACGTTCCCCGAGCGCTGCACCGCCACCCAGAACTGCATCGTCGATCCGAACGGCGTCGGTCAGTGCACGGACAACCCGTGTGCGGGCGTGATGTGCGCGGCGGATCAGTACTGCGTGAACAACACCTGCTACGGCAGCTGCGCGGATGTCGAGTGCCCCACCGGTCAGCGCTGCCGCCTCGGCACCTGCATGACCGATCCGTGCGGGCATCCGTGCCCGTTCGGTCAGGTCTGCCACGACGACACCGGCAAGTGCGTGGACAACCCGTGTCAGTTCGTGACCTGCCCCGAGAGCCAGTTCTGCAACGAGAACAACGGCGGTGCGTGCGAGACCGACCCGTGCGACGTGTTCGGCGTGAAGTGCCCCAACCCGGGCGAGGTCTGCAAGGGCGGCACCTGCTACGACCCGAACTCGTTCCTGCCGGATGCCGGCGTCGAGGATCGCGTGACCACGGGCGGCGGTGGTGGCTGTAGCACCACGGGCGGCGACGGTGGTGTGCTGCTCGGCCTGGCGCTCCTCATCACAAGTCGACGTCGGCGCCGCCGCCGGGGAGGTCGCTCGTGATCCGCGCGCTGCTGATCGCGGCGCTGGTGGCGGGGACCTCGCTGTCCCTGTCGTGCAACGTCAACGACTACTGCCTCAACTGCAACAAGCTCAACGGCGACGGTGGGCCTGACGGCGATGCGAACGACGGTGGCGACGATGCGATCGATGCGCCCGATGCGAGCACGTGCGTGCCCACCGGCGTGGAGGTCTGCAACAAGCTCGACGATGACTGCGACGGCCTGATCGACGAGGGCTCGCTGCCCGCGCCGGTGGGGCTCCCCTGCACGGACATCGGCGGCGTCGCGGGCGCTGCGGTGGGCGAGTGCGCAGGCGGCATCAACGTGTGCACGAACGGCGCGGTGGTGTGCAGCAAGCCGCCCACGCCCGAGCAGTGCGACAACAAGGACAACGACTGCAACGGGCTGACCGACGAGGGCGATCCGGGCGGTGGCGCCAGGTGCGGCACCGATGTCGGCGAGTGCGTGGCGGGCACGTTCCACTGCAGCCTGACCACGCACCTGGTCGAGTGCCAGGGCGCGATCGGGACCGTCGGTGGCCAGACCGAGGTCTGCAACAACCGCGACGACGATTGCGATGGGCTGTTCGATGAGTCGCTCCCCGCGGGGCCCTGCGTCCCGGGCGTGGACGGTCCGATCCAGGGCAACACCGGCGAGTGCAATCTCGGGATGCGGACGTGCATCGGCGGCGTGACCGTGTGCCAGGGTGCGGTGTTCCCCACGTTCGAGCAGTGCGATGCCGCCGAGCTCGATCAGGACTGCGATGGCCTGCCGCACAACGGCTACAACATCACCAGCGGCGATCCGCAGAACTGCGGGGCGTGCGGGACGGCGTGCAACCTGCCGCATGCGTTCGAGGGCTGCACGAGCGGCGCGTGCACCGTGGTCGCCTGCGAGGTTGGCTATCACGACAACGATGGCAACCCCGCGAACGGCTGCGAAGCAGGGTTCTGCATCATCACCGGCAACGAGGTGTGCAACGGGCTCGATGACGACTGCAGCGGCGTCGCCGATGACCACCTCGGCACGCCGCCGAACATCTGCAAGAGCGGCGGCGAGTGCGGTTCGCCCGCACCCACGGCGATGTGCATGGGCGCGATGGGCTGGCGCTGCACCTATCCCGGCACGGTGCAGACCGATCCGATGACGGGTGCGATCCTCAGCGAGACGCGCTGCGACACCAAGGACAACGATTGCGACGGCGCGATCGACGAGGGGCAGCCGAACCTCAACACGGCGTGCGCCGACACCGGCATCGGCGAGTGCCAGGGCACCGGCACGTACAAGTGCGATGCGATGAACCTCAACAACCCCGCGGTCTGCATCATCTCCATGCCCGGCGCCGCGGCCGGTCCCGAGCTGTGCGACGACAAGGACAACGACTGCGACGGCATCGTCGACAACTCGGTGGGCGCGAACCGCGTGATCGATGCGATGACGCACGTCACCGTGGCCGGACTCGACTACTACATCGACACCTACGAGGCCTCGCGTCCGGACGCGGCGACGACGAACTCGTCGAGCTCGCGCGCCTGCTCCAAGAGCGGCGTGCCGCCGTGGCGCAACGTGACGTGGACCTCGGCTGCTGCGGCCTGCGCCGCCGCCGGCAAGGTGCTGTGCACCGGGCAGCGCTGGCAGACCGCCTGCGAGGGCACGCTCAACACCACCTATCCGTACGGCAACCCGTTCGATCCGATCGCGTGCAACACGGAGACCTACGACGGCATTCCCGGCGCACCTGACAACGACGTGATGATCAACACCGGCGCCGCCGCGGCGTGCGTCTCGTCCCCCGGCGTGCGCGACCTCTCCGGCAACCTCAAGGAGTGGACGGACGACATCACTGGTACCACCTCGGGCGGCACCAACATCGCGGTGCTCCGCGGTGGGTCCTACGAGACACCGAAGGTCGGGGCCACCTGCGACTTCCGCACCACGCGCGCGGCGATCAACACGCTCGAGTCCTCGAACGGCTTCCGCTGCTGCCGCACGACGGCACCGTAGGCGACCTCAGGCGAACACGACGGTCTTGTTGTCGTAGGCCACCACGCGATCTTCGAGGTGCCAGCGGACCGCCGCCGCGAGCACGTGCTTCTCGAGCTCGCGGCCCTTGCGCACCAGATCGTCGACGGCGTCGCGGTGCTCGCAGCGCACGGTGGCCTGCTCGATGATCGGCCCCTGATCGAGCTCCGCCGTCACGTAGTGGCTGGTCGCGCCGATCATCTTGACGCCGCGTTCGTGGGCCTGCCGATACGGATTCGCTCCGATGAACGCCGGGAGGAACGAGTGGTGGACGTTGATGATCCGGTGCGGATACGCCGCCACGAACGCCGGGGACAGGATCTGCATGTAGCGGGCGAGCACCACGAGATCCACGCCGGCACGATCGATCAACTCGCGCACCGCGGCCTCCTGGGAGGTGCGCAGCTCCACGGTCACCGGGAGGTAGTGGAACGGCACGCCGAAGTGGCGCGCGATCGGCGCCGCATCGGCGTGGTTCGAGATCAACATCGCGATCTCGCAATCGAGCTCCCCGGCGCGGTGACGGATCAACAGATCGTAGAGGCAGTGCTCCTGCCTGGAGACCAGGATCGCGATCCTGCGCTTCCGATCGCCGTACCACATGCGCCACTGCAAGGCGCAGCGCTCCCCGAGCTCCCGGAGCGAACGCTCGAGGGTCACGCGATCCGCGAGCCCCGCGAGATCGAATTGCAGCCGCTGGAACAGCGTCCGCGAGGGCGCATCGGAGTAGTGCGCGGAGTCGAGCACGGTCACGCCGTGCCGCGTGAGCACCTGCTGCACCATCGAGACGATGCCCTTCTCGTGCGGCGCCTGGACCACCAGCGTGCCCACGCGCGGTGCCACGCCGCTCATCGTCGCCGAGCGCGTGCGCGAGACCACGGGTGGGAGCACCCGCACCGGATACGCGCCGCTCACAGGTGGCCCATCACCGCGAACCCGGCGGCCTCGGGCGTCAGCCACGGCGCCGCCACGACGTCGGTCTCCTTCGAGGTGTGCTTCCCGCCGAGGTACCAGATCAGCCCGCCGGCCACGGTCACCACACCGACGGCGCCGACGACGAACCCGAGGTTACTCAGGCGGAGCGCCGCGCTGGCTTCGCCGAACGAGGGATCTCCAGGTGGGGCCGCGCACTGGTGCGAGGAGATCGAGCAGTTGTCGGGCACCCGCAGCATCCCCACGAGGCCGAGCCCACCTCCACCGAGCGCCATCGCGGCGCCGAGTCCGATCACGAGCTTCGCGCCCAGCGGGTGTGTGGCCCGCGAAAGGTGGACGGTCGCTGGCTTCGCCGCGGGCGTGGCGATCACGCGCTCACCGAACGTCGCGGCGACGGTCCGCCCCTTCTCGCCGGCACCGACCACGAGCGTCATTGTCTGATCCTTGCTGCCGTGGATGAACTTGATCGTGTGCGGGCCCGGATCCACGTCGTGGGCCTTGCCGTCATCGAGCCGCGTCACCACGAGCACGCCGTCGATGTACACGGCGGTGTCGGGCAGGTCCGCGCTCGCGGCATCACGCGCGACGAAGCTCAGCGTCGGCTGCATGCGCGTGAGATCATCCGCGAACCGGGCACAATCACCCTGGACGAGGGCAGGGCAGGTGGACTGCGCACACGAGAGGAACAGCTTGCGGGCGAGCGAGAGCTTGCCTTGCTCCTTCGCATCCTGGCCGCGGCTGTGCGCATCGATGCAGCCCTCCTTGGACAGCTCGTCGGCGAACGCGGGGGCGCTGCCGGTGACGATCACGAGGGCGATCGCGAGAACTTGGCGACGGACAAACATCTGCGTGCTCCTTGGGTGGGCCTGCATCACAGGCATGCGGGTTTGAAGATCTTCTTGGCGCCGTCGAAGTAGTAGGGCGGGGTGCAGTCGGGCTTCACGGGCTTGACCTCGGGCTCCGGCGGCGTGCCCGGGGGCGTGATGGTCTCGGGTCGGGCCTCGACCGTGCGTGCGGCGGCGCGGGGCGCCTGCTTGATCGCGGTCCGAGCGGGCGTCGTTCGCGGCGGCGCTCGCGGCGGAGCGGTTCGCCGCTCGGGCTTGGTGGGCTCGATGGTCCGTGCCCGGCCGGTGGGCCCGGTCGCATCGATCGTGCTCGACGAGGACGAGGATGCGGAGCGTGACGGAGCCGGGGCCTCCTCGCGGATCGTCGCCGCGGCTGGCGCTGCGGTCGGCTCGATCAACGGCTGTGGCTCGGGTGCTCGCGACGCGGCGCTCGGGCTCTTGAGCAGCATCACCACGCCGATCGCCACGCCGGCCACGAGCGCACCGAGCAGCGCCACCATCGTGCGCGAGCGCTGTGCCCGCGGCGCGATCGGCACGGCAGCGTCCGGCCGCTCCACGCCCGCGGACGTCCGCAGCCGCGCGCCCGCCGGTGATGAACGTCGGCTGGTGGTGCTCGCGCCACCGCCGGTGCGCCGCCAGCTCGCCTCCTCTTCGGCGATCAGCCGATCGTGCTTGTCGAGGTACTCCTTGCCCACGCGCTTGAGCCACGCGGCCACCGCGCTCGTCGCCGCGGGTGGCACCGCGCGGCACAGCGCCTCCTCCATCTCCACCGCGGTGGTCCAGCGATCCGCGACATCCACTGCGAGGCCGCGCGAGATGATCGCGTCCACCGCCACCACCTGGCTCCACGAGTCATCGCCGATCGCCTGCCACTCGCGCTCGGGCGCCAACGTCTCGGCGAGCGTTGGCAGCCGGCCGGTCATGATCGTGGCGACCAGCTCGACCTCCGATTGCGCGCCGTGCATGCGGTGCCCGACGATCAGCTCCCACAGCACCACCGCGAGCGCGTAGAGGTCACTCTGCTTCGTCGCGTGCCCGCGCAGCTGCTCGGGCGCCGAGTACGCGAGCTTCCCCTTGTACGTCCCCTCGCGCGTGGTGTGCGCTGCCATCGACGCCTTGGCCACGCCGAAATCGAGGAGGCGTGCGGTGCCATCCGTCGCGACCATCACGTTCTGCGGCGAGACATCCCGGTGCACCACGTGCAGCGCCACCCCCATCTCGTCCACCAGCTCGTGGGCCGCGTGCAGGCCCGCGAGCACCTGCGTGGCGATCGAGACCGCGATGTCGATCGGGATCCGCTCCTGGAGCTGGCGGGTCTTGTTGAGCAGCCAGTGCAGCGGCGCGCCGTGGACCAGCTCCTGGACCAGCAGCACCTCGTCCTGCGTGGTCACGACGTCGAGCACCGGCACCACGTTGCGGTGGTGGACCTTCGACGCGATCCGGGCCTCGTCGAGGAACATCGCCACGAACTCCGAATCCTCCGCGAACTCCGGGTGCAGCCGCTTGGCCGCGACGATCCGCGAGAACCCTTCATCGCCCATCAGGCGCGCGATGTGGATCGTGGCCATGCCCCCGCGCGCGATCTGGCGATGCAGGATGTAGCGGCCCACCGTCGCGGTCTGCGCGAGCTGGTCCGCGAGCGCTGTGTATTCGGGGTCACGGTTCATGGTGGGTGACCTCATTCGAAGAACTGGATCGCCTGGCCCGAGCTCCAGAAGTAGAGGTTCCGGAACGTGCCGTTGGGCTGGATGCTCGTGCCCCACACCGAGTTCGAGTACTGGTGGTTCGCCTCCGAGAACCCCGAGGATGCGCCGAGGCCGAGGCTCAGGTCCGGCAGGCTCTCGAACGTCTTGATCAGCCCCTCCGGCGAGAACGGCCCCTTGTGCGCCTGGAGGCCCGCGATGAACACGCGCGCCGCGACATAGCCCTCCAGCGATGTGAACCCGGCCTGCGCACCGCTCGCCGCGATCAGCCGGTTGTACGCGGTGACCACATCGCTCGAGTCGCTCTGATAGTTCGGCACGACCTGCGAGACCACCACGCCCTCGGTCAGGGGCATCGCGCCCGCGGGCGTGGTCACCGTGCCCGCCGCGACCAGCCGATCGGACAGCGCATTGGGCCCGACGAACGAGACGTTCGAGAAGTACAGCTTGAGACGCGCGGCCTTGTTCAGCGCGGTCTGCTGGGCATCGCTCGCGAACTGCCAGCGCCGGAGCTCTTCGATGAACTGCGCCCCCGCGCCGTAGGTGTCCGTCATGAACACGCCGACGGTGTGGCTCGCGCTGTCGGCGCCCAGCATCGTCGCGAGGTAGCTCTCCGCCGCCGCCGCCTGCGCCGGCACGCTCGCATCATCGTTGCGCACGTAGCGGAACCGGATGATCGGATTCGTGGGATCCGCCGAGCCCGGGAACATGCCGAGCACGTTCTTGTAGGCATCGACGAGCCCGTCGTAGCCGGCCTGACCGAACGAATCGTTCTGGTCGAAGCTGACGAAGTGCTTGTAGTCAGCGACGCCCTTCTTCTTGAAGTACTCGGTGGTCGCCCGCGCCTCCTGCGCATAGCTCGCGCGGACGTTGAAGATGAACGGCCTGCACCCGGCGGCCTTGTCATCGCGCAGGATCGTGGCGGCGCCCGTGAACGCACCGAAGAAGATCGTCCCTGTCTCGATCGCCACCGGCGCCGAGCGGACCATCGTCGGCGTGCCGACGTTTCCGAGGAACGCGAGCACCGCATTCGGACCACGTGCGAGCGCCGTGGTCGAGATCGGCGCCTGCCCCGCGACAGCCGGCGTCGACGTGGTGGGGCACCGCGGCGCGGCCTGCATCGGCTGCACATCGACGAGCGAGCGCGCGGCCGCCTCGGCGAGATCGGGCTGATACGCATCGTCGCGGAACTCGAGCACCAGCTGCCGCCCGCGCACGCCACCCGCCTCGTTCTGCTCCTTGAACGCGAGCTCGATGCCCAGCTTCATGCCCGTGCCGAGCGCTTGGTTGGTGCCCGAGACCGGCGCGCTCTGCCCGATGATCAGCGGCGCATCCTCCGCGTGCACGCAGACCGGGGCCTGCTCGCGGACCTCGCAGACCAGCCCAGATCCGCAATCTCCGTCGAGAGAGCACGGCTGCGGATCGAACTGCGTGGAGCAGCCGAGCGCGAACACGAGGACGAAGGGAACTGCTGCGCGTGAAACGTGACTGCCCATGACGGCCACTGTTTCAAACGAAGGCTGTCGGTAACAAGGTCGCGCTACGTGCACACCGCCGGGGTCATCCTCCACGGCGCGGATGTTGGTGGGCTCGCTGACAGCGCGCTGCCGACCAGACCTCCCAACGTGCCGACATCGCACTCGCCGTGGTCGGGCGCGAGCGCACGCCGACGGTGTAGGCCCAACGTTCCCGCGCAGATCGGCCCGGTGCGCGGAGGTATCGCGCCGTACGGTTTCTGTCCTCCCCGTCGAGATCACCCGCCGACTTCACGCGCACTTCACGTCCTGGGAGGAAGGCTCACGCGTTCGTCACGCGCTGGCTCACGCGCGCACAACAGCTCGACGATGTTGGTCTCACGCGCGATCAACGCATCGTCGCTTCATGAACACCGCGACGACGCTCACCCTCGCTGCCTCTCTACTCTCGCTCGCCCCGACCTCCGCGCACGCGGAATCGATCGACAAGCTCACCAAGGGCCTCGAGCAGCGCGCACCACGCGCCCATCACAAGCGCATGGCGATCGAGCTCGCCGCGGTGTTCGCCGTCGGCAATCGCTGGTACTGGCGCGACAACGGCAAGCCGAACGAGGTGGACTGGCAGCTCCGCGGTGACGCCGCCCTGCAGGCCAAGCTCGGTGGCCTCGACGCGTGGCGGTTCGATGGCAACCCCTACGACATCAACGCGCTCGGCCACCCGGGCTTCGGCATGCTGACGCACTTCCTCGCGCGCGAGAATGGCTACGGCATCGGTGAATCCTTCGCGATCTCCACGCTCGCCTCGGGCACCTGGGAGGTGTTCCTCGAGCTCCGCGAGTACGGCAGCCTCAACGACATGGCGGTGACCTCGACGGCGGGCGTTCCCCTCGGCGAGGCCGCGTATCAGATGATCCACCACGCCAGCGACACCCACCTGGAGCTGCGCGGCGGGATGGGCCTCGAGAACGGAGATGCGTTCGGGATCGTGGGCGTGCGCGGCGAGCTCGATCTCATCCCCGCGCAGGGCCGCGGCACGTTCCGCGGTGGACGGCACGTCAGCTTCGCCGCCGAGCTACCGACCGACGAGCTCGGCGTGCGCTCCTACGAGGGAGGCGCGAAGACCACGGTGGCAGGCTACTACCGCAACACCGACGACAGCCGCCTCGTCGCCGGCGTGAGTGCCGAGTTCGACTATCGCAAGGACTCCGAGCGCACCGACCGCGACTGGGATCTGTTGACCGCCGTCGCGTTCGGCCCCTCGATCGACTACCAGGTGCGCCACTCGAGCGGCCTCACGCTCGCCGTCGGCGCGGATCTCTACGTCGACTTCGGGATGCTGAAGGCTCAGGCGTTCGAGGCGTGGCGCGCAGAGCACCCGGACGAGCGGATGCGCAACGTGATGGACGGCCGCGAGCACCCGTACTACTTCGGGCTCGGCGCCTCGATGGATCCGCGCATCAACCTCGCCTACGGCGGCTACTTCGCCGGCGCTCGGCTCTCGGGCACGCGGTTCGGCTCGCTCGACAGCGCGGACCGCGACCAGGAGATGCTCTCCAAGAAGCTCCACTTCACCGATCTCGACGCCAACGCCGAGCTGGCCGCCGGCTACAGCCACGACCGCTGGTCCGTCATGGTCGACGGTCGCCTCCATCGCCGCGACGGTCGCGCAGGCACCGTCGAGGATGCGGCGTCTCGCCACACCGCCATGCTCACGTTCGCGGTCCGGCGCTGAACCTGCGTGGCTCCCGACACACTGCGCCGAACTTGCGCGCTACTCGGCGGCCGACGTGGGCGCGGTGTGCTCGAGGAGTGCGTTGGCCCGGGACACCACGACGGCGGTGGTCGGCTCGCTATCGCTGCGCACCAGCACGGTGACCGCGCCCGCCCGGTCAGTCACCACGACGTTGACGTCGGAGATCATGCTCGGGTCGTACGCCATGTACTTGGGATCGTAGCCGATGGTGGCCGCACGGGCGCGATGACACAGCAGCGCCTGCCGCATCCAGCCGGCATCGAGCCCGCGGATCGGCTTGAAGTGGATCCGCGCGCCTTTGACCGCACCACCCTCGACGTAGGGCTCGACCGCCGCGACATCTTCACGGTGATAGAACGGCGTGTGCGTCAGCTCGGAGTCCGGCATCTGGCCGCAGAACTCGTGCTCGACCTCGAGCAGGTTCCGCGCCACGCCGCGATCGAACCGCGCCTCGCGATGCAGCCGCTCCGCCTCGGCCTGGTGATACTTGGCAGCATCTCGCTCGACGCTCCAGCACGGCACCCATGTGCTCAGGCGCTCACCGCCCGAGGTTGACTGGTCCGCCACCGCTCCGACGACGGGATGCCCGCAGGTGACGCCGGTCGGATCGATCCGCCCGCGCGCCTCGGCCGCCTGGCGCTCGTGGATCTGAGCGTCGTGATCGTGCTTGTCCGCCTCGGTCATGCGCTCGCGATAGCTGCGGGGCCCATCGGGGTCCACGCGCTGAGGGCCACTGGCGCACGCCGTGAGGGTTCCGAGAGACAGCAGGAGGGGAAGAGACCGCATGCCTCTCCCAGCTGCATCGCGGATACCAAGCTCAGGTAGGCGCCACGACGCCAAACCGCGCACGGTTCGCGTGTGTCGCGCCGCCACACCGCGGACGGCTCGCGCAGCGCCGCGAGGCCACCGATGCCTCGCTCGCTTCGTTCAACTCTTCGACTGTCAACGATCACGCCCCGTCCTCGCCGGGACGGGATGCTCCTTCCGTCCCTGCGGGGACTGATCTCCCTTCAGTCCCCGGGATCAAGCGGCAGCTCGAACACCAGGTGGTCCGGCGCCGTGCCCCGGATCGCGATCACGCCCTCATGAAGCAACACGTGATGCCCATCGCACAGCGAAGTGAGTTGCGATAGCTCGTGACCTCCGCCCTCGGAGCGCGGCTTGATGTGATGCACCTCGATGAACCGGGTCGATCGACACCCCGGCACCGTGCACCGATGCTGGTCGCGCACGACGACCTTCCTGCGTGTGGCCTCGGGGATCGACTTCTGCAGCTTGCGCCCCGGATCTTCCCGCTCGAGATCGCCGATGTCCTCCGAGTCACACCGCACCCGCTCGAGCTCCTGCGCCGACACGGCGATCTCCATCCCGGTACCCACGCGGTGCGCTTGCCTGCACACACGGCAGGTCGTCGTCGCGAGCTGGTGCCGTGGCTTTCTCGGTGACTGCTGCGATGCCGGCTCGAGGATCGCGGCGGCCAACGCACGCACCAGCTCGTCATCGGTGCACGTCGCACCCTTCGCATCCGACGCAGCGTTGCGCGCCTGCTTGAACAGCATCATCGTCTCCTCGGACACGTTCTCCAGCACGATCCGGTGCCGGAGCTTGCTCGGATCCACGGGGTCACCGGGCAGATCGCCCTTGGCCTTGCCGCGCACCAGCTGCTGAACACCGGTCGAGGTCTGGCCTTCCGCCGCATCGAGCCACGCGCTCTCGGTGTTCCTCGTCGCCACGCGGGTCAGCTCGCGAACGCTCGTCCACGGCAGGTCGCCCGCGCGGAACTGCGCCGCGATCTCCGGCAGCTCGAGC
>JAYVRN010000823.1:0-11297 GCA_043776275.1 Myxococcales bacterium | reverse complement strand
GGGTGGTGACCGCAACCACGGGTAGTGGCTCGGGTTTTGGGTCGTGCAACACCCACGCGAGCGCCGCGCCGTGCACCACGAGCGAGAGCACAGCCGTCGCGCCGAGGGTGCGCACCTGGGTTGGACTCGCCACGCCTCGCAACCGTTGCAACCCGCGTGACGATCTCAGAACTCGAAGTCGACGCCCGCGAACCAGGTCGCATCGCCGACGGACAGCTTGGTGTCCGACCCGAAGCCATCGACCTTCGCGAGGGACAGCTCGCCATAGAAGCCGGCGTGCTGGATGCCGCTCTGCCGCATCGAGGTCGCCGCGCCGCCGTCGATCCGCTCCGCGCGGATCGCGAGGCCGATCGCGCCGGTGACGCCGAGCGAACCGCCGACCGCCTTGTCCGCATCGCAGCCCGTGGTGTTGGTGCCGTCCCAGCACGCGCTCGCGGTGTGGCCGTTGGTGCGGATCCACCACATGTAATAGGCGAGGCCGCCGCGCACGTACGGCACCACGGGCACGCCGTACTCGTCGTCGAACCAGGTCAGCCGGTAGACCGCGGTCAGCTCGAACGGGATCAGCCGGAACGTGGTCTCGTCACCGGGCGAGCGCGGCCGCATCGGATCGCCGGGCGTCGAGCCATCGGCCCACGAGTTGGCGGTCTTCTGCATGTACCCGAGGCTGCCGCCGACGCCGACCTGCCCGAAGCCGCGCCAGATGATGCGGTGCACGTCGAGCATCGGCATCACGCGGTACCCGCCGTACATCTCCTTGTACGGGCCGGGGTCTTTGCCGAACTGCTTGTCGATGTCGGGGACGTACGGCCCGACGCGGATGCCCGCGTGCCAGGTCACGAACTCGGGGTCGTCCGGATCCGATGACGTGTCCGCGGTATCGCCGTCCCAGTACGGGGACGGGCCGCCGGCGCGCGCGAGCGTCGGCAAGAGGAGGACGAGGCCGATCGCGGCGGCGGGCGCCACGCGCCCAAGACGAACCACGCGCCCGAGACGTGCGAGGCGAACCACGGCCCGGCGCAGGCGCCTGGTGCGCCACATCCACACCAGGCCGACGAGGAGCAGGAGGCCGGGCAGGGTGAGGAAGTGCCACGCGAGCGCGACGATCACGAACGGCGCGAGCACGATCGCGGAGATCACGCGGAGGACCGTCGAGCCGTGGACGAGCGCGCCGAGCTTGGCCATCGAGCCGTAGTACGCGGCGGTCAGGGCGCGACCGAAGCCCGAGCCGCCGAGCGTGTCATCGCGGAACGCGCGGAGCGCGCTGGTGATCGGGCCCCCATCGCCATAGGTCTCGGCGAGCAGGCAGAACCCGCCCTCGACGTTCGAGCCGCGATCGTGGAGATCCTCCCAGAAGTCCGTGGAAGGGTGCGGCGTGACGGTCTTGGTGAAGTACGTGCCAGTGGCGTTGCCGGAGTTGTCGATCGCGAGGAGGACGATCCGATACGCGATGTCGTTCTCGAGGCCGGTGATCAGCATGCCGCTGGCAGTGGCTTCGGTGGAGTCACCGCACAGGTACGCCGGATCGAGCTGCGCGAGCTCGGTGGGCAACGTCACGGCGCCGGGATCCTCGCTCGCGATGTCGCTCGGCGTGAGCTCCACGTCCTGCTCGAGGCCGCATAGCGTGCGGACCGTCTGGTACCGCGGCGCGGGCGGGCTCGAGCTCGCGGGCTGGCCATCGGGGCCGACGCACAGCGCCTGGTAGTAGAAGACGTCGGTGGCGCGCGACTCGGGGACCTTCCAGCTGAGGCGGACCGCGCCCTCCGCGCTGTCGCCCGAGAACTGCGAGGGGATTGGCGGCGGCTGGGTGTCGATGCCCGAGACGTTCGTCGTCTTCCCGATCGCCTGGTTGTTGAAGTAGTCGTAGACGTTGTCCCCGTCGCTGTCGACCAGGACCCATGCGAAGGCATCACCCTCGCGCTGCTGGCAGGCGGCGGTGTTGTCCTTGCCGTTGATCACTTCGTAGAGGTCCCACTCGACGTTGTCGGGGCGAGTGGCAAGCAGATCGATGTCCGCGATCGCGCCGACCTGGCGGCACATCATGCTGCGGACGGTGTCGTCATCGCACTGCGTGCCCACCCACAGCTCGCCGGGCCGGTGCGCGCCCGTGCTGATGCTGAGCTTCATCTCGTACGTCAGCGAGGTCTGATCGCCCTGGCCCGATTGACTGCACACACAGTGCGCGAGGTTCAGGTACGAGCGGAGTGCCTCCGGCGTGGACGGCTCCTGGCTCGAGCCGTTCTCGGTGATGAACACTCGATTGAACGTGAGCGAGGCGGTGTTCGGGAGCATCCCGCCCTCCGCGCGTGCGTTCGAGGGCGCCACGGCGAGCACGAGCGCGACCTGGATCGCGACGGCTACGCCTACAGAAACGAATCGCGTCCTCGACATCGCGGGTGCCTGTTGCAAGGGTGAGGCCGCCGGAGTCTCCGACGACAACCGTTGCTATCACGCGCGGATGGAAGCATCAACAAACCGGGGGGGACGTGCCAGATTGGCAGCCGCGCGACGTGGCGCATGTCACCGGGGCACGGCCACTGTGGGCCCGGATCATCTCGACCGCCACCAGCTCGATCGACGGCCGTGCAGCCCGGCCATCACCGCTGCCAGAGCACCGCGAGGTCGAGCTCGAGCGCATCGAACGGAACGGCGCGCACGCGTTGGTCCCCCGATGCGACCATGACGATGCGATACGTCGGCCCGTCAAGCTCGAGCACCTCGAGGACCTGCGTCAGCGGGTCGACGATCCAGACGTGCGCGACGCCTTCGCGGGCGTACGCCGCGAGCTTGGGCCCACGATCGAGGGCTGCGGTCGACGGTGACGCCACCTCGGCCACCCAGTCTGGGGCGAGCACGAAGTACGGCAGATCGATGGGCATCTCGGGCATCCTGGTTCGGCGCCACCCCCCGAGGTCCGGCACCAGGGCATCGCCACCAAGGTGGAGCTCGGGCTCGAACAGAATCAGCCACCCTCCTGGCCCGCCTCGGCCCCGCTTGAACGGGGGGCCGAGCTCCTCGCCGAGGGCGCTCGTCGCCGCGGCGTGGCGAGGCGCGGGGCGCGGCGAGGCATACAGCTCTCCTGCGACCAGCTCCCCCACGACGTTGTCGGGCAACGCGAGCAGGTCGTCGTAGACCGCGGAGCTACGCCGTGGCGCGACCATGGGACGAGTCTAGCAGGAGCTGCTAGCGACACGCGTGGCGTTCGACTGCGAGCGACGCCGAGGGCCTAGAACAACCGGGCGAGCACGTCGCCCGCGCGAGGCGTCTGCCCACCTGCACCGTCGAGAAGTGCGAGCGCGCCGGCGGCGTTCGAGGCCGAGCCGGCGGCGGTATCGAGCCGAGCGCGGCGGCTGTGCGCGACGGCGACCATCTCGCAGCACGGCGCACCTTGAGCAGCGCAGCAGATCTCACGCACCGCGAGCGGGCGCTGCGCGATATGACCGAGCATCGCGCGCACGAGGCCGCCGACCAGCTGGCACCTCGGCATCTCGCTCGCGCCCGCGGCCTCGGCGAGCGCCGATCGCTCGAGTGTGATGATCGCCGCGCCGCGCGTGCTCGCCGCCGAGCTCGTGACGTCGATCGCGATGCGCCCCCAGCCAGCGCGCTCGATGTGTGCGCGCACCAGCGCCAGGGCCTCGTCGAGTGGCAGGTCGCGCAGCGTGCGCGCCTGGCGTTCTTGCAAGGTGGTCTCGATGTCGATCACGGCCAGGCGCCCCCAGCGGAAGCCCCACTCGGCCGCGAACAGGCTCCAGCCCTGCGGCGCGATCTTGTCCCAGGTCAAGCGCAGTGCGCGCAGCGCTGTCGCTGGCATCACCACGAAGCGCTGGTCGGCCTCGTCGCGCTGGACGCCGAAAGCGTGCTCGTCGGGAACGATCTCGGCCTGGCGCGGTGCTGCGACGGCCTCGTACGCGGCGCGCGCCGGGCGAAACACCGTGCGGTTGATGCACAGGTAGTACTGCCCGGGCGTTCGGCAGCGGACGATCTCGATGTCGACGTCCTGCGCGCCGAACTTGAAGTCGAAGACGTAGGGGAACGTGATGCGCGGCTCCATGCCGGTGACGAAGGTTCGAAACCGGCCCTCGAACTCGGGGGTCGCAGTGCAGGGCGCGATCGAACGGAAGAAGTCGCGGCCGAGGACCTTGCTGCGATCGAGCCGAGCGAGCCGAGCCTCGGCGAGGTTGTAGCGGAGGATCTTGCCGCGGGGATCGAGACAGATCACGCCGAAGCCGAGGTCGTCGAGCTCTGCGTCGCCATAGCGGTCGAGGCCGAACAGGTCGAACACCTCGTCGATCGGAGCTGATGAGTCGTTGTGCAGATCCACGAAGCTTCGATGGCGGCCGGGCACGAGCCGTTACGCTCCGAGCAGGACCATCGGATCGTTCGATGTGTGTACTGTTCGTTCTGTTCTGTTCTGACAAGCATCGGCGACCGGCTCGAGTGCGGCCAGGACGTCATTGGCCGGCGCTTCAACCACGCCGCGCCGCGAGGAAGGCACGCAAGCGCCCGGCCAGCTCGCCTCCGTATTGTTGCTCGACCCATCGCAGCTCGACCTCGGCGGGGCTCGCGGTGCCCATGCGCGCGCTCAGCTCACGGCGCGACAGGCCGATGACCGTGCGTGACAACGAGCGCGCCAGGCCGGCTCGGCGTCCGCAGCCCGCGCTCCGCAGCATGTCGAGCTGGGCCGCGGCGATCGCCGGGTGCGTGTCGTCGACCATGCCCGGATTGTACCAGTCGATCGGCATGGAGAAGCTCCGACCGACGTTCGCACCACCTCGGCAGCTCAGGAGCTCCACGGGCGAGCACCTGCTGATCGCACGAGCCGACCGCGTCTACGTGCTACCGTTTGCCGGATGTGGTGGCTGGTGTTCGGTACGCTCATCCTGTGCGGAGCGATCCTCGCGATCGTCCCCGACACCAAGGAGCGCGAAGGCGTCGCGTTCGTCGACCGGGCGCGGCTACGCCGGCTCGGGATCTCGACGCTCGCCATCGGCGGCACGTTCCTCGTGGGCTACCTGATCCTGACGGTCCTCGGCAACTGGGTCGCCCGAGACCTCTGAGCGTCGACCAAGGGGCCCGTGCTATCCTGAGCGACGATGCGGTGGGCGTTCGTTGCCGTGATCAGCGCGGGCTGTTCGTTCCAGGTCAGCGCCTCGACCGCTCCGGGCGACGGCGCCACGGATGCCCGGAGCGGGGATTCGAGCACGTCCGATCTCGACGCCCCCCTCGCAGCCTCGTGCTCGAACGCGACGCAGGACGGCGACGAGACCGACCTTGACTGCGGCGGGAGCTGCGGACCCTGCATCGTGGGGAAGATGTGCACGGCCCCCGCTGACTGTCTCGCCTCGATCTGCGACGCCAGTGTCTGCCGGATCGCCAGGCACTGCCGCGAGCTGCACCAGGCGCTGGGAGCGCTGGGGGACGCCGCGTACGCGCTCGACCCCGATGGCGCGGGCGCCGGCGCGGCGTTCACGACCTATTGCGACATGAGCACCGATGGGGGTGGCTGGACGCTCGTCGGCAAGGTCGATGGCAAGCAGACGATGCAGGCGGCCTGGTTGATCAGCGCCGTGAATACGGCCGCACTGCAGACGCCGACGATCACCGCGAATGGGTACGCATGTGTCGATGCCGTGGAGCTCGCCGTCAACGGCAGCACCGAGGTCCGGCTCTCGAACTCGGCACGCACCAACTGGGCGAAGTGGCCGTTGCCCACCGGCAGGGCGATCGCGACGTTCTGGCGCCACAGCGTCGGTCAGTCCACGATCAACGGCGCCGCGGACGACGCCGTCACCGTGACCACGTCGTCGGGCGTGACCATGGCCTGCTTCCAGAACGCGTACGGGATCCTGCCGTTCAACATGCACGGCGGGTCGTATCCCTACGCCGCCAAGAACACGGCGGGGAACATCGATTTCGGCGACCACTGCTTCGCCGTCGGCGTCCAGGCCTCCGGCACTGCCGATGGGTTCTCACAGAACGGCAACGGGTTCGACGTCCCGTCAGACGAGGCCACCTGGCCGAACCCGGCGTACAACATCTCGCCGCACGTCGCGGTCTGGCTGCGCTGATCCGCGACGGCGAGCGATCGCGATCTCCGCAGGTAGGTCCGCGCTACCGCCGCGCGCGCTTCGCGGCGTCGAGCGTGGCCCGCAGCTCGCGGAGCAGCACCATCGCGCGCTCCTCGGCGGCCGGATCGCGCCGGCCACCCCACTCGGCGGCGTAGTACAGCTCGGTCAGCTCGCCGATCTGGACCGCGCCCGGATCGCCGCGCTGGGTCATCCGTGTGGCCAGCTCGCGCGGGGTAGTCTGCGCATCGCGCACCACGCCGCGCTTGGCGAGCGCCTTCGCCGCCTGGTCGTAGACCTCGGCGACCGTGCTGCGCGTGCGCCGCGCACTGCGTGGCGTCGTGTGCTTCGGAGCTCCGGTGCGGCGTCGCCGGCGGCGGAGGAGTAAGAGGCCCGGCGCACCGACGAGCACGAGCGTGATCGGCCAGTGGTCGACGGCCTCGTCCTTGACCCGCAGCACGCCCGCCTTGGCCGCGAGGGCGGCGCCCTTGATCGCGCGGCCGATCGACTTGAACAGCGAGAGCTGGCTCGCGAGGTCGTAGTCGATGACCCACTTGGTCCACTGGAACCGCAGCGTGTCGATGAACCGGCCGAGCTTCGCGCGCCAGCCGGTACCGCCGCGACCGAGCTGATCGATGTCGGCTGGCGGCGTGGGATCGAACATCACCCAGCCCGAGCCCGGGAAGTAGACCTCGTCCCACGAGTGCGCATCGCCGGCGCGCACCGCGACGTAGCCCTGGTACTCGTTCCACTCGCCGCCGAGGAAGCCGTTGACGTTGCGCACCGGGATCCCGGCGGCGCGCGCGAGCACCGCGAACCCCGAGGCGAAGTACTCGCAGTGGCCCTTCTTGCGATCGAACAGGAAGAAGTCCACGGCCTCCTGGCGGCCTGGATCGTCGAGCTCGAGGGTGTACGTCAGGTTGGCCTTGAGCCAGCGCTCGATCGCCACGGCCTTGTCGTAGTTGTTCGCGAGGCCGCGCGTGATCTCCAGCGCCTTTGCACGCGTGCGGTCCGTGATCTCGGGGCCGAGCTGGAGGTAGACCTCGAAGTGCGGCGGCAGCGGCCCGGCGGACGCGCGGAGCTGCGTGATCGGCGGCGGCGCGAGCTCGGAGTACACGGTGTAGTGCACGGTGCTGGCGTGGGTCAGCCGGATCTCGTCGTTGTACTCGGGTGGCATGCGCCGGGGGCGCAGCAGGTGCTCGTACTCGACGATCCGCGGGCGCCCCGCGCCGAACAGCACGTCGGAGTCGAGCGGCTCGAGCCAGATGTCCTGCTTGACCGCGGTGGCGGCGACCTCGTCGATCATGTCGATCGAGAGCGCCTTTCGGTCCCACAGCAGATAGCGGCGATCGAGCGTCCGGTTCTCCTCGAGCGTCGAGGCGGTGCGCGGTGCGTCCACCGTGCGCGTCCACTTACCCTTGGAGTAGCTGTCGAACGCCACGCCGCGCCAATGGATCTCCGGCGCCTGTCGCCCGCCCACGGTGGAGTCGATCTCGACGCGCATCACGATCGTCGGATCGTTCTTGATCACGCCGTGGCCGCCGAGCTTCACGCCATCGGAGAACCCGGCGAGCGTCAGGCCGCCGCGGCTCTTGAGGAAGAACCCGATGCCGACGCGCGGGATCGCGAGGAACGCGGCGGCCGAGGCGAGGAACACGCCGAACGAGAGCAGGCCGGTGCCGAGGAAGAACTTGCCGCCCACGATCCGGCGCGAATCGAGGATGCGCTGGACCTCCACGCGCTCGCCGGCCTTGCTCGCGCTCGCGTGCTTGACGAGGAGGTTGTCCTCCATCTCGCGGCGCAGGTGGAACAGCGTCATCGCCCAGGTCGAGGTGATCACGAACCCGAGGAAGCACAGGCCATAGGCCAGATCCGGGTTCAGCACCGAGCCGGCCACCAGCATCAGGAACGCGAGCAGGTACATCTGCTGCCAGTCCTTCGCCGCACGGCGGTTGAAGGCCTTGGCGACGATCAGGTAGAGCAAGAACTGGCCGCCCACGCCGAGGAAGTCCCCGGTGACGATCGCGGTGAGGACCGCATAGATCAGCGCGAACGCGCTCGCGATCGTCCACGCCAGGGCCCAGCGCTCGTAGCGGATCCGCGGCGGCTCCCACCACCACGAGGCGATGAACGCGAACAGGCCGCCGAGCGACAGCATCGGCGACAGCGCGCCACCCGTGGTCATCGCGAGGTACGCGAAGCCCACCATCAGGTAGGTCGCGGTCTTGTGAGCGACGGCGAACCTCATACCTCCATCACCGTGGTCGCCGCCGGGCGATTCTCGGCCGTCACGTTGCGCGGCGTGATGAGAACGCTCTCGACCTTCGGCGGGATCGTGGCGAACGCGACCTCGTCGCCCACGTACGGGAGCAGCGCGAGGGTCCGCGCGATCCGCGCCTCGTGGATCCGGCCCACGCCGGTCGGCACGTGGGTGCCGCGCGCGCACAGCTCCACCGTCCAGCCGACCTCGAGGTAGGAGGCGGCGAGGCTCGCTGCCACGCTGATCGCGCGCTCCACCGCGGACACCGCGGCCTCGTCGGCGGGCGTCAGCGCGCCGTCCTTGACCGCCTCGCGCACCGCTTCGGGCAGCGCGTTGTCGACGCCGATCACCACGCGCCGCGCGATCTCGTCCTCGTACTCGCGCACCAGCAGGCGGCCGCTGCGCGCGCTCGAGCGCCAGTGGATGTCGCGGCGATCATCTCCGGTGCGCCGCTCACGGAGGCCGAAGAACTCGCCGCGGCGGCCGAGCCGATCCGCGGTGGTCTCGCCGCGGCTCGTGGTGCGTGGCGGCGGGCGCGGCACGGCGACGCGCGCGGGGTAGACCAGCACGTCGAGCGGCGCATCCACATCGCGCGACTTGCGGAACAGCGCGAACGGGAACTTGGTGGCCACGCGATAGCCGGTCAGCGTGTACAGGCCGCGCCGCGCATAGGTGTGGCGGTAGCTCGTGCGCTGGGACTTCCCGGCGGGGATCTTCAGGAAGTAGCAGCGCTTGTCGATCGGCGTGGTGCCGGAGAGGTCCTCGACCTCGATCGAGAACGAGGCGCGCTTCGGCTTCTGGTTCGCGATCAGCACCTCCATCAGGAACGGCTCGCCCGCGAACACGCGCGGAGGAGGCCGGCGCGAGACCTCGAGCTTCTTCAAGGTCATCTCCGAGAGGATGCCGGAGGCGATGATGAAGCTGAGCAGCCAGCCGAGGAGCAGATAGAGGAGGTTGTTGCCGGTGTTGAGGGCGGCGAAGCCGACGCCAACGGACAGCACCACGATCAGGCGCCCCTCGCGGGTGAAGCTCAGCCGGCGCGGTGGCCGGAGCCGGCGTCGCAACCGCGCCCAGATCCCCTTTCGCTGCTGCGCCCGCTCGGCTGCCATCGGGGGCTCAGGTCGGGACCGCGATGCGGTTGGCGATCTCGGCGATGATCCGCTCCGCATCGCTGCGCTGGCGGCCGAGCGAATCGTGGTTCTGGGCGAGCACGAGGCGGTGCGCGAGGCACGGCACCGCGAGGCCCTTGAGATCATCTGGGATCACGAAGTCGCGGCCCGCCGCGAGCGCGGTGGCCTGCGCGCCGCGATACCAGGCGAGCACGCCGCGGGTGGACACGCCCACCGTGATCGAGGGGTGGCGGCGGGTCTCCTCGATGAACGTCATCGCATAGTCGACCAGCGCATCGTCGACGCGGATGGTCTCCACGCCGTCCTGGAGCGTGCGCACCGCGGCCAGATCGACCACCGGCACCAGCGCCGCGACCGGATCTCCGCCCGCGCGCGACCGCAGCAGGTCCCGCTCGACGGCCTTCGACGGATAGCCGAGCGACACGCGGAGGAGGAACCGATCCATCTGCGATTCGGGCAGCGGATAGGTGCCGTACATCTCCGACGGGTTCTGGGTGGCGATCACCATGAACGGGGTGTCGAGCGTGTGCGTGGTGTCGTCGATCGAGACCTGGCCCTCGCTCATCGCCTCGAGCAGCGCCGACTGGGTGCGCGGCGTGGTGCGGTTGATCTCGTCGGCGAGCACGACGTTCGCGAAGATCGGGCCCTTCTTCAGCTCGAACACCTTGCCGCTCTGGTCGTAGATCGAGACGCCCACGATGTCCGAGGGCAGGAGGTCGCTCGTGAACTGGATCCGGCGGAACGTGCCGCCGAGCGCCGCGGCGAGGGCGCGCGCGAGCGTGGTCTTGCCGACGCCGGGGATGTCCTCGATCAGCAGGTGGCCGCGCGACAGCAGCGTCACCACGGCGGCGCGGATCGCTTCGGGCTTGCCGCGGACCACGGTCCCGATCGCATCCTCGAGCTTGCGCACCGCGCCGATGTCCGTCGAGGAGAGGGGGGCAGGAACCGGCACCGCGGGCATCGCAGATCAGTATAGCTGGCCGAAACGACGAAGGGGACCCGAAGGTCCCCCTGCCGCAGGTGCCATTCTGACCGTTTTGGCCAGTCTGGCGCGACCACCGCTCAGCGGCGGTTGAGCTCCATCATCAAACGGAGCACGTACCAGAACAGGGTGGCGATCGTCGAGAACAGCATCAGCGCTGCCGCAACGTACCCCGACGGCGGGAACACCGACATCACGAGGCTGGTCTGGTAGAGCACATAGCCGGCCATCAGCAGGATCATCAGGCCGCTGAAGATCGCACCGAGGTGGAAGCCGAACATCATCGACGCGATGATCACGCCGAGCGCCGCGAACGTGCAGATGCCGAGCGCGCCGCGCATGAACGAGAAGTCCTTCTTGGTCGTGAACACCGTGACGGTGAGCCCGACGAAGATCGCGATCGTGATGACGGCTGCCTCGAGGATGACCTTGCCACCCGTGCCCAGGCCGCCTTCGGCGCCGTTGAAGAACTGCTCGACGTTGCCGAACTTGAGGACCACCAGCCACAGCATCGGCTGCAGCAGCACACCCTCGGCGACCACGGCGATGCCGAGCCCCAGGTACTGCAGGCCCTTCGAGCTATTCGAGCGCGCGAGCTTCTCGGCGACGTAGCCCACCACCATGAACATGCCGAGCACCATCAGCCAGTTCCACCGGCCCTGGAGCGCCCAGGCGGAGAACTTGAGGCTGGTCTCGGTCATGTAGCGCATCATCCCGGCCGTCACTGCCGCGAAGGCGATCAGTGCGACACCGAGGTGCAGGTACGTCTTGCGTAGGAACAGGACGCGGTCACTGACGCCGAGCGTCGCAACAGCGCCTTCAATCGGACGGGCGGTCTGAGCAAGTGCCATGACTTTCCT
>JAYVRN010000822.1:0-3285 GCA_043776275.1 Myxococcales bacterium | reverse complement strand
TGATTGACGCGGAGCCCGGCGCTGATCAGCTTCCCGCCCTGGCGCGCATGCTCGATCGCGGCGCGGTGACGGCGCCACTGATTCGGGGAGTTGAGGACCACGTGATCGGCGAGCGTGAGCAGCTCGCGCATCTCACCATCGGAGTACGCGGGGGCGTACGCGTGGACCTCACCGCCGAGCTCCTCGCGCGCGAGCCGCGCCTCGGCGACCGAGCTCGAGGTCGCGCCGGCGAGGTACCGCTTCACGAGGTGGAACGTGGACCACTGCGCGAAGCCCTTGAGCGCGAGCAGGATGGTGCAGCCGGCGCGCTGCTGCACGTCGGCGAGGAGCTTGAGGTTGGCCTCGAGCGCGCCGAGATCCGTGACGAAGCACGGGGTCTCGAGGTTCGAGATGTCGATCGCGCGCGCGACGACTGCGCCGAGGCTCGCTCCGGCGCTCATCAGCGCTCTTCGACGTGCCAGGGCAGGCCGCGCTTGCCCACGTCCTCGAGGAACGGATCCGGATCCATCTGCTCCATGTTGAACACGCCGGCGCCCTTCCACTTGCCGGTGACCATCATCACGGCGCCGGTCACCGCGGGAACGCCGGTGGTGTACGAGACGGCCTGCGCGCGCACCTCCTTGTAGGTCTCGGCGTGGTCGCAGATGTTGTAGATGAAGAACCGCTTCTTCTTGCCGTCCTTGATGCCCTCGCACAGGCAGCCGATCGAGGTCTTGCCGGTGTAGTTCTCGGCGAGCGACGCAGGATCGGGGAGCAGTGCGCGGAGGAACTTGATCGGGACGATCTTCTTGCCCTCGAACTCGACCTCGTCGATCCGCGTGATCCCGATGTTGTTCATCACCTCGAGGTGCTTGAGGTACGCCTCGCCGAACGTCATCCAGAACCGGATCCGCTTCAGGCCCTTGAGGTTCTTCGCGAGGGACTCGAGCTCCTCGTGATAGAGGAGGAAGCTCTTGCGCTCACCGACGCCCGGGTAATCGAACATCTTCGATTGGCTGAGGGGATCGGTCTCGTGCCACTCGCCGTTCTCCCAGAACCGGCCGCGCGCCGTGATCTCGCGGATGTTGATCTCGGGGTTGAAGTTGGTGGCGAACGCCTTGCCGTGAGAGCCGCCGTTGCAATCGACGATGTCGACGTAGTGGACCTCGTCGAGCAGGTGCTTCTGCACGTACGCGCAGAACACGTTGGTCACGCCGGGATCGAAGCCCGAGCCGAGGAGCGCCATCCGGCCCGCCTTGGCGAACCGCTCCTGGTACGCCCACTGCCACGAGTACTCGAACTTCGCGACATCGAGCGGCTCGTAGTTGGCGGTGTCGAGGTAGTCCACGTTGGCCGCGAGGCACGCGTCCATGATGTGGAGGTCCTGGTAGGGCAGGGCGACGTTGATGACGACCTTGGGCTGGTACTCCTTCAGGAGCTTGGTCAGCGCGGGGACGTCATCGGCATCGACCTGGGCGGTCTGGATCTTCCGGCCGTGGAGCTGCTCGATCTCGGCGGCGAGCTTCTGGACGGGCGCGATCCGGCGGCTCGCGAGCATGACCTCGGAGAACGCGACCTTCTCCATGGCCGCCTTGTGGGCGACGACCCCACCGACACCACCTGCACCGATGATGAGGACCTTCGACATGGGCAAGCATTTACCACGGTTCTTGCAGGACCGCGCCCGATGCGCCTCGCCGTCCTTGCCGTCCTTGCCCTGGCACTCACGATTCCTGCCTGCAGCGGTCGGAGTCACTTCCGCCCACCCGAGCTGCCGGAGCTGATCGCCACGGTCCGGCCGACCGCGCCGATCACCGCGAGCGAGCTGCGCTTGATCGGTGGAGAGCGGCTGATCTGGGACGTCCAGGCCAAGGGCTTCTCGATCGCGCGCGCGGAGCTCGTCGTCGGGGATGACGAGGTCACGAGCCGGGTCGAGACCGGGGTGCTCGCCAGCGCCGTGACCTCACTCCGCCACGAGCTGGTGACCACGCTGGATCGCGAGCATCTGCGCACGCATCGGGCTCACGAGACGCTGGTGCTCGAGGGCAAGACCACGGTGATCGATGCCGTGTTCGACGACAAGAGCTACCTGATCTCGGGACAGGCCCTGACCTCGATCCCCAACGTTCAGACGCTGCACTCCGCGCTCGGCCTGCTGCGCGCCTGGGTCGCACCCGATGCGCGCGCTGGGGTGTTGCCGGTGCTGGTGGCGGGCCAGCTGTACCGCCTGGAGGTGGCACAGCCCACCCTCACCGAGCTGTCGGGGACCAGCATGTATCGGATCGATTGCAGGATCGGCTCGCTCGGGGCCGTGACGCTGTGGCTCGCGACCACCGATGATCATGCGCCGACGCGGATCGAGATGTCGACCGCCGATGGAAAGCTGACCGCGGAGCTGATCGAGCGAACGGTCGCGCACTGATGAGATCTTGTTGCGTGCAGACAACACGTGTCACGCAGCGGCACAGGTGGAGCGCGTCAAGCTCGTGTTCGCGTTGCCGCGTGCGCGTGGTTCATCCCTTGCACCAGGGCCATCGATCATGAGGGGAGTCTGCGTCGCGATCGCGGCGATCGGGATAGGTCTGCCTACGCTCGCCCACAGCGATGGGCTGCCGATGATGGATCGGGACAAGCCGGTCCAGTGCGCGAAGGACACCGACGGTCACACCTGGCGGATCCAGTGCGATCACGCGACCAAGGTCTGCCTGTACGCCTCGAACGACGAGCTCGACTCCGAGGGTGGGCACGCGAAGCCCCTCGAGCGCGCGAAGGACTGCTCGTTCGAGCCGATCGATCGGCCCGCCCTCGTCGCGGCCGGCTATACGTTCACCGCCGGCCGCGCCGATGCGCCGCACGGCTGGGCGCGCGACGATCGCGGGCGCGTGTTCCAGGTCAACTTCGATCTGCACAACCGGATCTACTTCGGCGCCGCGTACACGCCGAAGAAGATCCTCGAGAATCCCCTCGAGAGCACGCGGACGTCGCTCGACTTCGGGCTCCTCATCGTCGACATCAAGCAAGATCGCACGATGCATCGGATCCGGTTCGTCGAGGGTGGCGTGCACCTCGAGCCGTTCTCTGCGGAGCTGGTGCTCGCGCATTACGACATGTCCCACCGGTTCCTCGATCCGCTGCTGCGGATCACCACGTTCGTCGGCGAGCCGCAGCGGCATGACCTGACCTTGAACCTCGGCATGTGGACCGAGCTCGGCGGGCTCGAGCTCCATCGCACCGCGCGCGGCAACGCGCAGCTGTGGAAGCACGCCACCGCCGAGATCACGCTCGATGTCTGGCAGAGCGCCGATC
>JAYVRN010000821.1:0-3286 GCA_043776275.1 Myxococcales bacterium | reverse complement strand
GCCGCGGCTTCGCGCCGACCACCGGCTTGGGCTGTGCCGTGGGAGCGGGCTTGGGAGCCGGCTTGGGCTCGGGCTTCTTCAGCTCCGAGGGCCGGAAGATCACGCTGTTCTCGTCGTGCAGCTCCTTGCCGTCGTGGACGAGATCGTTGGTGTCGAGCGTGAACGTCGCGTTCGCGCCCTCGTGGATCTCGATGCTCGGAAACTCGGCCTGGGCCGGCACCACATCGGGCTCGCCCACGATCTTCTTCACCATCCCCGAGATCTTCGCGGCCGTGAACACCGGCGAGTACGCGTGCAGGAACCGCTCGAGGTCCGAGGCCATATCGCTGGCGCTCTGGTAGCGATCGCCCGGCAGCTTCTGCAGCGCGTGCATCACGATCTTCTCGAGCTGCGGCGGGATCCCTTTGCGCAGCTTGCTCGGTGGCGCGATGTCCGCCTTGCGCGCCATGTCGAGGAGCTTGTGCAGATCCTCCTCGAGATAGAGCATCTGGCCGCAGATCATCTCGTAGAGCACGATGCCCGCCGAGAAGATGTCCGAGCGGTAGTCGAGCGCATCGCCCCAGGCCTGCTCGGGGCTCATGTAGTAGTACTTGCCCTTGATCACGCCGACCGCGGTCTGGCGCGCCTTCATCGTCGCCTTCGCGATGCCGAAGTCGACGAGCTTGACCTCGCCCGAGTACGAGACCAGCACGTTCTGCGGTGACACGTCGCGGTGCACGATCCCGAGCGGGCGACCGGTGTGGTCCTTCTTGCGGTGTGCGTGATCGAGCGCCGATGCGATCTCCTTGCCGATGAAGGCGCAGATATCGAGCGGCATCTCGTGATCCATCTCGGAGCCGCGACGCAGGATCTTGTAGAGATCCGCGCCGTCGACGTACTCCATCGTGATGTAGTAGGTCTCGCCGACGCGACCGAGGTCGAACGTCTGCGCGATGTTGCCGTGCGTGAGCTGCACGGCGATCTTCGCCTCGTCGACGAGCATCTGGATGAATTGCTCGTCCTCCGCGAAGTTCGGATGGATCATCTTCAGCGCGACATACTTCTCGAAGCCGGCGATCCCTTTGGTCTTGGCGAGATGGATCTCGGCCATGCCGCCGACGGCGATCAGACGAACTAAGCGATACGGCCCGAACTGCCGCTCAGCCATCGCGCTCCACCCCATCGCGCTCCACCCCATCTCGCTCCACCCCATCTCGCTCCAACCCCTCGCGCTCCACCGCGTCGCCCTCCGCCGTCACCGGGCGGTCGAACGTATCGCGCTCCTCGCCCATCCCCGCGGCGGTCTGAGGGGTGGGCCCTTGCTTCAACATCTCCGCGCCGCCGGGATGCACGAACATTCCGACCAGGCGTAGCGGGCTCTTCGCGCCGCGATCGAACGAGCACACCACCTCGGTGGCGATCCCGTACGCGACGTTCACCACGTACGACGCCGCGGCGTTCGCCACGAGGTAGAGGCCGAGCCCCGCGCCGTAGGTCTTGCGATCGATCTGGTTCGGCGACGTGATGCACTTCTCGATGTACGAGAGGATCGTGTTCTTCGCGAGGCGCCCGAACCTGTCACGCACCGCGATGGCGAAGCCCTCCTCCGTGGCGGCGTACCGGATCGAGACCGGCCGCGGCGACAGCGAATCCTTCCGATCGTGCGGATCGACCTCCGCGAAGATCTGCTTGCCTGCCGCGTCGACCGGCGCGTCGTACAGCGCGTTCATCAGCAGCTCCTCGCACACCGCGCCGATCGCGTTGCGGACCTGCCTGCGCATCTTCGAGGCCTCGGCGAACTCGAGCACGGTGTCGATCGCCCGGCCCCGGCCCTCGAAGTCCCGGATCCGCGCGTAGTGCACCGGGGTGCCCGCCGGGAGGTACTTCTCGATCCCGAAGATGTCGCCGGTCAGCAACTTCTGGGCGGTGACGAACACGCCGTTGTCGAGCTCGTCCCCGACGATCACGTGGTTGACCCGGTCATCGCGCAGGTACGCGGTGAGGTCCGAGAGCGACGCCTTGGGGGTCACGATCGTGACGTGCGCCCGATCGCGGAGCTTGGGCACCAGCGCGTTGAGGCCCGCCACATCGCCGTCGGTCGCCGAATAGAACACGTAGCGGTGCGGGATCACCTCGCCGGCGATGGTCTCCACGCTCCGCACCGCGTCGACCTCGGCCCCTGCGCGTTCGAGCGTGGAGACGATCCGACGGAGCTGATCGAGGTCGTTGGAGATCGCGAGGACGCGCCGTTTGGACAAAGGTTCCCCGGCCGAGATGTGCGCCCGGCGGGTGAACCGCAGGCGCCCCGCATCATACCGTATCGACCCCGGTCGCCGATGTAGGTGTGGCGTTAGTACTGATACATCGCGGAGAGATACGCCCGGAAACCTTCGTAGGGGCTCGCGAGGTACTCGAGGTGCGGCTCGTAGTCGTAGTTCACATCGGGCTGGTAGAAGTGGCCGACCAGCACGTTGTAGACGGTCGCGCGCAGGCTGAGCTTCGGGGTCGGCGCGTAGAGCACCCCCAGCGCGAGCTCCGCGATCGGAGGTAGCCGATCCATCACGAGATCCGTGGCGTTGACGTTCACCGGGGTCATCGGGTCGCCGTTGGCGTCAAACCCGGTCCCGCGATACTCGACGAGCCGGTTGGGATCCTCGGCCGCGCCGCTGACCTTGAGAGTGGAGGTCGCCGTCAGCTTGTTGGTGATCAGCGAGAACACGGTCGCGAGCGTGAACGAGTGCTCCGGCAGGTTGCGATACAGGCCCTTATCGTCGGTGGCGACCTTCAGGTACGTGTAGCCGAGCTCGAGCCGGTGGCCGCCCTGGATGTAGAGCTTGCCGAGGAACTCGGCGGACGCGACCTTGCGCTCGGGAGTGTTGCGGTAGTTGCCGGAGCTGATCTGGATCAGGTCGAACAGCCGCGTGTAGCTGCCGTCGACGCGGAACGCGAGCTCGCGAATCCGGCGCTCGCCCTTGAAGATTCGCGCGTTGACCTCGACCTGCGTCGAATCGGAGGTCTCGACCTTGAGGTTCGGATCACCCGTGATGTTGACCGCTTCACCGTTGGTCGCCGTGTTGTTGAACACCGGCGGGCGGAAGCCCTGGGCGTAGTTGACCTTGGCGTGCCAGTTCGGGATGAAGTTCCACACCACCGTGCCGGCGAGCGTGGTCTTCAGCGGGTACGAGATCTTGCCGAGCGCATCGGGGGCGACCTGGAGACGAGCGCCCGCGTCGAAGATCAGCTTCTTGTTCGGGCGGTACTGCGGATTGACGTACGCGCCGAGCACGGTGCGATCGGCCGGGAACGC
>JAYVRN010000820.1:0-11323 GCA_043776275.1 Myxococcales bacterium | reverse complement strand
CCGTCCCTGCACTTCGAGCCGGCGTCCCGGCGGGCGCGCGATCTTCGGCGGCAGCGCCTCGAGCTTGGCATTCCCGACGAGGCGCCAGGTCGGACGTGGTGCACCGGACCCGACGACGAACCCCGTCGGCGCCTTCGCATTGAACGCGACGGTGATCGGTCCCAGCATGCCGAGCGGCAAGGTCCGCGCGGTGCGGCCCTTGCCGAGATCGATCGTGCCGATCGCCAGCTCGCGCTTGCCCTTGGGGCCCTGCCGCGTGACGTACGCGAGGATGCGCTCACCCGCGGGAGCCGCGAGTGCCGCGACCACCGTACCACCCGTGCGGGTCAGGCGGTGCCAGCGCGCGAGCTTCGGATCGAAGGCATAGAGCTCGCCGTCGCCAAAGACGATCGTCGCGCGTGCGAGCACCTCGAGATAGCGGACGCGATCCTCCTCCGCGCGCCGCACCCAGCCCAGGCCGACCGGCGTCGCGAGGAACGCGCGCAGCTGCGGGAGCTCGAGAGCCGCGGCGCCCCACTTCCCGAAATCGCCCGCGACCGCGAGGGAGAGCGGCGCCAGGACCTCGGTGACCTTGCCTTGCTCGCCGAGCGCCGCGGCGAGCAACCATGCGGCGTCGAGGTGCCCGGGATCCGCCCGCAGCGCATCGGCACATGCGGCCTCGACAGCGCCCCAGTCCCCACGGCTCTCGGCCTTGCGGGCGGTCTTGAACGCCGTTTGGCCCGTACGCTTGCGCCACTGGTAGTCCTCCAGGCTCGGGAGTCCCAGGGGTTGCGCCGGCAGGTCGATCCGGGCGGGGGCGGCCTTGGCGACGGCTGCATCGTCCTTCAGAGGCGGTTGGTGCGCAGATTCTCCGCTCTTGCCGCACGCCGCGGCAACGCACAGGACGATTGCCAGCCGCACCGGCGCCATCCCCTCGCACGTAGCACAGGCCCACGGCGATCGCGAAGATCACAGGGCATTGCCGGCGCTCCCGCATCCTGTTATGAACCGCCGCCGTGTCCCCCCATCCCCTGATGCTCGCTCTCGTCGCCGCACTCGTTGCGGCCGCGGCCGGCTGTCAGAGTCAGTCGGCGGCAGGCTCCGCGCCGCCCGAGACCGCGCCCGGGATCGAGCTCCGCGATGCCAGGGGCAAGGTGCTCGCGCGCGTGGTCCCCGGTCATCCGTGCCGCGCCACGATCGATGGCATCGAGCTCCTGGTCGGCACGCAGCCGCTGGTCGCGCAGCTCGGCGACGTGCGATGGAGCGGCACCGAAGCCACCAACGGCACGACGCTCAAGCGGAACGACGAGATGATCGCTCGGATCTACCCGATCGATCAGCCCGGCGAGACCGGGCTCTACACCCCCGAAGGCGTCGCGATGTTTCGCACGACGATCGTCGGAGACAAAGCTGACCTGATCTCCGGCGCCAACGCCGTGATCGGCTCGGTTCACAAGCTGCCCACGGGCGGCATCGCGATCGGCGACCGGATGATCACCGGGACCGACGATCTGCTGCTCGCCGCGCTGCTTGCCGCGCCCGAGGCTCCTCCCGAGGTCCGCGGGCTCGCCGCGTGTCACCGGCTGTCCCCTTCACCGAAGGCGCTCTAGATGTCCGCCCCTGCGCCCAGCATTCGTAACGTCGCCATCATCGCCCACGTCGACCACGGCAAGACCACCTTGGTCGATGGGCTCCTCAAGCAGGCCGGCACGTTCCGCACCGGCGAGGTCGTCGCAGAACGCGCGATGGACTCGAACGATCTCGAACGAGAGCGCGGCATCACCATCCTCTCCAAGTGCACCGCCGTCACCTGGAAGGGCGTGCGCATCAACATCGTCGACACGCCGGGACACGCCGACTTCGGCGGCGAGGTCGAGCGCGTGCTCGGCATGGTCGATTCCGTGCTGCTGCTCGTCGATGCCTACGAAGGCGCGATGCCGCAGACCCGGTTCGTGACGCAGAAGGCGTTCGAGATGGGGTTGAACCCGATCGTCGTCGTCAACAAGATCGATCGCCCGGGCGTTGATCCGCACGAGGTGATGGACCAGGTGTTCGCGCTGTTCGATTCGCTCGGCGCGAACGACAAGCAGCTCGACTTCCCCGTGATCTACGCCAGCGGTCGCCAGGGCTTCGCGATCCGCGAGCTCGGCGACGAGCGGAAGGACCTCGGCCCGATCCTCGATCTCATCATCGAGAAGGTCCCGCCGGCCGGCGGTGATATCGACGCGCCCCTGCTCATGCAGGTGGCCACCCTCGATTACGACGACTACCTCGGATACATGGCGATCGGCCGCATGCGCGCCGGCCGCAGCAAGGTCGGAGATCGCGTGCTCCTCGCGCACCGCGATGGCAGCAAGGAAGAGTTCCGCGTCCAGAAGGTGCTCGGCTTCCAGGGCCTCAAGCGGTTCGAGCTCGCCGAGGCGCTCGCGGGCGACATCGTCGCGTTCACCGGGATGGCGAACCTCAACGTCGGCGAGACGATCACCTCGATCCAGAACCCGACGATCCTCCCGCTGCTCAAGATCGACGCGCCGACGATCACGATGAACTTCCGCGTCAACGACGGTCCGTTCGCGGGCAAGGAAGGCAAGTACGTCACCTCTCGCAACCTCGCCGAGCGGCTCCAGCGCGAGCTGAAGAGCAACGTCGCGCTGCGCGTCGAGGACACCGCCGACGCCGGCGTGTTCCGCGTCTCTGGCCGTGGCGAGCTGCACCTCACCGTGCTGATCGAGACGATGCGCCGCGAAGGCTACGAGGTCTGTGTCTCGCAGCCGCAGGTGATCCTCACCACCGATCCCGAGACCGGCAAGACGCTCGAGCCGTACGAGCACGCCGTGATCGATCTCGACGAGAACTACGTCGGGCCGGTCGTCGCCGAGCTCAACCGCCGTCTCGGGCAGATGACCGAGATGCGTCCGTCCGCCGTTGGCCGCACGCGCCTCGAGTACAAGATCCCCGCCCGCGGCCTGATCGGCTATCGCAGCCAGTTCATGACCGACACGCGCGGAACCGGCGTGCTGTACACGCAGTTCGCCGACTACGGCCCGCAGGGCCCCGACATCCGCACCCGCCAGAACGGCGTGTTGATCTCGTCGGACACCGGCGTCTCGAACGCGTACGGCCTGTTCTCGCTGCAGGAGCGCGGACAGATGTTCATCGGTGCGAGCATCTCGAACTACAGCGGCATGATCGTCGGCATCCACCAGCGGGACAACGACCTGGTCGTCAACCCGAACAAGGTCAAGGCGCTGAACAACATCCGCACCACGGCCGCGGACGAGAAGCTGATCCTCGCGCCGCCGCGTCAGCTGACGCTCGAGTTCGCGCTCGAATTCATCAACGACGACGAGCTGGTGGAAGTCACGCCCGCGTCGATCCGGCTGCGCAAGATGATCCTCGACCACAACGAGCGCAAGCGGTCCGAGAAGGGTCCGAAGCACGCCTGAGGCTTGCGAGACCTGTGAGGTCTGCGAGGACTGCGAGGTCGGCTCAGGTTTGGTAGGGTCTGGAGATGTCCAGATCGGCGTTGGTCTTCGGGGGGGTCGCGGCGCTGGTGCTCGTCACCGCGTGCGGCGATGACGCCCCGGGAGGGTTGGTCGGGACCGGCAAGACGGTGACCGAGACGATCGGCGCCGGCGGCGGGATGGTGTCGCTGCCAGGGCTCGATCTCGTGATCCCCGCGGGGGCGCTGCCCGCACGCGTCCCGATCTCGCTCACGTCCACCACGATGACCGCACCCGAGGGCTACGCCGCGGCATCCCCGGTCTATCAGCTCGGCCCCGACGGCCTGACGTTCGCAGTCCCGGTCACAGTCCGGATCGCGCTGGTCGGTCAGGTCGACCGCCCCACCGTGTTGTGGTCCACGCGCGACGCGACGGGCTTCGACGACGTGGGCGGCACCGTCGAGAGCGCGACGATCACCGCCGCGAATACGCACTTCAGCCAGGTGTTCGCCGCGGCCGCGCCGCCGAAGCTGCAGAGCCCCTCAGCGGTCGTCGACTTCGGCACGATCGCGGTCTCCGGGACGAGCCAGGGCTCGATGGTGACCATCACGAACACGGGCGGGGAGACCACCGGCCCCGTCACCGTCGGCCTCGCCGGCACTGATGCGGCGATGTTCCACGTCGCCAGTACAACCTGCGCGAGCGTGGCGCTCGCCGCGGGCGAGGCATGCACCGTGAGCCTCACGTTCTCACCCACGTCGTCGGGGATCAAAGGCGCCCGGCTCGACGTCGCCGCGACGCCGGGCGGTGCCGTCGCCGTCGCGCTCACCGGCATGGGTGCCCCACCGTGACGATCACCGGCAACCCCGGTGGCGTCGTGCAGGGTGCGCTGGTCGGCGTCGGCGGCTAGCGCGCGCGCTTCGGTGCGACGACCGTGATCTCGTACAGCAGCGTGGGGCGCTCCTGCACCGTCCCCGCCCGGCACAGCGTGGTCCCGAGCTTGAGACCGGTGACGACGAACAGGTTGTCGTCGAGGGTGCCGTTCTTCATCTCCGCGCGGACGATCGTCTCGTCATCGCACAGGTGCCCCATCGCAAACCCGACCTTGGTCGACACGGACTTCCCGAGCTCGACGACGAGCGGTAGGCGATCCTCGGCCGTGACCTGGGTCCCGGTCAGGGCGAACACGGCGACGAGCACGGCGGCGACGGTCACGGGGCTACGCACACCTCGGTATACCCAGTTCGGGGCCCAGGCGCCGCTTCTTTGCGCGGCCGGAACGGCGAGAAGGCTCAGCGGCCGAGGACGCTCCCGGTTCGTCCGGCTCCGCGATCACACCCCTTCCGACGACGTTTCCGGTGCTACCGTGGTCCAGTGAGATGCTTCCTCGTGGTGCTGGCGGTCGGGGGCGCCGCATGCGGACAACCTTCCGCGCAGGCGCCCGACGAGGCAGGACCGGGAGGCGAGGCCGGCACCGGCGCTCCGCGGTTCACCGTGTCGCCGACGACACTCGATTTCGGGACCGTCGCGGCCGGCACCTCGAGCGTCATCATCTCGCTCGCATTCACCAACGCCGGTGATGCTGCGTCGGCGCCCGTGACGCTGTCCCTCGACGGTGCGGATGCCACCTCGTTCGAGCTCGCCGCGGTCACCTGCGCTGGCGTGCTCGCGCCGGGGGCGACGTGCTCCGCGATGGCCCGGTTCTCCCCATCGAGCACGGGGACGCTGAGCACCTCGCTCGAGCTCACCGATGGCGCCGCATCGGTCGCGGCCCAGCTCACGGGGAGAAGCGCGATCGGCGGGGGGCAGCTCCTCAGCTCACCGTCAGTGCACGACTACGGCCCGACGAACCTCAATACCACCACCGCCACGACGTTCACCGTCACGAACCCTTCGGCCGTCGCCTCGGGGCCCCTCGGGCTGGCACTGATCAGTGCCAACGCCGGGGACTTCGCGATCGGCGTCACCACCTGCAACGGGACGCTCGTCCCGGCGAGCGGCTCGTGCACGATCAGCCTCGCGTTCACGCCGACGGCCACCGGCACCCGCGCCGCGACCTTGCAGGTCACCGGCGTCCCCGGCGGAACGGCGAACAGCAGCCTCGTCGGGACGGGCCTCGCCGGGACCGGCCTCGCGATCTCTCCCGCCGTGCATGACTTCGGCGACGTGCAGATCGATAGCAGCAGCCTCGGGTTTCAGTTCACCGTGACCAACCTCGGCGCGGCGACGACGGGCGCGATCACGACGGCGAAGTCCGGCACCAACATCGGCGACTTCCTCGTGATGGCGAACAACTGCAGTGCTCCGCTCGCCCCGGGGGCCGGCTGCACCCTATTCGTCACCTTCGAGCCCGGCGCCGTGGGGCCACGCTCCGCTCACCTGAATCTGTCCGCCACCCCTGGCGGCACCACGAACGCCGACCTCAGCGGCACCTGTACGCCTTGACCCGGCTCCGAGGGGCCGAGAGCTCGTCACGCGCTGTTCTGCCGCCCAGGGTCAGCCCCGACGCGTCGTGGAGACCGTGGCGATCGTCGCGGCCGCCGCCAAGGGCGCGCGATCCGGATCGAGCGCGTCGGCCCAGCCCTCCACGCGTCGCTGCCAGTTCGGGCGCTGCGTGGTGGTCCCCGGGACGTTATGCGGAGCGGGATCGAGCGCGAGATCGTCGAGCGCGACCAGCACGACCTCCGCCGGACCGTGCGCGAGATCGTTCGTGGCGGCGACCATCGCCCGCTCGGCGTCTGATAGGCCGGCCCCGAGATCGGCCCCGAGATCGGCCCCACGGGCGAACGACGTCAGGGCCGCACGCGCGGTCTCGCGCTCGACGCGCTCCGCGGCCTCCTGTGCGTCGGTGATCAGACCAAGGTCGCGGCGATCGCCGATGTCCGCGCCGCGCCACCAGCCGGCGAACGTCGCGGTGTCGTGCGTGTTGAGGCTCGCGACCGCCTCCGCAGGCGAGGGCGCGGGACGTTCACCGACCTTGGCCGGGAGAGACCACTGCCCCACGTGGAGGCGGAACATCCCGTGGCGCGCCATCGCCGGGCGAATCTGCGGCGGCACGGTCCCGAGATCCTCGCCGACCACGGCGCACCGGGCGCGCTGCGATTCGAGCGTGAGGATCGCCATCAGCTCGTCGGCGGGGTAGCGGAGATAGACGCCATCGGTGGCGGGGCGGCCGTGTGGCACGCAGTACAGCCGATAGAGCCCCATGACGTGATCGATCCGCAGCATGCCGGCGACCTTCATGTGGTGCTGCACGCAGCGGATGAAGTAGCGATAGCGATCTCGGCGCAAGGCGATCGGCGACAGGGGTGGAAGCCCCCAGTCCTGGCCACCGAGGAACAGCGCATCCGGCGGTGCACCCGCCGCGAGCTCGGTCAGGAACAGGTGGCGATGACGCCACACCTCGTACGCATCGCAGTTCACGCCGACGGGGAGATCGAGATAGAGGCCAACGCTCTTGCCGCCGAGCGCCTCGAGCTGCCGCTGCATCGCCCACTGCGCGACCACGTGCGTGTTGAGTCGCGTGGCATCGGCGCCGAGGGCGAGCGCCTGCGCGCGCGTCTCGATCAGTGGCGCGGCATCACGCCACGGCGCGTCCCACTGGGACCAGCCGGTGCGCTGCACCTCACCGATCGCGCGGAAGGCCGCGTAGTCGTACGCGCCGGTCGCGTGCGCCCAGGGCTCGAGATCGGAGGCCACCGCGGGCATGGCCGCGAGGCGCTGGGCGATCGGATCGAGCGCGGCGCGACGCCAGTGATACTGCGCCTTGTGATCGATGAGCACGCCGGGGACGATCGGCGGCGCACTCGGTGCGGGCAGCCCGACCTGCGCGGCGAGCGGCGCGAGCTCGAGGAACATCTCGTTCCAGTACAGTCGGCTCGCCGGCGAGTAGGGGCTGAACACGCACGGCTCGTCGAGGAACTGCGCGAGGATCGGCAGCGTGGCGACGTAACGGCCACCGCGCCGCTCCACCGCCTCGAACAGGTGGCGCAGCGTGCCCAGGTCCCCGGCCTGACCCGACGCCGCCGAGGCCAGCCCGTAGACCGGCGCGAACACACCCCAGCGCCGCCCACCGCTGCCCGGCCCGCCCCACGCGCGCTCGTGCGCGGAGATCGCGAAGGCCTCGCCCTGCCCTCCCACGGCCTTCCAGCGCAGGCTGTGATAGCCGGTCTCACCGTCGAGCGAGATCGTGACGCGGCGAATGCAGTGCACGACGTCGCCCGGCCAGGCGTGGGAGTCCGCCGGGAGATCGAACAGCCTGCCGTGCGCGCGGACCGTGCGCCCGCTCTCGGTGGTGACCTCGATCTCCCACGCGCCGTCCTCGTCGGCGCGCGCGGAGAACGGGACCACGAGCGTCCCGCTCCAGCCGATCACCACGGGCGGAACGATCTGCTTCCAGCGCTCTCGCTCGAGCACGACGATCGCGGCGGCCGCATCCTCGGGCCGCTCCAGCTCGATCCCGAGATCAGGCGCGAGCGCGCGCAGCATCGCGAACACGGCCTCGTCGCTGGCGCCGATGCGAGTACCGCGCCAGTTCTCGTACTCGACGTCGAGCCCTGCCGCCTTCGCGAGCTCGCGCAGCGCGGTCACTTCTCGCCTCGCATCAGCCGACGAGCTTGAGCCACCAGCCCGGCATCAGGCCGAGCTCGAGGATCAGCAGCGGACAGAACGCGATGACGAACAACAGGCCACCCGACCGGGTGGGGGCGAATGGCTGGTTGGCGTCCTTGAAGTACATCGCGGTGACGATCCGCAGGTAGTAGTAGATGCTGATCGCCGAGTTGACGACGCCGACGAGGACCAGCCAGATCAGCTGACCGTCGTAGACCTCCATCGCCGACTTGAAGATGTAGAACTTGGCGAAGAAGCCACCCGTGGGCGGCACGCCACCGAACGACAGCAGCAGGACGGTCATCGCCAGGGCGATCGCGGGGTGCTGGCTACCGAGGCCGGCCCAGTCATCCACCAGCAGGCGCTCGCGGCCCTTGCTGCCCACGAACGAGACGATGGCGAACGCGCCCATCGTCGTGAAGCTGTACGCGATCAGGTAGTAGACGATGGCGCCATTGGCTGCCATCGAGCCGAGGCCGAGCGCGCACACGCCGACCATCAGCACGCCGCCGTGGGAGATCGACGAGTACGCGAGCATCCGCTTGATGTTGTTCTGACGGACCGCGGAGATGTTGCCGATCGTGATCGTGACCGCGGCGATCACCACCATCGGGCTCGCCCAGCCGAGCGAGCCGAACGGCATGATCTCGCCACCGAGCGCGATCCCGAACACGCGGATCATCGCCGCGACCGCGGCCGCCTTGACCGCCGCCGCCATGAACGCGGTGACCGGCGTGGGTGCGCCCTCGTAGGCATCCGGCGCCCACATGTGGAACGGCACCGCCGCGATCTTGAAGCCGAACGCGACGACGAGGAGGAACGAGCCGGCGATCACGAGGCCGGGGTTGGTGGTCTGCGCGAGCGCGGTCTGCATGCCGACCAGGCTCGACGTGCCGGCCGCGCCATAGAGTAGCGCCATGCCGTACACGAGGAAGCCCGTGGCGAACGCGCCGATCAGGAAGTACTTCATCGCGGCTTCGTTGCCGCGGCGCGATCGGCGGCGCATCGCGCACATCACGTAGACGCCGATCGACATCGTCTCGATGCCGAGGAAGATCGTCACGAGGTTCGCCGCGTGCGCGAGCATCACCATGCCCGACGCCGACAGCAGCATCACCCCGTAGTACTCGCCCATCTGCCAGTCGTGCTCCTTCTGGTGAGCGGGCGACATCAGGGCGGCGAACGCGGTCAGCACGCAGAACAGCGCCGACAGCACGTACGAGGTCTTGTCGGCGAGCAGCATCTCGCCGAGCACGGCGACGCGCTGATCGCCGATCTGGCGATAGAGCACCACCGAGGCGACGCCCGCGGCGACCGCACCGGCGACGGTGAGGGTGACCAGAGCCGAGCGGTCCTTGCCCTTGTAGAACGCCTCGGCGAGCACCAGCAGCATGCCGGTGACGGCGAGGATGAGGTACGGAACGAGGTACCCGAGATCTGCGGGGTTGAAGCTCATCAGTGACCTCCCGCCGGGGCCATGGGCTTACCCGTGGCAGCCTTCGCACCACCAGCAGCGGGCGGCGCGGCTGGCAGCGAACCATAGACGTG
The DNA here is from genome assembly GCA_043776275.1 of Myxococcales bacterium. Taxonomy (GTDB): domain Bacteria; phylum Myxococcota_A; class Polyangia; order Haliangiales; family Haliangiaceae; genus JABFXX01. The sequence goes on along the minus strand of JAYVRN010000820.1, from coordinate 1,742 downwards.
CGCCGGGCCATCGGGCTCCCCGACGCGGCGCCCGAAATCGCGCATGAACTTCTGCACGCTCGGCTCCATCACCTGGAGCATCGGCCGCGGGAACAGGCCCATCAGGAAGATGCCGATCACGAGCGGGATGAACACCGCGAGCTCGCGCCCGGACAGATCCTTGAGGTTGCCGTTCTTCTCCTTGTCGACTTTCCCGAAGAACACCTTCTGGAACATGTACAGCAGGTAGATCGCGCCGAAGATCACGCCCGTGGCGGCGAGCCCTCCGAGCAGGCGCGGCGCCGGCAGGAAGTGCGGAGCCGCCGTCGGGAACGAGTCACCGGCGTTGAACGTGCCGAAGATCGTCAGGAACTCGCCGACGAAGCCCGACAGCGCCGGGAGGCCCGCGGAGCCCATGACGATGATCAGGTAGAGCCCCGCGAACACGGGCATCACCTTCCACACGCCACCGTACTCGGCGAGCCGGCGGGTGTGGCGACGCTCGTAGAGGACGCCGATCCCGAGGAACAGGCCGCTCGTGGTCAGGCCGTGCGACAGCATCGCGTAGATCGACCCAGAGATCCCGTACGCGGTCAGCGCGAAGATGCCGAGGGCGCAGAACCCGAGGTGACTGACCGAGGAGTACGCGACCAGCTTCTTGATGTCGTCCTGCGCGAACGCGACGAACGCTCCATAGATGATGCCGATCACCGCGAGCACCGCGATCGTCGGTGCCCACACGGCGGCGCCGTGCGGGAACAGCGGCATCGCATAGCGCAGGAAGCCGTAGATCCCGAACTTGAGCAGGACGCCGGCGAGGATCACCGAGCCCGCGGTGGGAGCCTCGACGTGTGCATCGGGCAACCAGGTGTGCAGCGGGAACAATGGCACCTTGATCGCGAACGCGATCGCGAACGCCGCGAAGCACCAGGTCTGGGCGCCATACGGCAGCGAGACCTCCATCAGCTTCTCGAGATCCGTGGTGTAGACGCCGGTGACGTTCGCGTACTGGACGTAGACGTAGAAGATCGCGACCAGCATCAGGAGCGAGCCGACCATCGTGTAGATCACGAACTTGATCGATGCGTAGAGGCGGCGCTGGCCACCCCAGATCCCGATCAGCAGGTACATCGGGATCAGCATCACCTCCCAGAACACGTAGAACAGGAACACGTCGAGCGCGACGAACGCGCCGAGCATGCCCGCCTCGAGGATCAGGATGCAGGCGATGAACTCGCGGACGTGCTTCTCGATCGACTTCGCGGTCCCGAGCAGCGTGAGCGGCACCAGGAACGTGGTGAGGAGGACCAGGAAGATGCTGATGCCATCGATGCCGGTCTTGAAGTGCGCGCCGAGGCCGGGGATCCACTCGACATCGAACACGAGCTGGAAGCCGTCCGCCTTCGGGTTGAAGAACCGCAGGCAGAGCAGCGAGACGAGGAACGTGATCGCGCTGACCGTGAGGCCGATGCCCCGGTGGAGCGTGGTCTCGGTCTTCGGCGTGCACATCACGAAGATCGCGCCGAGGACCGGCAGACCGATCAGCAGCGGGAGGACGAATGAGCCCGGCATGACTACTTCTCCTCCTTCATCGCCGTGGGCTCAGCCGGCTCGGGTGCCGCTGCCGCCTCGATCGTGCGCGTGACCGTGATGGTCTTGCGCGTGACCGCGTCGTCGATGAAGAGCGTGACCTGCGTGCGGGTATCGCCGTACAGGACGAACAGATCCGGCGTGGAGTACACCGCGCCGGTATTCGGATCGAC
>JAYVRN010000819.1:0-11324 GCA_043776275.1 Myxococcales bacterium | reverse complement strand
CTCCCCGCGATCGGCGCGGTCACGGTGTTCTTCGCCGATGAAGCATCGTTCTACTGGCAGGAAGGCGATGCGCTGCTCACCGCCAAGCGTTCGGGCGGAGCAGCATCGATCGTCGGCCCGTTGCCGACGACCGCGGGGGCGATCGCCTCCGGCTTCGTCTACTACGTCGACGGCGGGGCGATCGTCCGCAGCGCTCTCGACGCGCTCTGAGGGCGTCGAGGTCCTAGCGGTGGTCGCGAACGACCGGGCCCTGCGGCGCGGCCTGGCGATCCCAGCGACCATCGACCCAGACGTAGTAGTTGCCCTGCAGCTCCCAGCGGCCGGCGACCCACATCTGGTTCGCGCGCTCGCGCTCCCAGTGACCGTCCTCCCACGCCCAGTTGCCGCTGCTCCAGGCCCAGCGTCCGGACACCCAGGTGAAGCCCGAGCGCGCCGCGCCGTAGCTCTCGACGCGCATCGGCGGCGGAGCCACCGTGGGATACATCCCGCCACCGACGGCCGGAGGCGCGCCGCCATTCGCGGGACCGTGCGTGTTCGGCTGCCAGCCGTTGCCGCCGCCGCCGTTGTTGGGGGGATTCGCCGGAGGCGCGCCGCCGTTGGCCGGGCCCTGCGTGTTCGGCTGCCAGCCGTTGGCGCCGTCGTTCACCATCACGGTGCCCGAGGCACCCCAGTTGCCATCGATCCAGTGCCACGAGTTTCCGCGGCGCTCCCAGCGACCCTCGCTCCAGGCATAGCCGGCGCGCTCGCGCTCCCAGTGCCCGCCCATCCACTGCCACTGGCCGTTCTGCCAGTCCCAGCGGCCGCGGACCCAGAGGTGGCCGGGCCTCGTCGAGACCTGCTCCATCTGCGGCTGCGGCGGCTCCTGGTAGACGACCGGAGTCGAGGACACACCGACGTATCCAGAACCACGAACCGCGCAACCTGGCGCGGCGATCCCTGCCGACAGGGCGAGACCGAAAGCGACGATGAGTGACGTACGAGTCATGTGAGGCTCTCCTTTGGGGGTTGGACGGCCATCTCCCCGAATTCCTTCAAGTGCCGCGAATCTACACCAACGCTCGACATCGCGGGGACTTACACCGGGTGCGGCAGTGAGGCGGGTCGCGCTCACCTGTGGTTAGTGCATCGCATCACTCAACGGGCGACGGGGAAACCCGGTTAGGCTCTGATGCGACCCGATGAGATCCGCCGCGCTGCTCGTTGCCTTCGGGACCTTCGGGGCCCTCGTGCTCGGTTGCGGCGGTGGCTCGTCCACGCCCGAAGATGCGGGTCCCCAGGACGCGCCGATCGATGCGCCGGTGGCGCCGGTGTTCCGCAACCCGGTGGCGTTGCCCGACGATCAGCTCGCGCTGCAAGCACTCCAGATCCTCGGCGCGCAGGTCAGCGGGACGAACCCGGCCTCGTGCAGCGGTTGCCACGGGACGACCAAGCAGAAGCTGCGTTACTGGCGGGCGCTCTCGGACACCACGATGACCTCGTGCTTGACCGATCTGTCGGTGTCGACGCAAGCGTCCGCGGTCCACATGATCGATTGCTTGCGCGCGATGCCGACCTTGCCTGACTCCGACTTCGCGACCACGAAGGTCGGCATCTACGCCACCGCGGCGCGCCTCCCGTGGTTCGCCTACGCGTTCTCGATGGCCTACGGTGCTCAAGCGCCCACGAAGCTCGCGCAGTTCCAGGCCGAGGCCGGCATGCCGAAGAACGGCGTCGTACCGCTGACCCAGCCGCAGTTCGACATCGTGGCGGAGTGGTACGTGCGTGGCCTGCCGTGGCTCGAGCAGACGCTCGTCACCGATCCGCCGCCGAGCTCGTGCGATCCGGGGATCTCGAGCGAGGTGCCCGCGCACGTCGCGGCGCAGGCGACCACCAGCTGGCGCAAGGTCAACGCGATGAACCAGATGGCGATGTTCGGGTGCGGCGCCGAGACCGATCCGAAGAACTGCCTCCAGGCGATCCCGCTCGCATCGTCGACGGCGTTCGGCGCCACCTGGGATGTGGCCGGTCGCGGTCACGCCCGCGTGCTGAAGGACGTGACCTACGTCAGCTCGTACTGGACGCGCAGCTCGCCGGATGGCCGGTTCGTCGCACACGGCGTGGCGAACGTCGCCGGCTCGTACGTCATCGATCTGCAGCGCGACGTGCTGGTGGGGATCAACACCGCCTACGATCCGGCGTTCTTCCCCGATGGCTCCGGCTTCGTGTTCCAGGGCGGACCGAAGAACACCTGTGGGATGAGCGTGCTGACGTCGAACCCGGCGAGCATCACGATGAACGAACCCGCGTGCCGCAAGATCAGCCAGATCGGTCTGTATCAGCACGTCGGGCAGCAGCTCGGCGCCGGCGGGGACTACTTCGCGATCGACAGCGAGTTCGTGTCCGATGACGGCGGCAAGGCGGCCACCCACGGCGATCCAGACACCAACTTCGGCTCGAACGGGTACTCGTCGTTCACGCCGATGATCTGGAACGGCTCGCAGTACGCGCCGCGGACCACGGTCAACGTCGACACGCCGTTCGAGGGCGACACCGTGCTGTCCCCGTCCGCGAAGCTCACGATCGGCCGCGTCTCGGGCCCCAACGATCGGCAGATCGGCTACGTGCTGCGGAAGGTCAACGCGCAGCTGATCGGCGCGACCTACGAGATCTCGACGCCGGAGATCGCGCGCTACTGCATCTCCGGCGGCAAGCCGGGGTTCTCGTACGACGAACGCTGGATCGCGTATCACCACTACGTCACCGCGGCCGATGCCGTGGAGATGGGCTTCACCAGCTCCTCGGATCCCGCGTTCCAGGCCTACCTGACGCAGGGTGCGGCGAACGTCTACCTGATGGACCTGCGCACGGGCGTGCCGATCCGGATCACCAACATGGCGCCGGGCCAGTACGCACTGTTCCCGCACTTCCGCTCGGACGGCTGGATCTACGCGCAGGTGCGCGACTCCGCCGCCGGCCACGAGTACACCGTGGCGTCTGATGCGGCGCTGATCCTCGAATAGGGAGCGTGCTACCCTGGAGCTGGGCGGCTCCGGGTGCGCTTTCTCCTTCACCGGTAGCGCATCCACTCTCCGCCCACCTCTTCCGCGCTGACCCCATCCGATGGACGCGATTCGCACGCTGCTCCTCGCGCGCACGCAGATCGTCGTCCTCGATCCGGACGTCGCTGCGGGAGCCGCGACGCGGCCGAGCCGGGATGGAGATGTCGAGAAGTTCGAGGACGAGCTCGCGCAGCTCGGCTTCGTGATGAGCCTCGATCTCGCGATCACGATCCGGCGGATGCCGAACCAGGCGATCCAGGAGCTGCGGACGTGGATCGTCGCCACGCTGGGCGCCACGCTCGGTGCCCAGCGCCCGCAGGTGCCGCTGTTTCGCGGCTTCCCCAAGGCCACGCCTGGCGATCCTCCGACGTTGTTCCTGCGCCGCGTGGTGACCTGGCTGTCGACCCGCGCGGATCAGCCGTGCCCGTGGTGCGGGGAGCACAAGGCGGTCCGTGCGCTCGATCCGTGCGGCCACCTGGTGTGCACCACGTGCTGGGAGGGTGGTAGCTTCGCGGGCTGCCCGATCTGTCACCGGCGGATCGCGATCGGCGAGCCGTTCATGACGGGGCTCCACTGTCCGCCCGAGGAGCGGGTCACCCAGCACGACGGTCAGCTCCGGCTCCTGCACCTCGCGTTCGATCTGCTCGGCACGGCGCGGGCGCGGTTCGAGGCGCTGATCGCGCGCACGACCCAGATGTCCTCCGAAGATCGCGCCGAGATCGAGGCGGTGATCGACACGCTCGGGCCCAAGGCGGCGATCTGGTTGCCGAGGAAGATCGTGGTGCGCGAGACGATGGCGATCGCGATCGCCCGGTTGTGGATGATCTCGCCCGATCGGCACGCGATCCGGCGCGCCACGGCCGATCACCTGCGGACCGCGACCGATGTGTTGCGCGTCGCCGTGGTCCTCATGGGTGGGGACCCGGCCCTGACCCGGCCGATGCGGCTCGGCGCGATCGCTCGCCCGTTACGACGGATCGTGCTCGAGGCGCTCGATGCGCTCGCCCCCGAGCCGCTCGTCGAGGACATCCGCCGCCACCCGGGCCTGTGGAAGCGCGTCGGCGAACGTCTCCACCCCTACGAGCACGCGAAGCGGCTCCCGAACGCCGCGCTCGCCTTCGCGGTGGTGCGCGGAACCGCGGTCGCGGGCGCCACGTTCGGGCCCACGCTCCATGCCCAGGTCAACCAGACCGCCTCGCTGCGGATCGAGGACGATGCCATCCGCGTGACCTCGTGGAGCGGCGTGGTGGAGGATGGGCTGCGCGGGGGTGATGCACGTGCCGTGTGCGAGCGCCTCGCCACGCGGCCCGGCGAGCTGCTGCGCCGCGCCGATCACCTGCTGCGCGTGGCCCAGGCGCGCCAGCCCGATGCGGTGGGCACGGTGCTGCGGACGATCCAGTACGCGATGACGCGCGCCGCACCCGCGACGCTCCTCACGCTCGGGAGCCATGTCGCGCGGCGCACCACGCCGTGGCCGCGCCGCGTGTTCCAGCGGCGGGGCCCAACGCTCCGGGCGTGGGGCGCACCCGATCAGCGCCCACCGTTGCGGCCCGAGACGATCGCATCGATCGTCGATGCGGTGCGGGCCGAGCTCGTGGTGCGCGCCGAGGCACGCCGCCACTACGCGCGTGCGGTGATCGATCGCGGCCTCGCCGAGCTGCTGGTGCCCCTCGATCCCAGGCTGCCCGCGACCGGGGTGGCGGCGCGACCTCGAGCGCGCGAGATCGCACAGCCGACGGTGTGGGACGTGGCCAGCATCCACGCGATCGCGCGTGCGAACGTGGTCTACATCCGCGAGCGCTCGGGAGTGATCACGCAGTATCGCCGTCGCGATGGCGAGAGCACCGTCACCCGCCTGTCGCGCCTGGCCTCGGCAGCCGGCGACGATGGGACGCTGTCCGCGATCCCACCCGCCGATGCGCCGACCTGGTTCGCGGTGCTCCGCGACGACCTCGTGCTCCCCAAGGGCAGCGCCGGCTTCGCCCTCGAGCGCCGACAGCCGCACACCGATGGGGTCAGCTACCTCGCCGCCGCGGACCTGGTCACCGAGCTGGTGGCCAAGCCGTGACGATCGTCGCCCTGCTCACCGTCCACCGTGCGCAGCTCGCCGCGTTCCACGCCTACGAACACGCAGCACAGGCGATCATGCGACGCCACGGTGGCGCGATCGAGCGGGTGATCGAGCTCGCGGAGCCGAGCGAGCATCATCGCGAGCTCCACGTCGTCGCGTTTGCCACGGCCGCCGGGTGGGAGGCCTACCGCACCGATCCGGAGCTCGCGCTCCTGGCCGACGACCGCGCTGCCGCCGTGGTGTCGACCGAGCTGTGGATCGGCCGCGACGTCGCGCCCCCACGCGGGATCTGAGAGGTCAGCGCGCCGGCGCCAGCGACAGGTGGCGCACGTCGAGGCCGATCGCCCAGACCTCGGCGTGATCCCCATCGCGGACGATTCGCAGCTTGTTGGTCGCCTTGGGCATCGAGAGGACCGGCTTCCAGGTCGCGCCACCATCGAGCGTCTCGAAGCCGTTCGGCATCGCACCGACCCAGCCGTGGAGCTCGTCGACAAAGCCGACGCCGAGCTCCTGAACCTTGGGATCGTCGACCAGCGCCAGCTCCTGCCAGGTGGCGCCGCCATCGACGGTCTTGACCACGTGGCGCTTGGGATCGCCCGTCACGTGCGCCTCCGGATCCTGCGCGGCCTCGGAGGAATAGTTCTGCAGCGTGGCATACCCGACGTTGCGCGAGGGAAACGAGGCCTTCCACATCAGCTCGAACGGCCGCTGCGATTGGTAGACGACCTTCCACGTGCGCCCCGCATCGGTGGTCCGCGCGATCAGGCCATGAGACTTCGTGACATCGGGATCGCTGCCGGCGAACACGAAGCCGATGGACGGATCGAGGAAGTGGACGTCGAGGATCATCGCGACCTGCGGCGGCAGTGCGAGGCGGCTCCAGGTCGTACCGCCGTCATCGGAGCGGAACAGCGATGCCGGGCCCCCGACCCGTCCACCGACGTGGACGAGCTCCTTGTGCAGCCTGTGCCCCATGTTGACCGCATCGACCGCGAGGATGTCGATCGCGCACACGCCGCGCGCGCCCTCGACGTCGGGGAGCACCACCGGCTTCCACGTCGCGCCGCCGTCGTCGGTGCGATACAGAAGCTGGGTGTCGGTGACGCCCGGGAACGCATCAGGCCCGAGGTTGCCCGCGAACCCGCGCTGCGCATCGAGGAAGCCGACAGCGCGGACGAACGTGCCCTTCTGCTCGAAGACCTTCTGCCACGAGGCGCCGCCGTCATCGGTGCGGAAGATCTTGCCGTCGCCGTTGCCGTAGAAGCCGCGCGTGGGCGAGGCGAACGCGAGATCGTCCTGCTTGCCGCGGAACGGCTCGCTCGGCGAGAGCTGCCAGTCGCCGCTGGCGACCAGCACCGGCGCCGTCGGGGGAGGAGGACTGGCGGTGATCGGCACGGCCTTGCCGCCGCACGCGATCACGAACGAGAGGAGCAGGCAGCGCTTCATGCGCCGGATGATATGCCGCGGAGCGCAGCGCCGTCAGGGCGAGCGCGCCGAGAGCAGGCGGGTCAGCCAGCGGCCGACCGGTCGCTCCACGAAGTGATAGCTCGCGGCGCCGAGGACGGCGATCAACCCGATGCACACGAACGGGAACACGTGCTTGATGTGCGTCTCGCGGTAGGCGTACCAGCCGACGAACAGGATCAGCGGGTGGATCAGGTACACGGAGTACGAGTGATCGCCCATCCGCTCGAGCACGCGGAGCCGCTGGAAGTACCGCTCGCACCCGATGCAGCCAGCGACCAGGAGGAACGCGGGAACGCCGCAATCGATGACACGGGTGTTGTCCAGGGTCGGCGCGCGGAGGAGGAGCACCACGCCGAGCACGGCGAGACCGGCGAACTGCCACGCCGGACCGCGCAGCACGCCGGCCTTCCACAGGTGTGCGAGCACCAGCCCCATCGCGAACTCGTAGATCAACGGCGTGCTGTAGAACGCCGTCACGATGCCGAGCGGGGAGAGCAGCATCTGCACCACGGCGAGGCCCGCGAGGATCCACAGCCAGCGACGCGGCAACGCGGTGAACAGCGACAGCGCGACGAGCACGTAGAACAGCACTTCGAGGTTGAGCGTCCAGCCGACCGTGTTGACCGGGTAGAGCCCGAGCCCGCTCGGATTCTGGGCGGGCACGAACAACAGCGACTTGACGAGGAACTCCGGCGAGCAACCCTGGTTCGGGAGGACCTGGGGCGCGTACGTGATCACCGCCGCGATCACGAGCGTGTACAGCCAGTACGCGGGCACCAGGCGGCCGAGGCGCTTGGCGATGAAGCTGCGCGGTGTGGTGGCGGGATCCATCGCGCCGAGCGCCATCACGAAGCCGCTGATGATGAAGAACACGTCGACGCCGACCGAGCCGTGGATGAGGAAGCCCTGGCGCCACCACGAGGGGTGCTCGACCGGAAAGATCAGGCAGTAGTGCTGGCCGACGATGCTCCACGCGGCGAGCGCGCGCAGCACCTGGATCGCGCTGAGGACCCGGTCGCGGGGAACCGCCACCGCGGGTCTGGCGTCGCTCGGTGCTGGTGAATCCGCCACGGTGCCCGCGGAGCCTCGCATGACCCACCGGCCGTGACGAACGTCTCTCGTCGCCAACTTGTGGCCGGCGGCGCCGGGGTCGGTGCTAGGCTGGGCCGGTGCGAGCCTGGATCGTCGTGGTGATCGGATGTGGCGCCTGCGGCTCGAGCGGGAGCGCGCTCAAAGATGCGCATGGGGACGGCACGTCCAGCGGTGATGGCACGGCCGGCCTGGCGCTGCCTCCGGTCAACGGTGGCCTCGACTACCAGCTCGGCGGCGCCTATCCGCCCGCGAGCACGGTGAAGATCGTGTCGCGCGATCGCACCGAGAGCCCCGCGAGTGGCCTCTACAACATCTGCTACGTCAACGGCTTCCAGATCCAGCCCGGCGAGGCCAGCGAGTGGCAGGCCCAGCACGCGGACCTGATCCTGCGCGATAGCGGCGGCAGCCCGATCATCGATACGGACTGGAACGAGATGCTGATCGACGTCAGCACGCCGGCGAAGCGCACCGCCGTCGCCGCGATCGTCGGCGGCTGGATCGACGGCTGCCACACCGCCGGGTTCGACGCCGTGGAGATCGACAACCTCGATTCGTATACGCGCTCGGGTGGCCGCCTGACCGAGGATCACGCGGTCGCGGCGATGGCGCTGTTCTCGGGGCGCGCGCACGCGGTGGGCATGGCGATCGCGCAGAAGAACTCCGCGGAGATCGTCACGCGGGCGGCCGAGCTGGCCACCGACTTCGCGGTCGCCGAGGAGTGCAACACGTTCAACGAGTGCCAGACCTATCGAGACGGGTATGGCGATCACGTGCTCGTGATCGAGTACGTGCGCGCGGACTTCACGAAGGGCTGCACGGGATTCCCTGGCCTCTCGATCGTGCTCCGCGATCGGAACCTGGTGACGCCCGGCAACGGCGCCTACGTCTACGACGGCTGCTGAACCGGCGATCGGAGCCCTGGCGCCGGCTGACGCGATGCGTTACGGTCCCGTCTTCGTCGGGAGAACGCCGTGACCACGCTGCACGATCCGAGCTTCGAGAAAGACGCCTGTGGCGTCGGGTTTGTCGCCGACATCAAGGGCCACCGCTCGCGCAGCATCATCGATGATGGGCTCGAGATCTTGCGGCGGCTGTCGCATCGCGCGGCGTGCGGCGCGGATCCCGAGACCGGTGATGGCGCGGGCATCCTGATCCAGCTCCCGGATCGGTTCTTCCGCGCCGAGGTCGCGCGCCTCGGCTACGAGCTCGCGAGCGGGCGTCGGTTCGCGGTGGGTCAGGTGTTCTTGCCGCCCGATCCGTTCCAGCGCGTGGCGTGCGAGCAGGTGCTCGAGGACGTGATCAAGGAAGAGGGCCAGCGCGTGCTCGGCTGGCGCGACGTCCCGGTGGACGCGGGCCCCGGCCACGTCGGCACGGTGGCGGCGGGCGTGATGCCGGTGTTCCGCCAGATCTTCGTGCGCATGCGGCGCGTCCCGCCGAGCGCGTGGGAGCGGACGCTCTACGTGATCCGCAAGCTCGCCGAGAATCGGATCCGCGAGCGCGGCGCCGATCCACACAGGTACTTCCACATCGCGTCGCTGTCGACCGAGACCATCGTCTACAAGGGCCTGCTGCTGCCGCGGCAGCTCCCGCTGTTCTTCCCCGATCTGCGCGCGCCCGAAATGGTCAGCGCGATCGCGGTGGTCCACTCGCGGTTCTCGACCAACACGTTCCCGACCTGGGACCTCGCGCAGCCCTTCCGCTACATCGCCCACAACGGCGAGATCAACACGCTGCGCGGCAACGGCAACTGGATGCAGGCCCGACGCAGCCAGCTGAAGAGCGCGAAGTTCCACGGAGGGCTCGAGCGGCTGTTCCCGATCATCGTCCCGGGCAAGAGCGATTCGGCGCAGTTCGACAACATGGTCGAGCTCCTGACCCTCGGTGGGCGGACCCTGCCCCACTCGATGATGATGATGATCCCCGAGGCCTGGGAGGCCGGGAGCGGGGTCGACGAAGACCGCAAGGCGTTCTATCGCTATGCCTCGTCGCTGGTGGAGCCGTGGGATGGCCCTGCGGCGATCGTGTTCTCGGACGGTCAGCTGGTCGGCGCCACGCTCGATCGCAACGGCCTGCGCCCGGCGCGCTGGACGATCACCACCGATGACCGCGTGATCCTCGCGTCCGAGACCGGCGTGATCGACGTGCCGCCGGAGCGCGTCCGCGCCAAGGGCCGCTTGCAGCCCGGCATGATGTTCGTGGTCGATACCGTGGAGGGCCGGATCGTCGACGACGCCGAGCTCAAGCGCGATGTCGCCGGTCGGTTCCCGTATCGCAAGTGGCTCGACAAGAACGTGTTCGAGATGAGCGAGCTCGAGGATGGCCCGGCGCCGGCGGTGATCACGGGCGACGAGCTGTACCGGCTCGCGCGTGCACACGGGTACACCGACGAGGATCGCGACCTGGTGATCGAGCCGATGGCGATCACGGGCAAGGAGCCCACGGGCTCGATGGGCACCGACACGCCGCTCGCGGTGCTGAGCGATCAGGCCCCGAACCTCGGCGCGTACTTCCACCAGCTGTTCGCCCAGGTCACGAATCCACCGGTGGATCCGATCCGCGAGGCGCTCGTGATGTCCCTCGAGACCACGATGGGTCCCGATGGCAACACGTTCGACGAGACCCCGGAGCAGTGCCACCAGCTCCGCCTGCGCGGGCCGACGATCGACAATGCCGACCTCGCGAAGATCCGCGCGATCCACGAGGGCGTGTTCGAGCCGATCACGCTGTCGATGGTGTATCCGATCGCCGACGGGGACGACGGCCTCGCCGCGGCGATCGCCCGGCTGCGCCGCGCCGCCGAGCTCGCGATCGACGATGGCAACAACGTCCTGATCCTCAGCGACCGCGGCGTCGATGCCGCGCACGTCGCGATCCCCGCGATCCTCGCGCTGTCGGCCGTGCAGCAGCACCTGGTCCGAGAGGGCACGCGCATGCAGGCGGGCCTCGTGGTCGAGACCGCGGATGTCCGCGAGGTGCACGACGTGGCGTTGCTGATCGGCTTCGGCGCCGCTGCGGTCAACCCGTACCTCGCGCTCGATCTGGTCCGCGATCTGGTCGCGCAGGGCCGGGTCCCCGGGCCGCCCGAGGCCGCGATCACGCGGTTCCTCCACGCGATCGACGAGGGCCTGCTCAAGGTGATGTCCAAGATGGGCATCTCCACCGTGCAGAGCTATCGCGGCGCGCAGCTGTTCGAGGCGGTCGGCCTCGATGGCGCGATGGTCGAGCGGCACTTCACGGGCACGCCGTCGCGGATCGGCGGCGTCGGCCTCACCGAGCTCGGCCGCGAGGCGCTGATGAGGCACGATCGCGGCTACGGAGCCGCGGCGCAGGCGATCGCGGACGATCTGCCCGTCGGTGGCCAGTATCAGTGGCGGCGCCGCGGCGAGCCGCACAAGTGGAATCCGGCGACGATCGGCACGCTGCAGGCGGCGGTCCACGGCAACGATGCGGCGCGGTTCGCCGAGTTCGAGCGGCTGTGCGACGACGAGGATGCCGCGCTGGTCACGCTCCGCGGCCTGTTCGAGCTCGATCCCGGGCGCACACCGGTCCCGCTCGACGAGGTGGAGGCGGCGAGCTCGATCGTGAAGCGGTTCGTCACCGGCGCGATGTCGTTCGGCTCGATCAGCGCCGAGGCGCACGAGACCCTCGCGATCGCG
>JAYVRN010000818.1:0-11330 GCA_043776275.1 Myxococcales bacterium | reverse complement strand
GAGGTGCGCAGCTTCGCGGAGCGGGCGATCCAGTTCTCGGCGGTCACCACGCTCGATGCGGTGCGGGTCGTGCCCGCGTCGGGAGAGTTCCCGGCCGGCGGGACCGTCGAGCTCGATCTGGTGGGGACCGCCAGCATGCCCTCGGTGCCTGGGCTGCCGCTGGATGGCAAGATCTTGCTCGCGACGGATGCCGGCGTCGTCGAGCGTGCGGTGCAGATGACCACAGCTGGAGCGATCGTCGGGACGTCGGTCTCATCGCTCGACTTCGGCGAGGTGGGCACCGTCAGTGTTCCGGATACGCGAACGTTCATGCTCAGCAACACGGGCACCACTGGCGTAGTCGTCAACGCGGCGGTCAACCCGACCGTGGCGGAGTTCAGCCTCCAGAGCCCCGCATCGATTCCTCTCGGCCCCGGCGAGCAAACAGCGGTCTCCGTGAAGTTCACCCCCGCGACGCTCGGCATGTTCAGGTCCGTGGTCGGGCTGACGTTCACGGGGACCTTGTGCGAGGCCCCGCTCGCTGCCGTCGGGGTTCGCGGCGACGCGTCCAACGATGCGCTGCTCGTCGATCCGACCGTGGTGGATTTCGGCGAGGCCGGCTGCGGAGCGCCCGCGCTCAGGAAGCCGCTGAAGATCACCAACAACACGGCCAGCGATCAGGCGATGACGTTCTCGCTCGTCGGGGTGAACCCCGGACAATACTCGGTCACCGGCGCGACCATGATCCAGGGCTCCACCTCGACCGAGCTCACCGTCGAGCGCGCCACCACGGATCCACTCCAGAAGCCCGGCAGCCTGGACGCCACGCTCGTGATCACTTCGCCTGCGACGACGAAGACGATCCCGCTCAAGCAGCTGATCAAGGCGCCCGTCCTTTCGTGCAGCCAGCGGTACTTCGATTTCGGGCAGCTGGGCCTCAACACCACCACCACGCACAACTTCCAGATCATGAACACCGGCAACGCGATCGCGGCGATCACCGCAATGCCTGTGAGCTTCAGCCTTCCGGGCGGTGGCAACGTCTCGATCTCGTTCAGCACGACCCAGATTCCGCCGAACGGGAGCGCGACGGCGACGGTCAAGGTCGTGATCGGCTCCGTCGGCAAGTACGGCCTCGTCGATGCGGGGTTCACGGTGATCTCACCGGGCGCATGCTCCGCGCCGGTGGACCTCACCCTCGACCTGGCCGTTCCGTGAAGCGGCCGTGCTCCGCACGCGCGCCGGTTTTGAGCTGCTGACCCGGTGCATCGGCACGATGCGACCGCGGATGGCGCAGATCAGATCGCATGATCTCGCGCAGTTCGGAACCGCAAGTTGCTCAAGTTGAAACCGTCCCCGTTCTCGTTCTCCGTCGCCGGGCTCCGCACGTGCGCAGATTTAGAGCTGCTGATCGGCGATGCGACCGCGGATGGCGCACATCCGATCGCGTGATCTCGCGCAGTTCGAGACCGCAAGTTGCCTAAGTTGAAACCGTCCCCTTTCTCCCCCGTCGAAACCGTCCCCGTTCTCCGTCCTCCGCACGCTCGCCGGTCTTGAGCTGCTGACCCGGTGCATCGGCACGATGCGACCGCGGATGGCGCACATCCGATCGCGTGATCTCGCGCAGTTCGAGACCGCAAGTTGCTCAAGTTGAAACCGTCCCCTTTCTCCCGTTCTCCGAGTACCCGCTCGGGTACCCCCGGGCCCCGCCACCGGTGGTACATCGAGGGCGATGCTAGGAATCGTCGGCGGCACCGGCCTCTATGATCTCGAGGGGCTGACGGATCAGCACTGGCGGCGCATCGACTCGCCGTTCGGCAAGCCGTCCGACCAGCTGCTGTTCGGCCGCCTCGGCGACCAGCCGATCGTGTTCCTCCCGCGCCACGGCCGCGGCCACAAGATCCCGCCGCACGAGATCAACTTCCTCGCCAACATCGATGCGCTCAAGCGCGCCGGCGCGACCTCGCTGATCTCCATCAGCGCCGTGGGCTCACTCCGCGCCGAGCTCCCGCCCGGGGTGTTCGTGATGGTCGATCAGTTCATCGATCGCACGCTGCGCCGCCCCAAGACGTTCTTCGGCACCGGCCTCGTCGCGCACGTTTCGATGGCCCACCCCACGTGCCGTCGCCTCGTCGACGAGCTGGCCAGCACCGCCGCCGAGCTCGCCCTACCGCACCAGCGCGGTGGGACGTACCTCGTGATGGAAGGCCCGCAGTTCTCCTCGCTCGCCGAATCGCGCATGCACATCGGCCTCGGCTGCGACGTGATCGGAATGACCAACATGCCCGAGGCCAAGCTCGCGCGCGAGGCCGAGCTCTGCTACGCGACGGTCGCGATGGTCACCGACTTCGATTGCTGGCACCCGGACCACGACCACGTCCAGGTCAGCGATGTGATCAAGGTGATGCACGCGAACTCCGCGAACGCGAAGCGCCTCGTGCAGCAGATCATCCCGCGGATCGCGAAGCTCGCCACCCCGTGTCCGCATGCCTGCGATCGCGCGCTCGAGCAGGCGATCCTCACCGCGCCCGAGGCACGCGATCCCGAGCTGGTGCGCCGCCTCGATGCGGTCGCCGGTCGCGTGCTCCGGTGATCTCGTGAAGGTCGAAGGGGCCTGGCGGCGCGCGATCGAGCTCGCCGAAGACGGGCGCTCGGTGAACGTCCTCGATCAGGCGCGGTTGCCGTACGAGGTCGCCTGGCGCCGCCTCGCCGAGCTCGCCGAGCTCGCCGCCGCGATCCGCGACATGACGATCCGTGGAGCTCCCCTGATCGGCGCCACCGCGGCGTACGGCCTCGCGATCGCGATGCACGCCGATCCGAGTGACGCCGGCCTCGCGCGTGCCCATGCCGAGCTAGCGGCCACCCGCCCCACCGCGATCAACCTCCGGTGGGCCCTTCACCGCATGCACGCGCACCTCGCGCCCCTCGCCCCCTCCGGCCGCGCCGTGGCTGCGTTCGCCGAGGCCGCGCGCGTGTGCGACGAGGACGTGGCGATCTGCTCGGCGATCGGCGATCACGGCGAGCCGCTGATCCGCGCCGCTGCCGAGCGCGCACCCGGCCGCCCGGTCCAGGTGCTCACGCACTGCAACGCCGGATGGCTCGCGACCGTGGACTGGGGCACCGCCCTCGCCCCGATCTACAAGGCCCACGAGCGCGGCATCGCCCTTCACGTGTGGGTCGACGAGACCCGCCCGCGCAACCAGGGACTACTCACGGCCTGGGAGCTCGCACAACACGGCGTTCCGCACACCGTGATCGCCGACAACGCCGGCGGCCACCTCATGCAACGCGGCATGGTCGATCTGTGCATCGTCGGAACCGATCGCACCACGCGCACCGGCGATGTCTGCAACAAGATCGGGACGTACCTCAAGGCGCTCGCCGCGCACGACAACGGCGTCCCGTTCTACGTCGCCGCACCCTCCCCCAGCATCGACTGGACTCTCGAGGACGGCCAGATGATCCCGATCGAGGAGCGCAGCGCCGACGAGGTCCGCTACATCGCCGGTCACCTCGTGGTCCCGCTGACCAGCCCGGTCGCCAACCCGGCGTTCGACGTGACCCCGCGCCGCTACGTCACGGGCCTGATCACGGAGCGCGGCGTCTCGCCCGCCTCGCCCGAGGGCCTGCGTGTATGGTTCCCTGAACACGCCCGATGACCCAGCACCTGCGCGAACAGCTGGTCGCCACCGCTCGCCGGATGAGCGACCTCGGCCTGACTCCCGGGATGTCCGGCAACGTCAGCGTGCGCACGCCGCGTGGCTTGTTGGTCACACCGTCGGGGATGCCGTACTCGGAGCTGGTGGCCGATGACGCCGTGGAGATCGGCCTCGACGGCATCGTCCGCCCTGGTCAGCGCACCCCCACCACCGAGTGGCAGCTCCACCGCGACATCCTGGGTTCGCGCCCCGACGTCCAGGCCATCGTCCACACGCACTCGTTGTTCTGCACCACGATCTCGACGCTACGGCGCGCGATCCCTGCGCTGCACTACATGATCGTCCTCGCGGGCGGCGACGAGATCCCGTGCGCGGACTACGCGACGTTTGGCAGCGCCGAGCTCGCCTCCAACGCGATCGTCGCCCTCGGTGGCGGTCACGCCTGCCTGCTCGCGAACCACGGCATGGTGGCGCTCGGCACGTCGCTGCCCACCGCACTGCGCCTCGCCGCCGAGGTCGAGACCCTCGCGTCCCAGTACTGGCACGCACAGCAGATCGGCACGCCGCACCTGCTCCCCCACGACGAGCTCGACAAGGTCCGCGCGAAGTTCGCCTCGTACGGTCAGGCGAAGCCGCGCACGCGCCGCTCCTGGTGAGCCGCTCGCGCGCCGCACCTACCCACGAACGGCAGTCACCGCGCTCAGTGACGCACTCGCCGACGATCACGGCATCTCACCCGCCGCGCGCCGTGACTCACTTGCCGACGATCATGGCACTCACGCACCGCGCGCAGTGAGTCACTCGCCGACGATCACGGCATCCCACCCGCCGCGCGCAGCGACTCACTTGCCGACGATCACGGCATCCCACCCGCCGCGCGCAGGGCGCCGCGCGCCGACGATCACGGCATCCCACGCGCCGCGCGCAGCGACTCACTTGCCGACGATCACGGCATCCCACCCGCCGCGCGCCGTGACTCACTTGCCGACGATCACGGCATCCCACCCGCCGCGCGCAGGGCGCCGCTCGCCGACGATCACCGCACTCACGCGCGCGCCGTGACTCACTCGCCGACGATCATGGCATCCCACCCGCCGCGCGCAGGGCGCCGCGCGCCGACGATCACGGCATCCCACCCGCCGCGCGCCGTGATTCACTCGCCGACGATCACGGCATCCCACCCGCCGCGCGCAGGGCGCCGCGCGAGGAGTGTGGCCGACAGCGCCATCACCGCGAGGGTCCGCCGATCGCGCAGCGCAGTCCGCAGTCCGCCGATCTGCCCGGCCGCGAGTGTGATCACCGCGAACGCACCGAGCCCCCACACCGCGCGGTGCGCGATCAGCTCCACCGGATCCACGGTGGTCAGCAGCTTCCAGTACGCGGGGACGATGCCCCAGAGCCCATAGGCCGCGACGCCGTAGAGGAGGCCCTTGCGGGTCGCGCTCACGGTGGCACAGTAGCACCCCCGCCATGTGTGGCCGCTACACGCTCACGCGCCAGGACGACGTCATCGAGGATCTCCAGGCATCGCTCGGCATGCTGGCGGAGTCCGCGTGGTGGAAGCCGCGCTTCAACGTGGCCCCCACCCAACCTGCGCCGGTGGTGATCCGCAAGGACGGCACCCGCATGATCGAACTGATGCGCTGGGGGCTCGTGCCGCCCTGGGCCGGTAAGCCGGGCGCGAAGCCACCGCTCATGATCAACGCGCGGCTCGAGGGCCTGCAGGACAAGCCGATGTTCCGCGACGCTCTCGCCCACAAGCGCTGCCTGGTCCCCGCAGACGGGTTCTTCGAATGGAAGCGGGACCCCAAGCAGGCGAAGGCCAAGCCGCAGCCGATCTATCTCCATCCCGCACCGCGTCGCACCGTGGCGTTCGCCGGGCTGTGGGCGCGCTCGCGCACCGAGGCCGGCGAGCAGCTGAGCTTCACGATCATCACCGGCCCACCGAACGAGCTGGTCAAGCCGATCCACGATCGGATGCCCATGGTCCTCGATCCGAGCGCATATGCCGCGTGGCTCGATCCCTCGCTCGACGGTGAAGGCGCGCGGGCGCTGCTCGGGATTCCTCCGATCGGAGACTGGATCGCCGAGCCCGTCTCGATGCGCGTCAACACCGCGCACGCCGATGATCCCACGCTGATCGAGCCCGTCGCCGTCGCCGCGCCGGCGCAGCGCGATCTGTTCGATTGACGCACCGGCAACGGGACAAGCCATGAGAGTGCGCCCCCAGCGGGGCCGCGGACCCCGGCCTCGCCTCACCCCGAAGTTGCGCAGCCGCGTGCGCGACACGAGCACCAACGATCGCCGAACGCGCTGCGCGGCGATCTCCGACGAGGATCACGCCTGTGGCCGACCGGTTGCACTTGCTCGGGACATCAACCCGAGCAGGAGCCGCACGATGTCGATCCGCACTCAGCTGTCCACGATCTTGTTCCTCACCTCCACCGCGCTCGTCGGCTGCGCGGCCGACGCGCCCCCCGGCGGCCCCGGTGGGACCACGCCCGGCGGCGGAGACACGACTGGAGGTGGAGGTGGAGGTGGAGGTGGAGGCACGACCACGGCGACCGCGTCCCAGGTGCTCTCGAAGTTCGGGATGGTCGAGTGCGACGAGGCGTTCGCGTGCAAGGCGAGCTTCCCCACCGACGCGGGCGTCACGTTCGATCAGGCGTTCGGTGCCAACGCGGCCGCGTGCTATGCGGAAGCGGCGACGTACTACAACGCGACCGCCGTCGAGGCGTCGATCACCGCCAGCAAGATCACGTTCGATGCGGCGGCCGCCGGCGCCTGTGTGTCCGGACTCTCGGGCCTCGCGGCGCCGGTGTGCACCGCGTACTGGGCCGAAGGTCCCGCCTTCCCCGACGCGTGTGGTGATGTGTTCATCGGTAAGGTCGCCGATGGTGCGACGTGTACGAATGACCTCGAGTGCGCTGGCGCGGCCTCCGTGTGTCTCGACACCACGAAGAAGTGCGGCGCCGAACCCGCGGCACGCCGGGCGCCCGGAGAGGGTGGCCTCGCGATGCATCCCAAGCTGCAGCTCGCTACAGCTCCATGACCCGTAGTCCAGGTTGACGCGCTGCCGCCCAGGGGTGATCCTGGTGCAGATGCGCGGCTGGTCGTTGTCGGTCGGGCTCTGGCTCTGGCTCGGGCTCGGGCTCGTCGGATGCGGAAGGATCGGCTTCGATCCGTTCGAAGGCGTGGGGCCCGGCGGGTTGCCGCGGGCGGCGGTGATCGCGGGCGGCAGCTCCACCTGCTCGATCATCGACGGCACGGTGCGCTGCTGGGGAGATGGGCGCGAGGGCGAGCTCGCGGACGACACCAGCACCCCGCACACCCGCCCCGCGCGGGTCGCCGTGCTCGACGGCTCGATCTCTCTCGACATCGGTGACCATCACGCTTGCGCGGTCCGCCCCGACCGCAAGGTCTGGTGCTGGGGGCAGAACAGCCACGGCCAGCTCGGCGATCCGGGTGACGCGCGAACCGCACCGACGCTCACCGTCGTGCTCCCGGCTCCCGCGCTCCAGGTCGCGGTCGGCGACTACCACACCTGCGCGGTCCTCGAGACCGGCGACGTCTACTGCTGGGGCAAGAACTACGGTGGCCAGATCGGCTACGGGCCGGTGCTCCCCGAGAACAAGGAGCCCACGCGCTCCCTGATCAACGATGTTGTCGAGATCGCCGCCGGCGGCTGGACAACGTGCGCGCGCAAGAGTGACGGCGCGGTGTGGTGCTGGGGGGAGAACAACTCCGGCCAGCTCGGGCGCGGCACGGAGACCTCGGGCGAGGGCATGCCGATGCAGGTCGCCGGCGTCGCGGCGACGACGATCAGCGTGGGTGCAGGTGCCACCTGTGCGCTCGAGGCAGGTCACTACCGCTGCTGGGGGAACTACTACCTCCTCGGCAGTGACACGGTCACCGACAACACGCTGCCGCAGCCGCCCTCCGTCCTCGACGGGCTCGTCGACCTTCGCGTCGGCGGCTCGACCGCGTGCGCCTCCACCGACGACGGGCGGGTGTACTGCTGGGGCGGCGACGAGTTCGGTCAGCTCGGCGATGGCGGCGCGTGGGCCCGCACCACCGAGCCCCACCTGGTCACGATGCCAGGACTCGCACACGCCACCGTGGGCGCGGCGCACGCGTGCGCGCTTCAGGGAGACCAGGTCGCCTGCTGGGGCCACGGTGCATATGGCCAGCTCGGGGATGGGCGCGATCTCGGCGACACCGCACAGCCCGTGACGGGGCTGGGCGCGGGGATCAACGAGGTGTCCGTGGGTGGCGAGTTCGTCTGCGCGAAGTCTGACACCGAGGTGTGGTGCTGGGGCGCCGACGACGACGCGCAGCTCGCCGATGGAGGTGGCGATCCACGCGCGCTCCCCGTCAAGGTCCCGACCTCCGGCATGCTGCAGGGTCTGACGGCCGGCGCGAAGCACGCGTGTACGTGGAACGCGGCGGGGGCCTCCACGTGCTGGGGTGCGAACTCCGCCGGGCAGCTCGGGACGGGGAACACGGACTACGTGGCCGGCACCGTGTCTCCGCTCGCCAGCGTGACGTACATGGCCGCCGGCGAGCAGTTCACCTGTGCGCAGACCGCCGGTGCGATCGCGTGCTGGGGCGGGAACTACGACGGCCAGCTCGGCGATGGTACGAACACCGCGCGCTCGCTACCGGGCCCGCTGGTTCCCCCGATCACCGGGGCCGGCCTGATCCGGATCGCCGCGGGCAGCTCGCACGCGTGCGCGTTCGACAACGGGACCACGTGGTGCTGGGGCAGCAACGGGAACGGCGAGCTCGGCCTCGGTGATGCGGTCAGCCGGTCGATGCCGGTCGCGCAGTCGGTCGGGCCCGTGCTGTATGACGTCTCCGCCGGCTACGCTCACGCGTGCGGCCTGGCCGGCACCGGTCAGCCGTATTGCTGGGGTGCGAACTACGCTGGGCAGCTCGGGCTCGACAACTCCTACGAGGTGCCCACCGCCCTCGCGACGCCCGATCTCGAACGCCTCGACGTCGGTCCGGCCACCTCGTGCGGGATCGAGAGCGCCAGCGGCAAGGCAGTGTGCTGGGGCGAGAGCCCGTACGGTCAGCTCGGCGACGGCACGTGGGATGCGCGCCGGGAGATCAAGCCGGTGACGGGGATGCCCGTGATGAGCCGGATCTCCGTAGGGGAGACCTCGGCGTGCGCCGTCAACCTCGCGGGAGAGGTCTGGTGCTGGGGCAACAACGATCGCGGTCAGCTCGGCCGCGGCACGATGACCAGCGCGCCCACGCCGGTGCTCGTCACGCCCTGACCGCTGCGCAACGCAGATCCGGACCGGTGACCACTCCGCTCACTTCCGGATCCGCCCGAAGAACTCGCGCGCCACCTCGGTCTTCGGAGCGTCCACCACCTGCGAGGGCGGACCATCCTCGGCGATCGTGCCCTTGTCGATCACCCACACCCGCGAGGCGATGTCATGCGCGAACTGCATCTCGTGCGTGACCACGAGCATCGTCATGCCGCCCTTCGCGAGATCCTTCATCACCTCCATCACGTCGTCCCGCATCTCGGGATCGAGCGCGCTGGTCGGCTCGTCGAACAGCATCACGTCGGGCTGCTGCGCCAGCGCCCGCGCGATCGCGATCCGCTGCTGCTGCCCACCCGAGAGCTCGTGGGGATACGCGCTCGCACGGTCCCGGAGCCCCACCTTTTCGAGCAGCTCGAGCGCGCGCTCCTGCGCCTTGTCCTTGAGCTCTCGCTTCACGATCCGCGGCGCGAGTGTGATGTTGTCGAGAGCGGTGAGGTGCGGGAACAGGTTGAACTGCTGGAACACCATCCCCACGCGCGCGCGCATGTCACGCAGCTGCTGCGCATCCGCACGGCCCATGTTCGGCCGGAGCTTGAACCCGGCGATCTCGACGGTGCCCTCGTCGAAGGTCTCGAGGTAGTTGAGGCACCGCAGCAGCGTGGACTTGCCGCCGCCCGAGGGGCCGACGATCGCGATCGTCTCGCCCTTGGAGACGTCCGCGCTCACGCCTTCGAGGACCTTGCGATCCCCGTGACGCTTAGAGAGTGTGCGGACGCTGATCACGCGCCAGCCTCCTCTCGAGCCGCCGCGCGAGCTCCGATAGCGGGAAGCTCAGCGCGAGGTAGAGCGCCGCACAAGCGAGCCCCGGGATCAGCCAGCCGCGCATGTCGACCGCGGCGATCGTCATCCGCTTGGTCAGCTCGATCACGGTGATCACGCTGACCAGCGAGGAGTCCTTGAGCAGGGACACGAAGTCGTTGGTCATCGGCGGCAGCGCGAGCCGCAGGGCCTGCGGGATCATCACGTGCCGGAGCGTCTGCCACGGGCCCATACCGAGCGCGCGCGAGGCCTCGCTCTGACCGCGCGGGAGCGCGAGCAGCGCTCCGCGATAGACCTCGGCCTCGTACGCCGCATAGTTGAGGCCCAGTCCGAGGACCGCAGCCTCCACGGGGCCGAGGTTGATGTACCCGGCGAGCCCGTAGTAGAGGACGAATAGCTGGAGCAGCACCGGCGTGCCGCGGAACAGCTCGATGTAGATCCGCGCCGCGATCTTCATCGGCATCGCGCCGTACACGCGCGCCACTGCGAGCAGCATCCCGAGCGGCACGGCGAGGAAGAACGCGAGCACGCTGATCTTGAGCGTGACCAGCGCCGCGCTCAGGAACTGAGCGAGCATGTCGCCATCGAAGCCGCGAGTCTGCCGTGTGATCCCGATGCTGGTCTGCTCCTCGTGCTGGCGGTCGTCCCACAGGTTCGACTTGCGCAGGATGGTCTCGAGCTCGCCGTCCTTGCGCATGTCCGCGAGCGCGCCATCGATCGCGCGCTTCAGCTCGTCGTCGCCGCGGCGCATGCCGATCACATAGACGCCCCGCGCCACGTCGTACGGGAGGCAGCGCAGCGCCTTGTTGATGCAGCCGTAGCGGTCCGCGATGATGTTGTCGAGGAGCACGGCATCGCTGCGGCCGAGCTCGAGGTCCCGATACGGCTCTTCGTTGCCCTCGTAGACCTTGACGTCGATGCCGTTGACCGCGAGGAGGATGTCGTGCGCGACGGTCTGGTTGAGCGTCCCGACGCGCTTGCCCGTGAGATCGAACAGCGAGCGGAACGGCTCGCCCGCGCGCACGGTCAGGGTCTCCGCGTACACGTAGTACGGATCGCTCAGCAGGATCCGCTCGCGGCGCTCCGCGGTGGACTCGAGGCCGTTCATCACGACGTCGAAGTCCCCGCGCTCGAGCGACTGCACCAGGTTCGACCAGTTGTACTGGACCATCCGCGCCTTCACCCCGAGGCGACGCGCGAGCCCGTTCATGATGTCGACCTCGAACCCGATCAGCTGGCTCGGGTTCTGTGGGTCCTCATAGACGTACGGCTCTCCACCCTGGATGTCCGCGCCCCACGTGATCTCGCCGCGTTGCTTGATCCCGGCGAGCGTGGCGCCCTTCGGATCCGTGCGTGTGCCACACGCCGCAAGAATTGCAGCTCCAGCGAGCAGCAGCGCGAGCCCCCGGGTCACGTGCGCCAGTATCCCGGCAGCTGCCCGCCTGCGCTACCATGAGACCCATGGATCTGGGGCGCATGCTCGACAAGTGCGTTCGTGACCAGTGGTCGATCAACGACCTGGACTGGTCCGTTCCTCCTCCCGTGATGGCGCGGGACAAGGAGGAGATGATCGTCCAGGCGTTCATCGAC
This sequence comes from Myxococcales bacterium, assembly GCA_043776275.1. Classification (GTDB taxonomy): domain Bacteria; phylum Myxococcota_A; class Polyangia; order Haliangiales; family Haliangiaceae; genus JABFXX01. The sequence continues at coordinate 4 of JAYVRN010000818.1, read as the reverse complement.
ATGG
>JAYVRN010000817.1:0-11341 GCA_043776275.1 Myxococcales bacterium | reverse complement strand
TGATCGCGATCGCCTTCTTCGTGTTCAACCTCGCGTTCGCCGTGGTCTACCTCGAGATCGGCGGCATCGAAGGATCCGACGGCTCGTTCACCGATGCGCTGTCGTTCAGCGTGCAGACGATGGCGACCATCGGCTACGGCGTCATGCACCCGGCGAGCAACCCGGCCAACGGCGCGATGATCATCGAATCGATGTTCGGGATCATCTTCACCGCGCTCGCCACCGGCCTCGTGTTCTCGAAGTTCTCGCGGCCGACCACGCGGATCTCGTACTCGAAGGCGATCGTGATCACTCAGCACGAGGGCAAGCGCACGCTGATGTTCCGGATCGGGAACCGGCGCAGCAACGTGATCGTCGAGGCGCAGCTTCACGTGGTGGCCATGCTGACGACGATCACCGCCGAGGGAGAGATGTTCTACAAGGCCCACGACCTGCAGCTCGTCCGCGATCGGCAGGTCGGGATGACGCGCGGCTGGACCGTGATGCACGTGATCGACGAGACCAGCCCGCTGTTCGGGCTCGACGCGGCGGCACTCGCGAAGGCCGAGGTCGAGTTCTACATCGCGCTCACGGGCATCGACAGCATCACGATGCAGAGCGTCCACTCGATGCACCAGTACGCCGACAACCAGATCCACATGGGGTTCCGGTTCGAGGACACGCTCGTGCCGCTCCCCGACGGCACGTTCCTGGTCGACCTCCGGAACTTCGACGCGATCGTACCGGATACGACCGCGCGGACGGCACGGACGCCCGCGAGTGCCTGAGAACCCGTGTCGTTCGGGGCAATTGCCGATCGCCAGAGACTGCGACTTCCGGGTAGCGGCAACGTCCGGAACCGGCGTGAGATTGTCAGCCTGGATTCCCGGACCTCGTAGTAGGGTCCGCCCGCGATGAGGTCCGCGATGAGGTCCGCGATGAGGTCCGCAGTGAAGTCCGCTTCTTTGTTGCTGCTCGCCGCGTGCTCCACGGGCGCGCGGATCCCCGCCACCTCGGCCTCCGATCGCGATCTCGTGCCGGTCGCTGCACCCGCCGCTGTGGCGCCGCAGGTGACCGCCTCGCAGACCATGATCGAGCACACCGATGATGCGGCCGCGATCCGCCCGGTCCGGACTTATGCGCTCCCCGCCGCCACGGCGACCCGTCTCGCGAAGGAGAGCCTGCGTGGCCAGGTGCTGGTCGCCGGCCCGCTGTTCCCGACCGAGACCGCCGCGAAGGCGCTGATCTCGACGATCGATGACGCCCAGCAGCCAATCGCGATGCGCGTGGTCAAGGACCGCGGCAAGGTGGTCCAGGTCACGACGACGGCCGCCGCCGACTGCGTGGATGGCTTCGCCGAGCACTACGAGCTCTCGGTGTTCGTCCCGCGCACGTCCCTGGTCCCTCGCACCACGACGGAGATCACGAAGTCGTTCGAGGATGGCACCGCCTACGCGATCGATCGCGGCGCGCCGGTGCGGGTGACCTCGGCGGGCGTGGCGTGGTTCGATCCGATGCTCGACCAGACCGCGGCGGCGCCGCCCGATCGCCTCGCGTACAGCCTCGGGAAGCCCTACGTGCCAGCCACGGTGCCAGCCGCACCCGGCGAACGCCTGGTCTGTGATGCCGCACCGATCACGAAGGCCGAGTGGGTCGCGCGCAAGCAAGCGAAGTCCGATCGCGATGCCGCGAAGACCAGCGCCGCCCTGCGCAGGGTGGCCGATGCACGCGCCTCCACACGCGCCTCGGTGAAGGCGGATGCGATCGATGGCCTGGTCGATCTCGCGCTCAACGATGGCACCGCGAGCGCCAAGACCGCGAATGCCACGCCGCCCTATTGCACCGTCGCACCGATCGCGACCCGGCCCGTGTCGGCGAAGCTCGGTGGCGCCGCGTACGTGGTGAACGATCCTCGCGGCACCGACCGCATCTATCGGCTGGGCGAGGATCAAGCGTTCCTCGCCGACGTCGGCACCACGTGCGCACGCGTGCGCGTGGCGATCGATGCCGCGGCGGTCCGGACCGCCGCATCCACGGCGCCGTCGCTACGGGGAGCGCGCCAGAAGGTCTGGGTTCCGAAGCCCGGGCCGGTGTTCTGGCCCGATGGCACCAAGGCCGGCAAGTACACGGGCAAGGCGGATCGCTTCACGCGCGTGACCGAGCGAGATCAGCTGATCTGCGTCGATGTCCGTGGCGTGGCGGAAGAGGTCTGCCACCGCCGCAGCGACGTCGTCGTCGAGAACTGACCGATCGCCCGCGGCAGCACACTGCGCGAACGCGTGCTAGCGTCCGCGCCATGAAGCGCCTCGCCACAGCCCTCGTGATCCTCGCCGCCGCCTGCGGACCGGGCTCGCCCGGTGGACCTGCCATGGGCAATCGCATCGGAGGCGGCGATCCGGTGGCGCAGGGCTCGTCGGTGGCCTCGGCTGACGTGCTGTCGCGCGAACCGATCGCGAACACGGCCTCGGTGCGCCACATCCTGATCTCGTGGAAAGACCTCGAGGACGCGTTCCAGGGCCACCAGGATCCGCGCGCGCAGAAGCGCACCAAGGCGCAGGCCGAGACCGAGGTGAAGTCGCTGATGGGCCAGCTCAAGGCCGGCGCGGACTTCGAGACGCTGATGAAGGCCAACAGCGAAGATCTCGGCAGCGCCAAGAGCAACACGCCGTTCAGGGTGACGCCGGATGCGCAGCTCGTGATCGAGTTCCGGCAGCTGTCGCTCAGGCTGAACGTCGGCGAGATCGGTGTGGTCCAGTCCGATTTCGGCTTTCACATCATCAAGCGTTACGAGTAGGCGCGCTCGCGCAGCTCAGAACGTGTGCGGCCGAAGCCGCTCGCACGCGATCCACTCGGCGAGCTGCTGGCGCTCCTCCTCGGTGGGCTGCGCGCAGCTCGTGTTCAACGACCCGCCCGCCACGCTCGGACAGCGCCCGGGTGGCATGAAGGCATTGCTCGCGTCCGGGCCCGAGCCCGCCTGCTCGTCGATGTGGTCCGGGGTCTCGAGCACGCCGAGCAGGCTGTCGTAGTCGTGATAGATCGGCGCGCCGTTGCGCTGGCTGCGCGGGATGTCCGCCGCGTGACACCACGTGCAGTACTTCTCCATGAACGGCTTGCCAAAGTTGTCGTAGGTGAGCGTCCCTGGATCGGGATCCGCACACACGGTCCCCGTCGGGGTCGGGGTGCCGCTGCCGCAGGCGACGAGCAACGTGAAGATCAGCGCGTGACGCATGAAGGCTCCTAGAAGTGCACCGCGGACTCGAGGAGCCCGCGCAAGATGAAAGGATCGCCGGCCAGGCCGGCCTGGATCTCGAACCCACTCTCCACCCGCCCCGCGGTCCAGATCGCACGCACGCCGCCCGTGACGCGCTGTCGCCCGTCGCCCAGGGGCACACCACCGCTCATCCGCAGGCCGGTGCGGATCACGTGGCCGAGCGGGACGGACGCGCTCGCGCTCCAGGTCAGCTCCTGCAGGTTCATGGGATCGACGAGCGGCCAGGAACCATGATCGTGATGCTCCGCGCCGCCGAGCGCGCGGCTGTAGCCGATCGCGGCGCCGAGCTGGAGCCCGCCGAACCCGCCGGGCTCGCCATTCGCCCACACGCCGGGCATCAGCATCACGTGGCCCATCCCGAACCCAGTCACGTGATCGCCCGTGGGGAGCGAGACCGGCAGCGCCACACCGAACGCGCCGCGAGACCGCTCGAGAAGCGTCGCTTGCCCGGAGACCACCACATCGCTGACACCGTAGCGCCGCGCACCGTTCTCGACGAGCCGGTACAGGCCGACCGCTGCAGATGCCGCCAGGCGCCGTCGCATCCAGGTCGCGGCAGGGACCACGCCCTGGTAGTCGCCGCCGTAGATCTGCGTGTCATAGCGGGCCGCGACCAGGCCCACGCCGACCCCGAACGCCGAGACCGGCTCCGCGGCAGGGTGGTGGCCCCCGCCGTGGGCATGCTCCGCCCTCGCCTTCCCGGGGCTGAAGACCCCGAGGGCGAACGCGACTGCGATCCGGAGGAACACCTTCATCGTACGAGCTACATGCCGAGCTGGTTCCGAGAATCCGTGCGGCGAGGTTGTCCCCCAAGACCTCGCACGCGAGCGCGAGGACGTGGCGGGAACCCCAGGCGTCGCGAGGATGGCTAGGACGGAGCGTCAGGCCGCGCCGGGACCGGCGGCGCATGTGGCGTGGCGTGCGGAGGCAGGAGAGCGAGCGCGACCACCGTCACCGGCGTGACGGACATCACCGCGGGCGAGGTGAAGGCGGGCAAGGTCGAGGCGACGTTGATCTCGGTGGTCTGGTGACAGGCCCGCAGCTCGGGCTGCCCGGGCCTGGGCTTCTGGTGGTCGGGACAGTGGCACCGCGTCGGGTCCGGGCAGCAGCACGACTTCGTGATGGAGACCGTCCGCAGCTGCGAGGTAGGCACCGCGACGGCGAGCAGGAGCGCGACCACGAAGGTCGTCACCGCTCGGAACGCGTGCCCGGCCATACTCGTTTGTAGGGCGCCGACGCAGGCGTTGCAACGGCCATCACGTGGAAGGCGACAGCAGCCGCTGACCGGCGCGGACGACCGAACGTCTCAACATGCGCAGGTGGACGTGATCCTTGGTCACTACCAGCGCACTCACCACCCCACCTGCAACCTGGATGATGAACGAGACGTGGGTCACGTGGAGCACGGCGAACAGCAGCGCGCACCATACGATGAAGTCGCGGCGGACGATGTTGGGCAGGAAGGCGACGATCGCATCGAGCCACGGCGGCAGTGGCCGCGTCGGGGTCAGCGGCTTGGTCGGGATCGGGCGGAGCCGCACGGCGTCGGGCTGCTCGGTCGGGACCACCTCGAACTTGGTCGCGTAGTCCTGCGAATTGGCGGAGCCGACGCCGACGATGATGTTGTAGTAGATGCAGTAGATCGACCAACCATACGTCGCCAGGCCGACGATGATGCCCACGGTCCAGACATCCCAGCCCGGGTGCCCCCAGTACAGGTGGCAATGCCAGCCGATGGCCGCCATGTACGCGAGCGTCGAGGATTCATCGACGAGCGTGTCGAGCCATGCACCGAACCGCGACGACAGTAGCTTGAGACGCGCGATCTCGCCATCGCAGCAATCGATGTAGCCGGAGAGCGCCTGCACCGCCGCGCCTGCGATCACGAGGCGCATGTCGTTGGTCGCCGTGAGCACGCAGGCGATCGCGATCATCACGCCTACCGTGGCCGACAGCATGTTGGCGGTGACCGGCGTGTGGACGAGCAGCTTGGTCAGCCGCAGCGAGAGCGGGCGGAAGATGAAGCGCGAGATCGCGTTGTCCTGCGGCTTGATCAGGATCCGGTACAGCAGGCGCTGCGCCGCCGCGCGCTCCTCGGGGGTGCCGATCGCGTGCCGCGCGACCTCGCCGTGCGCGACCTTCGTGGTCTCGCCGGGCGCCGCGAACGCTGCGGTGTTCTCGCCGACCGCGATCGCCGCGATCGCCGCACGCGCCGCAGAGCCCGCGGCGATGTACGCGCCACCGTCCTCGCCGTCGGGGCCGACGGAGATCGCCACACCTTCGAGCGGGATGTTTGCGACCAGCGGCGCGACGAGCGGGGTGTGAACGAGCTGATCGGCGCGGATCACGAGCACCGGGTTGGTGCGGCCGTCGCGCCACGCGGTCACCTGATCGCGCGGACCGTCGACGACGAGCACGCGCGAAGCGCCGATCCTGGTCGCCACGCGGGTGGCGCGCTCGCGTGCGGTCAGCCCGGCGATCTTGACCTTCGCCAGTGGATCATCCGCCAGGATGATCGCGTCGAGCTGGAGCGCAACAGGCACGTCTTACGTCTACATGGACCAGCGAGATCGCGCCAAGAGGTGACGTGAACTTGCCGGAAGGTTGTCGCCGCGAAACGCCGTGGTGACAGGAATTGGTCGATCGAGCCACGCCAGGGGGGCGATCTGTTCAAGATTCACCACGTCAGACGGCCCAAGTACTGAACATCCTGCGTGTATGAGGTTTGCATATCCGGGCGGGCAGTATGAAGGCCGTCATTCTCGCTGCCGGGTGTGCCACTCGGCTTCGCCCCTACTCCGACGATACGCCGAAGACGCTGTTGCCGGTGGGCGGAGTCCCGATCCTGCGGCGGACCATCACGAGCCTCCTGCGCGTGGGCTTCGATCAGTTCGTGATCGGCACCGGCTATCTCGAGCACATGGTGCGCGATGCGGTGGCGAGCTGGTTCCCCGGCCTCGACGTCACCTTCGTCACCAATCCCGATTTCCGCAGCACGAACAACGCGTACTCGCTCCTGCTCGCCCGCGAGCACGTCGAGGACGATGGCTTCATCCTGCTCGACGGCGACGTCGTGTTCGACCTCGGCGTGATCGAGGAGCTCGTCGAGCGCGGCCCCGATTGCCTGGCAGTGCGCTCCGTCGGTGAGATCGGCCTCGAGGAGGTCAAGGTCACCGCCGACAACGAGGACCGCGTGCTCGCGATCGGCAAGCACGTCCCCGTGCGGTCGGCGATGGGCGAATCGATCGGCATCGAGCTGTTCAGCGCGAGCTCCTCGCGCAAGCTGTTCGCCGCCCTCGACGCGCGCGTGCGCGGCCAGAACCTGGTCAACGAGTACTACGAGGCGGCGTTCCAGCAGATCGTCGACGAGGGCGTCACGCTCTACGGCGTGGACATCGGCTCGATGTACGCCACCGAGATCGACACGCTCGAGGACCTGATGGCCGCCGAGGCCCGCCTGTCCCAGCGCCCGGCCTTCGATGTCGGCGTCGAGGGCGTTCGGCTCGCCGTCTGATGAAGCTTCGCCAGTAGATCCAGCCATCTGGCAGCTGCTGGCAGCGGCTGAGACCTGCGGTGATGCCTGAGGTCCTGTGACGAATCTCGTTGCCCGGACGACGCTGCCGTTGCGACTATCCGAGCATGTCGTTCGGAAGAGGGCTCCTCGCCGCCGTGACCATGCTCACCGCATGTGCCGAGGCAGGGGTCGCACTCGAGCGCACGGACGCCTCGGTGGCCGGCGGCGACGCGAAGCACGATGCCGCAACCGGCACCGATAGCTCGACCAACCCGGATGCCTCGTGCACCCCGGTGATGACCGAGCTGCTGATGAACGAGGCGTTCGACGGCGCACCGATCGCCACCAGCTGGACGCAGACCAAGATCGATCCCGCCTACCCCCTCGTGACCACCGCCGGTCCCGCGCCGGTCACGCCGATGACCGCACCGAACCTGGTATGGCTCGGCGGCTTCGAGAAGCCCGCCGCCTCGAACAAGGATTCACTCACGCAGACCATCCTGATCCCGGCCGGGACGACGGCGCTCACACTCACCGGCAACTACTGGGTGCAGACCAGCGAGATCCTCCCCGGCGTCTACGATCACGGCTACGCGGACCTCGCGCAGAGCAACGGCACGGTGATCGAGAACGTGGTGTCTCTCGACGATGACCACACGACCTCGGCGTGGACCGCGTTCTCCAAGACGTTCGCCACGCCGCATGCCGGCGAGACGGTGATGATCAAGCTGTCCTCCGCGGGCGACGCCACGGACGTCTCGAACTTCTTCTTCGATTCGCTCTCGCTCAAGGCGACGCACCCCGCTTCGGGCTGCCCGTAGCCAGCGATCGCGCCTATCATCCCGCCCATGCGCAAGGGCCGCCTGTTCGCCACGACGCTCGTGTGCGCCGCCGCGTGCGCCGCCGCGGGTACGAACGGCGGTGCGGGGAGCGGTGATGACGCGCCCGTGATCGATGCCGCCACGGCGATCGACGGCAGGCCGCCCGGGGATGCCGCGGTCGCGAGTGACGGGCCGTCGGCCGACGCCGCGCCGGTCGCGGTCACCCTGAACCAGACCACGGGCGCCACGATCGGCTCGAACAACTCGGCGGCGTGCGGCAACGGAGATGGCACCACCGCGGAGAACAGCTGGTACCGCGTGTGGAAGCTCGCCGACGAAGGCATCGTTGGTGGCTTCCACGTCACCGCCGTCACGTTCGGTGTTCAGGAGGCCATCGGGTCTCCGATCGTGCAGGTCAAGATCGGCACGTACGCCGGCACCATCACGCCGCCGCCGGCGCTGCTCGACACCGGCCTCGTCACACCGATCACCGCCACCACGTTCAACGTTCCCACCACGCTCAACACCGCGACCACCACCGTCACGGTGCCGATCTCCGCGAACGTGCCCGCGTTGAGCCAGCTGATCGTCGAAGTGTTCTCGCCAAACTTCAGCGGCACGTCGAAGTACTTCTACCTGGGCGGCAATAACCTCGGCGAGACCCGCCCCGGCTACCTGCGCGCGCCTGGCGGTGCGTGCGCGACACCGCAGCCCAAGACGACCACGGCGCTCGGGTTCCCGATGTCGAACCTCGTGATCACCGTCAGCGGGACGAAGTGATCTCGAGCTTCGCGTAGCTGCGCGCGCGATCTTCGGCGATGTCGGCCAGCGTGGTCGCGAGCTCGTCCTGCACCTCGAGCACGGTGCTGTGGTTCGCTGCGGCGATCCGATCCGCGAGATCGGGGCGCGATGGCGGCACGAGCCCACCGAGCATCTGGGCCTGCGTGGCGATCCCCGAGCCGGTTCGCGGCCCGCGCACCTGATCGAGGATCGAGAGCGGCACGAGCTGGATCAGCGGATCGGGCGACCGGCGCAGGTAGGGCACCAGGCGCGCCGGCGTGGCGAGATCGAGCAGCGACTCCGGGTGAAAGTCCGCGATGCCCGCGCTCGGGATCCGCGCCACCATGAGCTCGCGAACCTTCCGCAGTGCCGCCGGCCCGCCTCCGAGCTCGGGCGCGATCACCATCACGACCCGCACCCCCGGCCTCGCGAGCTGCGCCTGCGCTGCCTCGACCCAGGCCTCGCCGGACGGTGTTCCCCACACGACCTCGACCCCGACCTGGCCCTGCTCGCGCGCACCGCGGGCCCAGGGGCACAGGTCGTACCTCTCCACCACTTCCACCAGGTACCGCTCGAACACGCGGATCACCTCGTCGCGTCGAGCACTTGGAGACACCGCAACTATCCTACGCGCGCCGTGTCATCTTGAGTGACGTGAGAGCCTGGATCGCCGCCGTGATCGTCGCGCTCGCCCATGCGCCCGCGCAGGCCGGCCCGCTGGGCGAAGCCCTCGCGAAGGCAGACCTCACCGGGCTGCGCGCGCAGCTCCCCGATCCGGCCGCGCGCTGCACGCTCGGGGCGGTCTATGCGAAGAAGCACGATCTCTCGCGCGCAGCGCTGTTCCTGACGGACTGCGGAGAGCTCACGCTGCCCGAGGATGTCTCTGCCGAGATCGCCCGTGCCGCACGCGACGTCCAGAAGAAGCTCGGGCAGAGCGAGCTCTCGCTGCTCCAGGTGGTCACCCGCCCCGCCGGGCTGGTCGCGGAGCTCGATGCCCTGCCCGGCGAGCAGCTCACCACGCCCACCAGCGTGTGGGTCAAGGCGGGCACGTACACCGTGCGCGCCACCCTCGCCGGCAAGGTGTTCACCAACACGGTGACCATCGCGGCGTACACCCGCGGCGCGGTCTATCTCGATCTCGAGGTCGCCGCGGCGCCCCCAAAACCGGTCAAGGACGGCAAGGTCGACTTCCGCGACGACAACGCTCTCGAGAAGACGGACGGCCCACCACCTGACGTCAAGCGCCGCTCGATGATGAGCGACAAGCAGCTCGGGATCGCCGGACCGCGCACGGGCCCCGAGCTCGCCGATCCACTCGCCGGCCCCGCGCCAGCGGCCCCGCTACCGATCTGGCTCGGCGTACGTCTCGGCGGCGGCATCTTCGACGACGGCGCCGTCGCGGCGCGCATGAGGCTCTCCGTGGGAGCCGCCGCTCGCTATGCGCTCGGTGGCCCGGCGTTCCTCGCCGCGCGGATCGATTGGACGCGTCGCGGGGGAGAGGGTGACGCGGCCGTGGATGTGCTCGGCGTATCCGCCGGTGCGGGCTACTCGGTGATCGACGCCGATGCGATCGGCGTGGCGCTGATCGGTCAGCTGCGCGGCGATCTCCGGTTCGCCGACACGCGCAACGCGATGACCGTCAACCGCATGGGCGCCTCGGCGGCCGCCTCGCTCGAGGTCGCGTTCCCCACCACGCCGCTCACCGCGGGCGTGCGGTTCGAGCAGGGCCTCACCGAGCTGGTCCCCGGCTACCGCGATCGCGCGCTCCTCCTCGAGCTGGGCGTCGACTGGCGCTGAGCGGCCGGCAACGTGGGCGGCGCTTGCCGGGTGGCGCGCGGCAAGCCCTGCCCTGAAAGGCAGGAAGGCTCTGCGGGCCGGCGGATGGTGTTCAAGCCCCGCGGGGACCGAAGCGAGAGCCGTTTCGTGTTCCGTGCCGACCACGGAGCGTGCGGCGCATGGGCGCGGCCTCCGGACCCGAGCGCGTTGCTTGGACGACATCCACGATGAACCGTGCGTTCGCACAGGGTCGGGACTCGGCGCGAATCGATTCGCTGACCGGGAGCCTTCGGAGCACGCGCGTCACCTCCGGACCTGAGCCTGTCGCGCTCGAAGAAGCTCCGGACGTGAGGCCGATCGCCGTTGGCCCCGAGCCTTCGCCGGCCACGCGCCATTGGCCTACTTCGTTCAGCTCTTCGCTCGTCAGAGAACTCCACCCCGAGCCGCGCCGGGACTGATCGGGCTTCAGTCCCCGCGGTGCGCGAGCGGGAGTTCGAACACCAGATTGTCCGGCGCTGTGCCGCACATCGAGATCACGCCCTCGTGCAGCTGGAGATGGTGAGCGTCGCAGAGCAGGGCAAGATTTCGGAGCTCGTGCCCTCCACCCGCGGAGCGTGGCTTGATGTGATGCGCCTCCAAGAATCTGGTGGAGCGACAGCCAGGCACGATGCATCGACACCGGTCGCGCACGAAGACCTTCCTGCGCGTGGCCGCCGGGATCGACTTCTGAAGCCTGCGCCCGGGCTCTTCGGTCTCGAGATCGCCGATGTGTTCGGAGTCGCACCGCGCACGCTCGAGCTCCGCCGCCGAGACCGCGATCTCCATGCCGGCCCCCACGCGATGCGCCTGCTTGCATCCACGGCAAGTCGTCGTCGCGATCTGATGGCGCGGCTTGCTCGAAGTACCATCGGCCGGCTCGAGCACGGCCGCCGCCAGCGCACGCACCAGCTGGTCGTCGGTGCAGCTGGCGCCCTGCGCGTCCGAGGCAGCGTTCCTCGCCTGCTTGAACAGCATCATCGCCTCCTCGGAGAGGTTCTCCAGCACGATGCGATGCCGGATCTTCTTGGGGTCCACCGGATCCGTCGGCAGGTCGCCTTTGGACTTGCCGCGGACCAGCTGCTGGATGTCCGTCGAGATCTTGCCCTCCGCCGCGTCGAGCCACGCAGCCTCGGTGGTGCGGGTCGCCACGCGCGTCAGCTC
>JAYVRN010000816.1:0-11353 GCA_043776275.1 Myxococcales bacterium | reverse complement strand
TCACCGTCGAGGCGGCGGGAGGATCCGCGATGGCGAGCGTGGGGATGGCGAACGTCGAGGACGAGGAGGTGGACCTCACGCTCGGCACCGTCGAACGTCCGCGTACGTGGGACGAGTAGTCCGCGATCAGTCGAACGAGAGCCCGAGCGCGATCCCGCTCGTCGTGATCAGGCCACCGCGCGCGAGCAACGTCATCCCGTGGAGCTCGAGGCCGAGCACCACCCCGTGGAACCGCACGAGATCGACGCCGATGCCGGCGCCGCTCGCGATGCCGGCACGTCGGGTGTCGACGGTCTGCTTCGCATCGTTCTGGCACTGGTTGCAGCGGTAGTTCCCGGCGCCGAGCCCGAGGCTGACCCACAGCGACGGGCCCACCCAGTACTGCGCGCCCGCGAGCCCATAGCCGACGCTGTTCGCGATCACCGCGTCTCCGACCTTGTGGAGCTGGGTGTCACCGCCGACGGTGAACGTGATCACGGTCCGCGGAGTGGCGACGTGGCCGATCCGCAACAGCAGGCCGCCACCCGCGGGGCTGCCACCACCGAACGTCAGCGAGGGGCCGAGCGCGCCACCGAACACGAGACCGCGGCGATGCGCGGTGGATTCGAGGTTCGCATCGCCGGCGCGGGCGGCCGCGGGATCCGGCTCGGGATCCGCATGCGCGACGATCGAGGTCAGGGCGATCGCGAGGGCGATCGCAGCACGCCTCATGTCCCGACCTCGAGCACCGGGAAGGTCCGCCGCTCGCCCAGGTGGGGCTGGTCCGGAAGGAGCAGGCGCGTCACGACCTGCCCTCCGACCAGGTGCTTCTCGACGATCTCGGCGATGTCGTCCACGGTGACATGTCCGTACCAGACCTGCTCCGGGTAGACGACGAGCGTCACACCCTGCTCGCATTGATCGAGACATCCCGCGTTGTTGGCGCGGATCGCCTTGGACAGCCCGCGCGCGGTCAGCTCGGACTTCAGACGATCTCGGACCTCGACCCCGCCCCGCAGCTTGCAGGACCCCCTCGGATGGTCCGCCGCCCGCTCGTTGATGCAGACGAACACGTGGCGCTGAAAGCTCGGCATCCCGGCGCAGGGTAACACGCGCCTCGCACCCCTACCTACCCTGCTGTAGTTGAAGACAACCCTGGGTTGTCGCATGCTTGTACCCTCGGGTTTCCGTCGGGGAACCCGACGAGAGCTTATGAGCGAGATGCGTCCCCACGCGCCGCAAGGTGCTTCGTTGGTCGGTGAGGTGCTGGGTAATTACCGCATCGTCAGCGAGCTCTCGAGCGGCGGCATGGGCACGGTCTATCGCGGTCAGCACGAGCTGCTCGATCGGCCCGCGGCGATCAAGCTGCTGAAGCCCGAGCTCTCGAGCAACGACGTGCTCGTCCAGCGGTTCTTCAACGAGGCCAAGGCGGCCACCGCGATCCGGCACCCGGGCATCATCGAGGTCTACGACTTCGGGTACACCGCCGACGGCCGCGCGTACCTGGTGATGGAGCTCCTCGAAGGCGAGGCGCTCGGCACGCGGCTCGAGAACCGCGGGCGCCTGACCGAGAGCGAGGCCGCGTCGATCGCGCGAGGTATCGCGAGCGCCCTCAAGGCGGCGCACGCGAAGGGCATCGTCCATCGCGATCTCAAGCCCGACAACATCTTCCTGGTCCCCGATCACGACGGCACCGGCGATCGCGTGAAGGTCCTCGATTTCGGTGTGGCGAAGCTCGCCGAGACCTCACCGGCGAACATCCGTCACACGCAGACCGGCGCGCTGATGGGCACGCCGCTGTACATGGCTCCGGAGCAGGCGCGCGCCGCCGGGATGATCGACCACCGCGCAGATCTGTATTCGCTCGGCTGCATCCTGTACGAGCTGCTCGTCGGCGAGCCGCCGTTCCTCGCCGACGGCGCCGGCGAGATCATCGCACTCCAGCTATTCGGTCAGGCCCAGCGCCCGAGCGAGCGGCTCGCCGAGGTGACACCCGCGATGGACGCGATCGTGATGAAGCTCCTCGAGAAGGAGCCGCAGGATCGGTTCCAGACCGCCCTCGAGGTCCAGGATGCGCTCGCGCTGCTCGGCGGCTCGCTGTCGTCGCGGCTGTCCGCGCAGCTCGGCGCGACGTCATCGCGCCCGCAGCTGATCCTCCCAACGCCGATGCCGGGCGCCGGGAGCTCGCTGCGCCTGAGCCTGATCGATCGGCCGCCGCAGCCGCCCGACAAGAAGTCGTCAATGCCGATCATCGCCGGCGTGATCACCGTGGCCCTCGCAGGTGCGGCCGCCGCGATCTTCCTGTTGACGCGCTCGTCGGACGAGACCCCGGCGAACCCGCCCGCCCCGATCGCCCTACCCGTGAAGTCAGGCGCGACGCCGACGCCAACGCCAACGCCGACACCGTCGACGAACGTCCAGCCGACGATCGTCGAGCCGACGACGCCGGTGGTCGACAAGCCAGTCGACAAGCCCGTCGACAAGCCGACGACGCCGGTGGTCGACAAGCCGATCGCGAAGTCCGTGAAGGTTGGTAAGGCCAAGGGCACCAAGCCCAACGACGCGCCCGTCGACACTGGCGGCCCGGTGGTCAAGCCGGAGACCGGCCCCGCCCACCCCGGTCTCCACACCGAAGGCGGAGGCCCGCTCGAGCCCGATCTCGGCCCCGTCAAGAAGCCCGAGCCCACGCCTGCTCCTGCTCCTGCGCCTGCGCCTGCTCCTGCTCCGCCGAAAGAACCGTGATGTCCCGCCACCGATCCACCGGCCTCGCAGGCCTCACCACCCTCGCAGGCCTCGCCTTCGCCACGCCGGCATACGCCCAGCCGACGGGTGATCTCGCCGCGCCGCTCGCGCCCGTCCGCGATGACAAGCAGCTCACCGAGACGTTGACGGCGATCACCCAGGATCCGGCGATCCCCGTCGAGGATCCGGCGATCCGCGCCCTCGCCCAGGCGCTCATGGTGGAGGGCGTCAAGCAGCTCCAGGCCCGGGCGTACGATCAGGCGCTCGCCAACTTCCTCGAGGCGTACACGAAGTTCCCGAGCCCGAAGATCCTCCTCAACATCGGGTCCACGCTGCGCGAGATGGGCCGGCTCGCCGACGCGGCGAACACGTACCAGCGCTACCTCGTCGATCCCGCCACCGGCGCCGAGCGCGTGGCCGAGGTCAAGGAGCTGTTGCTGCGCCTCGACGAGCAGCTCACGATCTTGACGGTGCGCGTGTTCCCGAGCGGCTCCGATGTCTCGATCGACGCCGGGCCCTTCATCCCCGTCGGCAGCTCGCTGCTGACGCGCGTCCGCCCGGGCATCCACCTGGTGCGCGTGAAGAAGAGCACCAGCGCGAACGAGCTCACCGTCAACGGCTTCGAGGGCGAGAACAAGGAGGTCTCGGCGACCGTCAAGGTCGAGGCCCCCGAGCTCCCGGTCAACCCGACCAACCCGACCAACCCGACCAACCCGAAGCTGGTCGCCAACCCGGATCTCAATCCCGCGCTGATCGCCGCGCCGCCCGAGCACGTCGACGGCTGGCTGATCACCGGAACCCAGTACACCGCGGACAGCGGCACCGGTCGCGGGCGCAAGGCGAGGAGCGGCTTCGCGGGCGCCGAGATCGCACCGATCGTCCCGCGCTACGAGGTGACCTCCGATGGCGGTGTGGTCCTCCGTGACGACGATGACGATTCGATCAGCTCGGGCGTGATCGCCGCCGTGCGGATCGATGGTGAAGGTCGTGGGTTCGCAGGTGCGCTCGGGCTCGCGATCTCGAAGGGGCACCTCGAGGCCGAGCTGATGGTCCTCAAGTCCGATTCCACGGGCGGGTACCTCGGGCTCCGGTACCGGCTGTTCACCTCGTGGATGCGTCCGTACGTCGGCCTCGGGATGCCCGGGTTCGCCTACGACCAGACCAACGCCATGGGCGAGACCGCGACCAAGCTCGCCGTCGGGCTCCGCGGCGCCGTGGGCGTGGAGCTGATGATCAACGGACACCTGAGCGTGACGGGCGACGTCGGCTACGAGCACTTCTTCGTCGATCCGGCGGAGACCGGTCTCGACGCCAACATCCTGGTGCCGACGCTCGGCGTGATCGGACGCCTGTGATGCGACCGACGTGGATCCATCGCGCGATCGCTGCCGCGGTCGTGCTCGGTACGGCCTCGGTGGTGATCGCCGCGTCTGGAATCAGCCTGTCCGTCCAGCCGTCGGTGATCGAGGTCCATCTCTCGCTCAACAGCCCGGGCAGCAATGCCGGGACCATGACCAACAGCGGCGACACGTCTGCGATCGTGATGGCGATCTCGCCCGACGCTTCGTGCAGCGCGCTGGGCGTCAACGGGTTCGCGAGCCCTGCCCCCACGTTCACGATCCCGGGGTTCAACGCCACCCACACCGTCGGGATCGGATGCACCACCTCGGCGAGCTACGGGATCCGGCGCTGCCAGCAGCACGTCACCGGGACCGGCGGGCAGACCTATACGAGCTACACGGGCCTGTGCATCACGGAGGGCTCGACGATGTTCATGCCCTCCAAGGCGGGCGTGACGTTCCCGAACACCCAGGTCGGGCAGACCAGCGCGCCGCAGGTCGTGATGATCACGAACCCCGCGGGCAACCCGCAGTCGAGCATGGTCTCGATCCAGCTCGGCGATCAGGACGGCAACTTCAAGGTCGGCGCGCCGTGCCTCGCCGATGGGCCGGGGTGTGACGCGGCGGTCGTCGTGGCCCCGGGCGCCACGTTCTCGGTGTCGCTGACGTGCTCGCCCCAGACGATCGGTCTTCACACGGCGCCACTTCACATCGTCGGAAACGCCGGCACCAAGCTGATGCCGCCCATCCTCCTCACCTGCACCGGCACCCAGGTGGCATCGGATCCCGCGATGTCGGTCAATCCGGCGAGCGTCTCGCTCAGCCAGCCGATCTCGATGGGTGCGCTGCCGACGACGGTGCACGTGAGCAACATCGGTGGAGCGGATCTCCACATCTCGTCGATCGTACCCACAGGCCAGGCTGACTGGACGTACTCGATCACCGGCAACTGCTCCACGGGCAGCTGCACTGTGATGCCGAATGACGGCGGCTTCGACATCGCCGCCACGTTCACGCCGACGGTGATCGGGACGCGCGACAAGATGCTCACGATCACCTCGGATGATCCGAACGATCCGATCTACCAGCTGGTCCTCCACGGCACCGGGCAAGCCGCGACCCTCGCGCTGTCGACGAACCTCGGGACCCCGGCGATGCTCGACCTCGGGACGTCGCCGATCGGGATCACCACCACGGCGACGTTTGACCTTCGCAACGACGGCAACCTCGCACTGGATCCGGTCAACCTCACGATCTCCCAGACCGGCTCTCAGCTCGGCGTGACGCCGGCGCCGACGATGATCGCCGCGGCGGGGATGCGGCAGATCACGGTGAGCTGCACGCCGACCGCCGCCGATGTCTACCTCGGCACGCTCGACGTCAGCGCGCCCACCGCGTTCACCGGCAGCCCGATCTCGATCGCGGTGCGCTGTACCGGCACCGCCGGCAGCCTGTTCGCGATGCCGTCGACGATCCAGCTCGGCGAGATCCGCACCGGGAGCCCGATCGTCACGCGCACGATCGCCCTGAAGACCGCCGGTGCCCCGCTCACGATCACCGCGAACCCCGCGCTCGTGTCAGCGGTCCAGGGCATGTCCGTCGGGGTCCCGAGCTCGAGCTCGATCACGATGGCCACGCCGTCGACGTTCGATCTGACCGTCAACGCCACGATGGACCACGATCTGGACGGCACGATCGAGGTCACCGCCGGCGACACGCTCCAGATCCCGGTCACCGGGAAAGTCGTCACCGCCGCGATCGACTATCCGCCGAGCCTGATGGTCGGCAGCTTCTGCGTCGGGCAACCCACCACGGGGGTCACCGCGCGATTGACGGCCACCGGCACCGCGACCATCGGCCTCGGCACGCAGCCGGTGATGAACAAGATGGCCGCATCACCGTTCCAGCTCAACTACTCCGCGCCGGTCAGCTACCCGTATCAGCTCCCCGCGGGGCAGACCGCGATGCTCGAGGTCACGCCGCTGCGGCAGACGCTGATGGGGCCCCAGACCGATGACCTCGTGTGGGCCACCGATCTCGCAGGCCAGCCCGCGCCACATACGATCGTGACTGCCCAGTTCATCGGCGATGGTGGTGCGATCGCGCCCCAGCTGGCCGATTTCGGGACCGTGATGCTGCGCAAGCCCGGCGAGCCCAAGCTGATCAAGATCCAGAACTGCGGCACCGACGCGATCACCCTCGCAGGTCCGTATATTGATCCTGGCACCGATTTCCGCGATGACAGCTCACAGCCGCTGCCGCTGACCCTCGCACCGAACCAGGTGGCGACGATCAACGTGAACTTCGTACCGTCGAAGATCGGCACGCGGATGGCCCGGCTGACGGTGGATTCGTCGAAGGGCAAGCTCGGCGTCGACCTGCTCGGGACCGGCGTCGCGGATCCCACGACGACCGTCGATCCGAGGAGCTTCTACGCGTGCGACTGCCGCACCACCGAGCCTCAGCATGCCTGGCCTGCGGTGATCGTCGTGTTGCTGTTGCGGCGGCGGAGGCGGCGGTGAACAAGGCTGCGCGCCGCGCCCTGGCGGCCGCGATCGTCCTCGGCTCCGCGATCGTCGCCGCCGATCCTGGCTTCCCGATGTTCCACCCCGTCCCCGCGGTGCTGGTCGTCCATACCTTCTCGCCGATCGGCGCCAGCGGCGTGATCATGCTGCAGAACGATGAGGCCGACGACGCTCCGGTCGGGTCGATCACCGCGGCAGCGTCGTGCGATGCGGAGGTCACCGCGACCACGCCTACCAGTCCTCCGTTCGACGTGCCCTTCGGGGGAGCGGTCCCGGTGACGATCCACTGCAACGGCGCGCCGATGACCGGCATGAAGCGCTGCGTGTTCTCGGTCAACGACAAGATCGGCGCTCCATACTTCGACATCGAGGGCGTGTGCGAGTACGGCCAGATGCCGACCCTCGGTCCGTCGCTGAGCGTGATCAACTTCGGCAACGTGGTGGTCGGCGCGACCGCGACGCAGGCGATGGCCGTCCACAACAACAGCCCCACGACGATCACCCAGCTGTGGTTCCAGACCACGGATCTCGACGGGAACTTCAAGATCGGCTCGCCTTGCAACCCCGACGCGCGTGAATGCGAGGCCACGATCTCTGGCGTCAGCCAGGGCTCCGACGCCTCGTTCGTCGCCAAGTGCACGCCACAGACCACGGGGATGCACACCGCGCAGCTGTACGTGGCGAGTAACACCAACCAGTACGCGAGCCCGGCGATCTCGATGACCTGCACCGGCGTCAGCTCGGGCAACCCGGTGCTCTCGGTGACGGGCAACCCCGTCGACGCTGGCGACATCGAGGTGATCAACGGAGCAGGCTCCGGCAGCGTGCATCTGCGCAACGCGGGCGCCGGCACCCTGCAGATCACGGGCGTCCAGATCACGGGCACCACCGCGAGTGACTGGAGCTATTCGACCGCGGGCCAGTGCACGGGCAGCGCGATCCCGCCGGCGTGCGACCTCACGGCGAACCAGGTCGTGGACGTGAACCTGATGTTCGATCCGAGCGCGATCGGTACGCGCGATGCCTCGCTGCTCGTGCAGTACTACGACACCACGGCGCGCTCGATGTCGCTCCCGCTCCGCGGAGTGGGGCGCGGCGCCACCCTCGAGCTCGCCGGCGGTGCTCTCGCGATCGATTTCGGCCTCGTGCCGCTCAACATCGCGTCCCAGGTGACGTTCCAGCTCGCGAACCAGGGCAACCGCGATCTCACCGATGTGGCGCTCTCCGTGGCCGCACCCGCCGGGCCATTCGCGCTGTCCCCGGCGACGATGGCCGCGGTCCCCAGCGGCGGTATGACCACGATCACCGCGAGCTGTACCCCCACGAGTACGGGCACGTTCTCGACCACATTCACCGCGAGCGCCCCCGATGCGTTCATGAGCCCCCCGATCTCGATCTCCGCCACCTGCCAGGGCACGACGATGGCGGTCTACGCAAATCCGACGACGCTCTCGCTCGGCGAGATCCGCACGATGACCTCGCCTGCGCCGACCTCGATCATGGTCCTCGGCACCACGACGGTCACGGTCACCGGGTACGCCCTCGAGACGCCGTCGGCGCTGCTCTCGCTGACCGGCCCCGGCGGCACGGCCACGACGCCGGTCGCCCTCCAGCTCACCGTGACCCCGGGGAGCGACGGCGATCTCGCGAACGCGATCCTCGTGACCTCGAACGGCGGAAACCTCCGGATCCCGATCTCCGGCAAAGTGGTCACCGCGAGCTTCAGCGTGCCGCCGCCGAGCTCGCTCGGCACGTTCTGCATCAACGCCGCAACGACGGGGAGCCCGTTCGCGCTGACCTCGACCGGAACGGCCGCGATCCGGCTGACCGCGCCGCGGATGGATTCGCCGACCTCGGCGTTCGACCTCGGCTTCACGGCCCCGTCGTCCTATCCGGCGACGGTGAGCGCCGGGGGGCAAGCGTTGCTGTCCGTCACGCCAAAGCGGCAGTCGATCGCGGGCGAGCAGCACGATGAGGTGGTGTGGTCCACCGATGTCGCCGGGATGGCGCAGGCGCGCAGCATGGTGAGCGCCACGTTCCTCAGTGCGGGCGGTGCGATCGCTCCCTCGGCGCTATCGTTCGGCAAGGTGCCGATCCACCTCGATCGGATGAATGGTCAGAGCGTCACGCTGCAGAACTGCGACACGGTGCCGTTCGTCCTCGATGACCTCAACCTCGATCCTCCCTTCACGCTCGACTCCACCGACTTCCCACACAACCTGGCGCCCAGCGAGGCGGTCACGTTCAGTGTGGGCTTCCACCCCACCAAGCTCGGCTTCTACACGAAGACCTTGAGCATCACCTCGATGCAGCTCGCGGCGCCGCTCGTGATCGCGCTCTCCGGTGAGGGAGTCAGCGGCAGCGGAGATGGCGATGGCGGCGTGGGGAACGGCCTCGATCCGAAGAGCTTCTATGGCTGCAGTGGCTGCTCCACGCACGAGCCTTCGGGCGGGATCGTGATCGGCCTCGCGTTCGGCTGCGTGCTGCTCCGCCGCCGTCGCCGCTGATGCTGCGCGAGCTCCGCCTCCGCTTCGCGACGGTCGCCGCGGCCGCGCCACGCGCGTACTGGTACGTGTGGTGGGGCACGCTGATCAACCGGCTCGGCAGCTTCGTGGTCCCGCTGCTGACGATCTACCTGACCAACGAGCGCCACCTCTCGGTCTCCGACGCCGGCGGCGTGGTCGCGGTGTTCGGCGCCGGTCAGATCCTGGCCTCGCAGGTCGGCGGCCAGATGAGCGACCGGATCGGCCGCAAGATCACGATGCTGGTCTCGCTGTTCGGTGGATCGATCGCGATGCTCGGGCTGGGGATGGCGCACGAGATCGAGGCGATCGCCGTGATGGTCGGAGTGGTCGGCTTCGTGGGCGAGCTGTATCGCCCCGCCGTGCTCGCCTTCGTCGCCGACGTGATCCCGCCGGAGCATCGCGTCGATGCGTACGGCCTGCTCTACTGGGTGATCAACCTCGGCTTCGCGGTGGCCGCCGCCGTCGGTGGCCTGGTGGCGAGCTTCGACTTCCGGATCCTGTTCGTCGCCGATGCGATCACGATGGCGGCGTTCGGCGTGATCGTGATGCGCAAGGTCCCCGAGACCCGCCCGCGCGTCGATCCCGAGGCCGTACGGGTGGTGCCCAGCCGCTCGTGGGTCCGCGATCGGCAGTTCGTGATCTACGTGGTGATCGCGCTCGCGATGTCGCTCCTGCCGCTGCAGACCGCCGCACCGCTCTCGGCGCACATGACCTGGCAAGGTTTCTCGCCGGCCGGGTATGGCCTGGTGCTGGCGTTCAACGGCCTGTTGATCATCCTGTTGCAGCCGATCGTCAGCACGTGGACGGCGCGCTACGACGCCTCGCGCGTGATCGCCGCAGCGTCGCTGCTCTACGGTGCGGGGATGGCGCTGCACGGCATCGCGCCGACCCTCGCGCTCCACGCGGGCGCGGTGATCGTGTGGACGATCGGTGAGATCCTCGAGTCCCCGACCCGCTCCGCCCTCGTCGCCGCGATGGCGCCCGCCGACGCACGCGGGCGCTACCAGGGCGCGCTCGTCCTCGCCTGGGGTTGTTCGACCATGCTCGCCCCCAAGCTCGGCACCTGGATCTGGGAGCACGAGGGCCCCAACATGCTGTGGTTCGGCTGCCTCGGACTGGCTGCCGTGGTGGCCGCTGCTCTCCTCGTCACCGCGCCCGCACGGCGACGCCGGCTCAGCGAGATCAGCGAGATCAGCGAGATCAGCGACCGGAGCCCGAGCGGATCTTCTTGAGCTCGCCGAAGAACAGCTCGATCTCCGACGGCTTCGTATAGAAGTGCGGTGCGATCCGGATCCCCGCGGTGGGGCGATGGTCGCAGAAGAACTTGCGGCGGTTGAGCTCGCGACACACATCGGCAGCGCCGACGAAATCGAACACGACGCTGCCGCCGCGCTGCTCCGCTGGCCGCGGGCTGTTGAGCTTCATACCGAGCTCGTCCACCCAATCGATGCACAGCTGCGTCATCGCGAGGCTCTTCTCCCGGATCTTGCGCACGCCGATGTCGCCGATGATCTTCTGACCCGCGCGTGACTGATAGAGGCCGGCGATCGCGGGTGTGCCGCCCATGAAGCGCCACACGTTGTCCGCGTAGCTCTGGTCCGGCATCGTGAACGCGAACGGCGCCTCGTTCCCGAACCACCCGGTGACCCGCGGCGAGAACTGCTCGATCAGATCCTTGCGCACGTACAACCACGCTGCGCCCGGCCCGCCACACAGGTACTTCACCGAGCCGCCGCACGCGAACGACACGCCAAGGTCGATCACATCGAGGGGCACCGTGCCGATCGACTGGTAGCAATCGAGGATCACGTGGGCGCCCACCTCCTTCGCGCGCGCCGCGATCTTCTTCACGTCCTGGATGTACGCCGACGAGAACACGACGTGCGAGATCGGGACCACGAGCGTGTGCTCGTCGATCGCCGCACACATCGCGTCGGTGTCGATCGTGGTGCCATCCTTCGAGGGCACCAGCACGCACTGCGCGCCGCGCCGCTGCTCGGCTTGCCACACGTACGACACCGTGGGGAACTGCAGCGCCTCGTAGACGACCTTGTTGCGCTCCGGCGTGTACTCGAGGCACGAGGCGAGCACGCTCATGATGCCCGACACGTTCTGGTGCATGATCACGGTGCCAGCGTCGGCCGAGATGATCTTCGCGATCCTCTCCGCCGCGCGATCCACCTCGGGCAGCCAGTCACTCCACGCGGTGATCGACTTGGTCTGCCACAGATCGAAGAACACG
>JAYVRN010000815.1:0-3296 GCA_043776275.1 Myxococcales bacterium | reverse complement strand
CGACGCCCACCTCGGTCAGCTTGGCGATCCCGAAATCGAGGAGCTTCGGCCGCGCGCCTGTGGCCGTCTCGGGATCCGTCACGAGGAAGATGTTGTCGGGCTTGAGGTCGCGATGGATGATGCCCTTGGCGTGTGCCGCCGAGAGTGCGCTGCACACGGCCCGCAACAGCATCGCGGCCTCGCCCTCGCTCATCTTCCCGCGCATCTTGCCGCGCCGCGCGAGGGACATCCCGTCGAGGAACTCCATCGTGAGGTAGGCGTTGCCGGACGGCATGTGGCCGAAGTCGAACACCTCGACGATGCCCGGGTGCTTGATCGTCGTGGTCGCGCGCGCCTCGTTCAAGAACCGCTGGACCATCTCCTCGTTGGTGCAGAGGTCCGCGTTCAAGACCTTCACGGCCGCGAGCTTGCCGATCAGCGTGTGCTCCGCGCGGTAGACGGTGCCCATCCCGCCGACGCTGAGCTTGCTGATGATCCGGTAGCTACCGACCGTCGTCCCGATCACGTCCGTCCATGATCCCGTCGGCATGCGCGGCTGTCAAACCGAACGGTTCGACGGCGGGCGGTGTGTGCGACAGGCGCTTACTGGCAGAACGCGGCCTGGAACGCGGCGGGCTCGTCCTGGGTGGTCAGGCCCGGGCAAACTTGGTTTGCGTTTGGATCCCGGGCGATCGGCCCCGACAGCTTGCACGCCTGCGCGTTGTTCGACACACAAGCGTTGTCCCAGCCGCACATGCAATCGAGCGGATCGGTCGTGGCGGTCAGCCCCAGGCCGAAGCCGATCGCGCCGACGGCGAAGTTGATCACGCGTTGATTGGGCGTGACGACATCCGCGATCCACGCGACATCGCTCTTCGCGCCATCACCACAATCGAGCGTGGTGACGGCTCCACCGAACCGCGAGCCGACCTGCTGCGAGGTCCCTCCGAACACGACCATGACGTACGGCCCCGCGGCCGGGCGCGTGGTGACGACCGTGACCGGGAACTGCGAGAGCTGCGCGCGTACGCCGGTGGTGATCTCGGTGATGTCGGCGAGCCGCGTGCCGACCTGTGCGCGGTACGCGGGCGCCGCGCCGTTGGCGATCTGCATCCAGCTCGCGCGGTTCTGCGTGGCATCGCTCGCCATCGCGGCGGTCAGCGCCTGACCATCGAAGTTCAGGTAGACGACGCGACCGTTCATGCACATCGGTGCATCGGGGCCGAGCGGCGCATCGATCATGCCGCCACCGCCACCGCCACCACCGCCACCACCGCCGCCACCGCCGTCCGCACCATTTCCATTGGCGTCGGAGAGCTCGGCGTGACACGCGCCAAGCGCGAGCACGATCAACACGAGGGCCCTCATACGATCATTGTGACCACGACCTATGTCCGCGACAACTGGGACGATTCGCCCCGTTGTGGGGTCGGGCACCCCAGATCGTCCCAGCTCCGAGCGACCTCAGGCCAGCTGGTCGCGCACGACCTGATTGACGGCGGCTGCGTCGGCGTTAGGCGCGGCCTTCATGACCTGGCCGACGAAGAACCCGAGGAGCCCGGTCTTACCTGCCCGGTATTGCGCGGCTTTCTCGGGGTTCGCCGCGATCACGGCCGTGACGGTCGCCCCGAGATCGGTGGTCGGCGCAGGTGCCGTTCCGACGAGCTCGCTGAACGGCCGCCCAGTACGGACCAGCTCGCCGAGCAGGGCCTTGCCAGCGGTGGGGGCCACGGACCCAGCGTGGATGGCCGCCAGCAGCTTCTCGAGCTCCACGGCGTCCACGCTGGTGATCGCGCGATCGCCGAGCGCGCGCGGGAGCTCGTTGATCATCCACTTCGCCGCGAGCTCCGCCGGGACGCTCGTCACGACGCTGCGAAACACGTTCGCGGTGGCGAGATCTGCGCTCAAGAGATCCGCGGTGTCTGCGGTGATGCCTTCGATCGCGGTGATCGCGGCGTACGCTGCGGCGAGCTCGGGATCCCGCGCGCGCGACTCGGCGCGATACTCGGCCGCGGACTTCCCCTTGGGCCGGGACTGCGCTTTCGGGTTCTTCTCGCGAGCGCTCGCCTCGGCGACGGGCGCGGTCTCGACCTTCTTCTCACGCGCATCACGCAGCGTGATCGTCCGGTTCAGCACGATGGCGCCCGGCTGCGTGTCCTGATCCACCACGAAGTAGCCGACGCGCTCGAGCTGCCACCGCGATCCGATCGCCGCGCTGGCGAGGCTGGCCTCGACGCGCGCGCCGGTCACGATCTCGAGGGACTTCGGATCGAGGTGCTCGAGGAAGTCCTGCCCACCTTCTTCCGGGCTCGCGACCTTGAACAGCCGATCGTAGAGGCGCAGCTCCACCGGCAACGAGCTCGCGGCATCGACCCAGTGGATCACGCCGGAGGGCTTGCTGCCATCCGCGAGGTTCTTGCCGCCCTTGGTCTCGAGGTGCACCGTGGCCTTGAGCTTGGTGACGAGGCCGCTCGCGTCACGCTCCACCACCTCGCCGGCGGTGATGCAGTAGCCATAGCGCAGGCGCACGGTGCGCCCGGGGGCGAGGCGCTGGTAGTCCTTCGGTGCTTCGTCGCGCCAGTCGTCGCGGTCGATCAGGATCTGGCCGCTGAATGCGACCTGTCGCGAGCCCGGCTTGCCGACATCAGGCGGGAACAGCGGCGCGTCGATCAGCTCGGTGCCGCCGGACCAGCCTTCGAGCTCGACCGCGATCGGGCGCACCACGCCGAGCACGCGCGCGGCGGTCTTGTTGAGATCGTCGCGGATGCAGAACTCGAGCTTGCCGATGTCGACGGCGGAGTTCGCCTTCGCGATGCCGATCATGTCGCAGAACGCGCGGATCGCCTCGGGGCTGTACCCGCGGCGGCGCATCGCGGCGATCGTCGGCATCCGCGGATCGTCCCAGCCATGGACGTGCTTGCCGGTGACGAGGGTGAGCAGCTTGCGCTTGCTCATCACGGTGTAGTCGAGGACGAGCCGCGCCATCTCGTACTGATGCGGCCGCGGGCTCCACGGTCCGGTGTTGTCGAGCACCCAGTCGTACAGCTCGCGGTTGTTCTCGAACTCGAGGGTGCAGATCGAGTGCGTGATGCCCTCGATGCCGTCCTCGAGGGGATGCGCCCAGTCGTACATCGGATAGATCACCCACGCGTCGCCGCTGCGATGGTGGTGGGCGTGGCGGATCCGGTAGAGCAACGGATCGCGCATCTTCATGTTCGCGGAGGCCATGTCGATCTTCGCGCGCAGCACGCGGGCGCCATCGGGGAACTCGCCGGCCTTCATGCGGCGCAGGAGATCGAGGTTCTCGGCCACGCTGC
>JAYVRN010000814.1:0-3302 GCA_043776275.1 Myxococcales bacterium | reverse complement strand
TCGACGACCGCGACGACGGCGTCGAGCAGGTTGTCGGTGTCGCGCCGGATGATCGGCAGCGTGAAGCCGAGCGCGACGAGCGCGGACGCCTCGTCGTGCGACGCGACCAGGGCGCGCACACCCGGACCCTTCGCGGCGCGCTGCGCGGCGTCGAGATCGGGGAGGGAGGCGGGCGCGAACCCGGCCTCGGCCAGCACCGCAGCGAGGCGGCCGTCCGGATCGCCGCCCGGCAGGATCAGGATCATGCCGTGGGCATTCTCCGCTGGTGACAGCTTGCGGAGATCGTCGACCTCGCCGCCGAGCCGATCGAGCGCCTTCTCGATCGCCGCCACGTACGCCGAGACGTCCTCGCCGCGGGCGGCGCGACGCCGGAGCAGGGCGAGGCTGCCGGCGATCGCCTGCAACAGGTTGTTGAGCTCGTGCGCGGTGCCACCGGCGAGGGAGCTGACCGCGCGCAGGCGGCTGGCCGTGGTGCGCTCCGCCGAGAGTGCGCGCTCCTTCTCCTCACCGACGGCGACGGCGTCGAGGTATGCATCCTCGGCGCGCTCGCCCGTCCACATCCGCAGGCCCGCGAAGGCGGCCGCGAGCAACAGCGCGATCGCGATGATCGTCCACTCCAGACCTCCGAGGCGGTTCAGCGTATCGGCGGCGAGGGTCGCGACGGCGATCAGGGCGATCGCGTTGATGTTGCCCTTCCAGCTCGGAGAGTTCTCGGCCTCCTGGTCCGGACGCGCTGCGGCGATCACCGCCCGCTCCTCGGCGGCGGCCCAGCACATGGCCACGAAGCCGAGGATCCACAGCGTGTCCTCGATCCCGGTCTGGTAGATGTCGACCAGGACGTTCGCGCCGTACAGCACGTCGACCGCGGCGAACGCGAGGTGAGCCGAGATCAAGATCCCGAGGACGGCGCGGCGTGGGCCCCAGCCGCCACGGCCGAGCGCGCTCAGCGCGACCAGCACCACCGCGAGGTAGAAGCCGGGATAGCCGATCGCGACGAGCACGTACGGCGTGAAGCCACTGTGCCGCAGCGACGGCGCGAACAGGAGCGTGCCCGCGACTGTGATGGCGGAGGTCAGCAGGCCGAGATCGGCGATCTGACGCAGCTGCAATGCGCGCGAAGGGCGGCGGCGGCGGTAGAACACGAGGGCGATCGCGAACGTCGGGGCGAGGAGATAGAACGGTACGTCGAGCCAGGTCGGTGCGGGGGCTTGCTCGCCGAGGACCAGCTCGCGCACGCTCCAGGTCGCGGCGGCGAGGAACCAGCCCGCCATGCCGCCCGCGAGCGCGAGCCAGGCGATCCGGTTGTGCCGCTCAGCCTCGAGCCTCGCCGTGCGGACGGCCCCGATCGTCGCGGCGGAGCTCGCGATCATCACGCCGAGGTCGGTCCACCACAGCGCAGCCGTCGATCCCACGCCGAGCAGCCGATCGACGACGAAGTGGAGCACGCCTGCTCCAACGACGATCGTCAGCCAGTGCCTGCGCTGGAGCGCCACACCTCACCCTACTCGATGCCGGCCCACGTGGGTGCGGTCTCACGGAGACTTGATGATCATCACCCAGTCGAAGTGCGCACTGACGCTGCGGGCAAACAGACCCACCCGGTTCGGAGCAACGTCGAGGGCGCTGGTCGCGGTCAGCGCGGCACCCTCGAAGTCCGCGCACTGGTAGCTCGTACCGGTGCGGCGAGAGCGCAGGGTCTTGGCGGTACCGACGTTCGCCGTCGTGGGGCTGGCGGTGATCGCGGTCGTGGTCTTGTTGTCGGCGATCGCGACAACGGGCTGGTTGGACGGGTTCACGCCGAACACGCACATCAGCCCATCCGCTGCCGGGCCGTTGAACTGGTGCACCACACCGACGGGGCGGGCGACCAGATCGCCGAACAGCGTGTCGATCGTGACGTGGGTCGAGACGGTCTCGAGGTTCCCCGTGATCGGCCAGGTCAG
This sequence comes from Myxococcales bacterium, assembly GCA_043776275.1. Taxonomy (GTDB): domain Bacteria; phylum Myxococcota_A; class Polyangia; order Haliangiales; family Haliangiaceae; genus JABFXX01. The sequence continues at coordinate 1,359 of JAYVRN010000814.1, read as the reverse complement.
CCCCCCGAGGGAATTGAGCGCTGACGCGACCTTGGCGGTGCCAGCGGCGTAGCTCCAGGCGCCGAACTCCTGCGCGCCGGTCGGCGCATGGGTGAAGCCTTCGAACACGGCGATCGAATCGCCGGGGATCGTGGGGAACGGATCGCACCCGTTGCTCACCCCGTCGCCATCCTGGTCGACCACCGGATCGGCATCGGTCTCGATCGGGCAGGGATCGCAGGCATCGCCGAACCGATCTCCGTCTTCGTTCGCCTGATCCGCGTTCGCGATCGCGGGGCAATTGTCGGCGGCACCCACCACGCCATCGGCGTCGGGATCGTTCGCGGGAGCGTCGTCACCGCCCCCAACGTCGGCGGGTGGCCCGAATCCGATCCGCCCGCACGCTCCGAGTGCGGAGGCGACAGCGACGAGCATCGCCAGCCGGATCACGTCAGCTGTACTTCACGGCGAGGGCGTCCTCGGCGAGCTCGTCGAAGGTCATCTGTTGCGTGCGTGCGAGCTCCTCGGGTGTGAACAGGATCCGGGCGGCGCGATCCTCGGCGCCGAGGGCGCGGAGCAGGAAGCGGCCGAGCAGCTTGCCGATCACGGGCCGGTTGTAGAGCTCCTGCATCTTGATCATGAACTGCGAAAACGGCGTGCGCGCGACGGTGGGCTTGCGGATCACGAGCTGGATCCGCTTGAACGCCTCGTGGATCCGGCGCCCGCTCGGATCGGTTCGATCCATCGGCGCGAGAAACACCTGCTCGAGGAACGGCTTGGCGTGCCACATCATCGTGGCGAGCACGCGCGCCATGCGGAGCATCTCGCGCACGGGCGGACGCGGGCGCTGCGAGACCTCGGCGAGGTACGCATCGGAGCAGTAGTGCTCCGTCATGTGGAAGTCCACCGCGATGTGGCGAGACTCGTCGCGATTGATGAGGTGCATCGCCTGGTGGCTCATGTCATCTGCGACGTAGTCATCGAGCGAGCGCAGCAGGGCGACATCGAGGATCAGCTCGCCGGAGGTGATGTACGCGTTCGCGATCTCGGGCGAGGTGTTGCGGACGAGGGCGAGGAAGTGCGGGCGGAACTTGGTGAGCGCCTCGCTCTCCGTGTACGTGCGGTAGTGGTGCACGTCGTAGTGCGCGGCGAGCCGGGCGGCGACGGCGGCGTGGCGCTTCTCGTCGGCCACGAACGTGGAGAAGATCTTCATCAGCGTCGGGTCGTTGGTCTTCTCGCGCTGGACCTCGAACAGCGCGCCGGCGAGCCGCTCGATCCCTTCCATGTCGATGAACGCCTGGACGATCATCTCCTCCTTGTCCCGCGCCATCACGGGAGGAGGAACGGACCAGTCCAGGTCGTTGATCGACCACTGGTCAC
>JAYVRN010000813.1:0-3303 GCA_043776275.1 Myxococcales bacterium | reverse complement strand
GCAGCCGCGCGAGCCCCTTGTCGACGACCTCGCCGTGGAGGTCGAGCGTCTGCTCCACGTGGACCTTGCCCGCACGCAGCTCCTGGACCTGGATCCGGGACACGCCCGGTCCGCGCGCGGCGTAACGCTGGCCATCGCCTTCCACGGTCAGCGACACCTGCGGCGGGAGCTCGACCACGCGCACCACGGCGGGCGGCTTGACCACGGGGACACGATCACGCCCCGACAGCGGCGTCGCACCGCCGATCGCCTCCAGGAACAACGCCTGGTCCTCCGGGGACACCAGGGGTCGTTTGGGGCGCATCCCTAGATTGTGTACTGCGGACGCGGTGATGCCGCCAGAAATCTGGATCACGTTGATTTTGGCAACGCGGGCCGGCTTGCGAGACCCTCGCCCGAACAGGCAAGTTCCGCTCGATGTCCTCTTGCCCACGCGTTGCCTACTTCTGCATGGAGTACGGCCTCGATGCCGCGTTCCCGATCTATGCCGGCGGCCTCGGGATCCTCGCCGGGGACCACATGAAGTCGGTCGGCGACCTCCGGGCCCCCGTAACGGGCCTCGGCCTGCTGTGGGATGAGGGCTACACGCGCCAGGTCCTGGCCGCCCGGGGAGGCCTGGAGGACCAGTATCCCAAGACCCCACGCGACGCGGTGCGCCGTATCGAGACCCGTGTGGAAGTCACGGTCAAGGGCAAGACGGTGCCGCTCCGGGCCTGGAAGGTGGAGCGGTACATCAGCTCGGACCTCTACCTGCTCGAGCCCGAGCGCGCGGCCGATCGGTGGATCACCGAGCGACTCTACGGCGGAGACACCGAGGACCGTCTGGCCCAGGAGATCGTGCTCGGGGTCGGCGGCGTACGGCTGATCAAGGCGCTCGGGATCGACGCGGACGTCTATCACTTCAACGAGGGCCACGCGGTGTTCGCGGGCCTCGAGCTCCTGCGCTCGAAGCGGTTCGGCGGCACCACGCTGGCGCAGCGGATGACCAAGCTGCGCCCCCACGTGGTGTTCACCACGCACACCCCGGTGCCGGCGGGCAACGAGGTCCACGACCTCGCGGCGATGCGCGCCGTGGATGCGGACTGCGGCTTCACGGATGCCGAGCTCGAGACCATCGGTGGCGCGCCGTTCTCGATGACCGTCGCCGGCCTGCGGCTCGCGCGGATCGCCAACGGCGTGGCCGAGCTCCATGGCGAGACCGCACGCGAGATGTGGAAGGACGTCGCGGGCGCCGCGCCGATCATCAGCATCACCAACGGGGTCCACGTGCCGACGTGGCAGGACGCGCGGATCCGCGCCGCCCTCGTCCCCGACAAGTCGCGCGAGGTGCAAGACGCGCAGCTGTGGACCGCGCACCAGACGATGAAGGCCGAGCTGATCGTCGAGGTCGCGAAGCGGACCAAGGTCAAGCTGGCGCAAGATCGCCTGCTGATCGGCTTCGCGCGGCGCGCGGCCACGTACAAGCGCGCGGATCTGATCCTCGGCGACGAGAAGGCGCTGAAGAAGCTGTTCGATCGCGGTGTGCAGATCGTCTATGCCGGCAAGGCTCACCCGCGCGACACCGCCGGCAAGCAGGTGATCGGCAAGCTCGTCGCCGCGGCGAAGAAGTACAAGCAGCACGTCGTGTTCCTCGAGAACTACGACATGACGCTCGGTGCGCTGCTGACGCGCGGCACCGACATCTGGCTCAATAATCCACGGCGGCCTCTCGAGGCCTCGGGCACCAGCGGCATGAAGGCCGCGATGAACGGCGTGCCCAACCTGTCGATCCTCGATGGCTGGTGGCCCGAGGGCTGCGAGCACGGCGTGACCGGCTGGAAGATCGGCGATGCGGACCCGAGCGACGACGCGTTCGATGAGGCCGATGGGCTGCGCGTCGACAAGCGCGATCGCGTGCTCCTCTACAAGACCCTCGAGCGCGAGGTGCTGCCGGCGTTCGCGAACCGCGCGAAGTGGGTGGCGATCATGCGCGCGAGCATCGCGATGAGCGCGTGGCGGTTCTCCTCGGATCGGATGATCGAGGACTACATCGCCAAGGTCTACGCGCGCTGACCGAGAGCGTCAGGTCGGGCGGTACAGGATCTGGCGCCGCTTGCCGCGCCACTCGAGGATCAGGTAGTCGCCGATCTGCTCGGCGGTCGCCTCGTCGAGCGCCCGATGCGGGCTGGTCCGGAGGCACGGGTGATCGCCGGGATCCGCGGCGAGCTCGTAGAAGTGCCAGTGCTCCTCCTCGCGCTGGCCATCGAGCACGTAGGCATCGTCAAAGCTCCAGCTCGGCGCGCCGGCGCAGGCGATCGGCTTGCCATCGGGGCTGCGCACCGTGACGCGGCGGCGATACGTCGCGTCGAGCTTGGTGTCGGAGCGGCGCGTGAGCTGCCACCACTCGGTCTCGTCGCGGAGATTGCCGTCGTCATCGTAGCTGGTCGCGTCCCACTGCCATGCGCCGGTCAGCGACGGCGATGCCGGCCATGGGTCCGCGGGCAGGTCGGCGACCTTGTCATCGATCTGCAGGAGCGTTTGCTTGCCGCCGTCCCAACGCAGTGTGAGCCGATCGCCTTCGATCTCCGCGCCGTACTCGCCGGTGCGGCGAAAGCCGTGATCGCATGGGCTCTCCTCGGCGCGATACGCGGTCTCGTGGATGCCGAACGCGGACAGCGTGATGTCGACGGTGACGTCGTAGACGGCGCGCTGCCGGTACCACGGGCGCTGGTTGCACTGGAACGGCACGCGATCATCGGAGCGCACCTCGACCGTGCGCATGTAGCGCCCGATCAGCTCGGTGGGGACCGCACCGGGGCGGAACCGCCACTGCTCGTCCTCGATCCGCGTGGTGCCGTGCTCCTCGGTGCGGAGCATCCAGCGCCAGCCCCCGACGATCTCGGCGAGCGTGAACTGCCGCACCGGCGGCGCCGGTCGCGTCGGGGTGGGCGAGCCGGGGCCCGGCGGCTGACAGGCGACTGCCAGCACGAGGACACCGACCGCAGACCCGACGAGGCGACGCATCAGCCCGGGCGGCGCGCGTAGGTCTCGGCGACGATCTTGCCGATCGCCGCATCGGACAGCGCGGCCGGGCGAGCGCCCGCGTCGTCGTACTCCCACGCGACGCGTGCGGCGAGGCGAGCGACGGCGTCAGCCTGGGAGTAGCCGAGGCGGTAGTACAGGCCCGCCCGGCTCGCCAGCTCGGTCGCGGCGACCGCGGCACGGCGATCTGGACCGTCGGTGCGCGGTGGCGTGGTCTTGAGCCAGGGGAACGGCATGTGTCGAGTATACTGGTGCCGTGAGGGTGCTGCTCGCGTGCGCGGT
>JAYVRN010000812.1:0-3303 GCA_043776275.1 Myxococcales bacterium | reverse complement strand
ACGTCGCCCTGCATCGTGGTGCCGAACAGCGCCTCGGCGAGCACGTTGGCGTCGGCGTAGTACGGCTGGTTGTCGCCCCAGATGTAGACGCCGTGACCCGCGTCGAAGAACTTCTTGATCACCGCGACATGCTCGGGGGTCAGCATCCGGCGATCGCTCGCGATCACCCACAGCTGGGACGCCTTCGCGAGCCCCTTCTCGAGCTCCGCCGGACTCGGCGGCTGGTTGGCCCAGCGGTAGACCGAGAACCCCTTCTCCTTGAGCGCCGCGCGCGGGAGGCTGAAGTCGAAGTCCATCGTATAGAGCTGGATCACGGCGACCGTCTGGCCGTCGAACGCGCCGTCGATCGCGAGGTCGTGGTTGTTGCCCACGGCGTTGCCGAAGCGATCCTGCCCGGGGGCGACGGTGACCGTCTCGGTCCGCAGCGTCCCGTCCTTCGCCCGGTAGCTCCGCTCCACCTCGTCGAGCGGGGCGTTCTGGCCCGCGGCCTTGTTGTACTGCGCGCGGGCGGTGCCTCCGAGGAGAGCCAGCGCAACGAGGGTGAACGCGACCGCAGGGATCCGGACCTGACGCATCTGGGGATCAACGCAGGACCACGCCGAACGTTCTGTCAGGATGTGGTCCAAGGCCGGTCGAGGGCGTGGTGTCCTGCCCTGGTACTTCGACAGGCACGCCGACGGGCACACCCAACGAATCCGGTGAGTTGTGGCACGACCCGGCCTCCGGTGCGAACGTCCGATCCAGGAGCGCGATCGCGCGACATAGCTGGCACAATGGCGAGGTCGGGGTGATGAAGCGCATCGGTGAGATCCTGGTCGAGCGCGGGTGGGTGGATGCTGCGGTCTGCAAGCGTGCCCTCGCGAAGCAGCGAGAGTTCCCGCGTCGCCTGTGCTCGCTGCTGATCGCCGGTGGCGTCCTCGAGGTCGATCAGGCGTCGCGTGCACTCGGCGAACAGCACGGTGTGCCGGCGGTGTTGCAGAAGCACCTCGACCATCGCGATCCGTCGCTGGCGGCGTTGATCCCCGCCGAGCTCGCGCGTGCGTGGTGGGTGCTGCCGATCGGCCGGATGGGGAACGGCGATCTGATCGTCTGCGCGCGCGATCCGCAGCCGAGCGTGCTCGCTGCACTGATGGCCGTGGTCGGCGAGACCATCGTGCTCGCCGTCGCGCCGGCGTCGCAGGTCGAGACGCTGGTCGCCGAGACCTACGGCGCCTCCGACGAGGACTTCGACGTCGACCTCTCGACCGGGCCGATCGTCTCCCTCGATCTCGATCCCCTGCCCGACGAGGAGCTGACCGAGGATCCGATGGGCGGGCTCGGCAGTCTCGAGCTGGTCGAGCTCGACGATGATGGGGTCACGCGCGATCCCACGCAGAGCGGGATGATCCAGATCGGGGCTCAGTACGCCAATGCGCTGCCTCCCTCCTCGGCGGGGATCCGCGTCCCGACCTTGCCTCCTTCGAACGTGAGCGCTCCCCCGCCGCTGCCCGAGCCCGCTCGCGCCCGCGCCGCCTCGGAGCCCGCAGCGATGATCCGTGACACGCCGCCGCCGCAGGACACGCCACCGCCGCCGCCGGTCCCGAAGCGCCGGGCCGCGTCGGAGGTGATCGCCGCGGCGTACGCGGTGCCCCCGCCGAAGCTCGATCCGAGCGCGATCGCCGTGGGCACCGAGATCCCGCGCCGGAAGTTCCTCGCGATCAGCGTCAACCTTCCCGATACGTTCACCGCGCTGTCCTCGGCGCTCACGCGCGACGCCGCCACGGCCGCGGCGATGCGGTTCGCCTCCGGACGGTGGCGGGCGGCGCTCCTCCTCGCGGTCAAGGAGAAGACGGCGCTCGGGGAGGCCGGGCACGGCAATCTCTTGACCGAGGATGTCGTCGCGGGCCTCGCGATCCCGCTCGGTGTCCCGTCGATCGTGTCGAGTGCCCTCGCCGCGAACGCGCTCACGGTCGAGCCTCCTCCCGATACCGGCCCCGTCCAGGATCGCCTGGATCGCCTGCTCGGCATGCCGCGGTTCCCGGCAGCGATCCCGATCCAGGTCGCCGATCGGCGAGAGTTCGTGTTCGTGATCGGCGATCCCACCACCGATGACACCGACGCGGCCACCGCGGACCTCGGCCAGCTCGCTCACGCCCTCGGCACCGCGTACGCACGGCTCGCCACCTGAGTGACGCCCGGGTGACACAAGTCGCCGCGTAGAACGGATACGCTCGGGACGGATGGCCACTGCCCTCACGCACGCGCACCGGATGTGGCGCGCCAAGGTGTTCGCGGCCACGTGGCTGTCGTACGTCGGCTTCTACTTCTGCCGGAAGCCGTTCTCCGCCGCGAAGTCCGCGATCGGCCACTCCACGGGCTGGAGCACGACCACGCTCGGCAACATCTGGGCGGCGTACCTGATCGCGTATGCGATCGGTCAGTTCCTCGCCTCGGGCATGGGCACCAAGCTCGGCCCGCGCAAGAACGTGCTGATCGGGATGGGGCTCTCGGTGTGCGTCACCCTCGCGATGGGCGTCACGATGTCGCCAGCGATCATGGCCGGCCTCGTCGCGATCAACGGCCTCGCGCAGGCCACCGGCTGGTCGGGCAACGTCGGCACGATGGCCGGCTGGTTCCACAAGCACGAGCGCGGCCGCGTGATGGGGCTGTGGTCCACGAACTTCACGGTTGGTGCGCTGGCCTCGGGCTGGGTGATGGGCGCGGTGCTCGACATCTACGAATGGCAGGCGACGTTCTTCGTCGGCGCGGGCGTGCTCGCCGCCGTGTGGCTGCAGTACCTGCTGTTCCAGCGCAACCGCCCCGAGGACGTGGGTCTGCCACCGATCGACGATCCGGTCACCGACGTCGACGAATCGAAGGAGTCCGCGCAGCGCGGCTCGATGAGCCTGTCGCGCACCGCCTGGATCAACCTGCTCCTGGTCAGTGGCTTCTACTTCTTCGCGAAGTTCATCCGCTACGCGGTGTGGTCGTGGGCGGCGTTCTTCCTGACGCGCAACTACGGGCTCAGCGACACCCGCGCGAACGTCTACGCGACCGTGTTCGAGGTCATGGGCCTGCCCGGCGTGTTCCTCACCGGCTGGATCTCCGACAAGTACTTCGGCAGCAAGCGCGCAGGCGTTGCCCTGATCATGATGCTCGGGATGACCGCCTCGGCTGGCGCGCTGATCGCGTTCGGCGGTACCAGCGTCACCGTGTTCGTCGTGTTGCTCGGCGCCGTCGGCTTCACGCTGTTCGGCCCCGATGCGCTGCTCAGCGGCGCGGGCGCGATGGACATCGGCGGGCGGCACGCGGCGACCTTCGCGA
>JAYVRN010000811.1:0-11406 GCA_043776275.1 Myxococcales bacterium | reverse complement strand
GGAGATCATCACGCCAGACAGCGTCATCAAGACCGTGGCGAGCTACTACGGCCTCAAGCCGAGCGACATCAAGAGCGAGCGCAGACACAAGTCTGTGGCCACGCCACGCGCCGTGGCGATGTACCTGTCGCGCCAGCACACCAAGGATAGCTATCCCGACCTGGCGCGCGCGTTCGGTGGAAAGCACCACACCACCGTGATCTCGGCCGTCCAGAAGATCGCCGAGCGCCTCAAGGACGACGCGTCCCTGCGGTCCGAGATCCACGCGATCGAAGGGATGATCCTCCGATGATCTCGGCTGTGCGTAAGCCTGTGCTGCCAGCTGTGATCCATCCGTGGACGATTCGCGGGTCCGAGTTGCCCACAGGTTCCCTGCATGCCATCCACCGATCGGGGCTCAACATGCGCGGTGTCAGACCACACTGATTAGCTCTGGCGTTACGGATGCTTGTCGAGCTATCCACAGCATCCACAAGCCCTTCTTATTCCTACTACTGAAAGATCTAAGATCTCTCTAAAGATCAAGAGAGAGACGAAGAACGAACGAAGGTCGAGGGTGACATGGAGTTTCGAATCGCAAAGAACGAGTTCCTTCGCGGCCTGCGCCTCGCGCAAGGCATCGCAGATCGCAAGAGCACGATGCCGATGCTCGCGAACGTTCTCCTTCGCACACAAGGCAAGAACCAGCTCCTCGTCGCGGCGACCGACCTGAACGTCTCGCTCACGGCAGAGCTCAAGAGCACCAACACCTCCGAGGGTGGCATCACGCTCGGAGCCAAGAACCTCTACGAGCTGATCGCGAACGCTCCCGGCGACGACATCACGCTCAAGAAGGCCGACAACCACTGGGCGGAGATCAAGAGCGGCAAGGTCTCGTATCGCATCGTCGGCATGCCCGACCGTGACTTCCCGAAGGTCCCGGACCATCGCGAGGCCACGTACTCGACGCTCGAGAGCGCGGTGCTACGCGAGATGATCGAGCGCACCCTGTTCTCGGTCTGCAACGACGAGACCCGGTTCCACCTGAACGGCGTCTACTTCGAGAGCGATGGCAGCAAGGCGCGGATGGTCTCCACGGACGGCCACCGGCTGAGCAAGGTCGAGCGCACCATCGCGAACGGTCCCAAGCTCTCCGCGGGGATCATCATTCCGAAGAAGGGGTTGCTCGAGATCCGGAAGGTCCTCGACGCTGGCCCCTCGTGCAAGCTCGCCATCAAGACCCCGCACCTGTTCCTCGTGCAGGACGACATCGCGATCGCGGTGAAGCTGATCGACGCGCAGTTCCCGCCGTACGACCAGGTCATCCCCAAGGAGCACAAGAAGGTCATCACGGTCGATCGTGGTCGCTTCATCGATGCGCTCCGGCGCGCTCAGCTGATGTCCTCCGAGACCCGTGGCGTGAAGGTCGCGGCGACCAAGGACGGCATCACGATCACGAGCGACAACCCGGATCTCGGCGAGGTCCGCGAGGAGATGGAGGCCGAGTACAACGGTGATCCCATAGCGATCGGCTTCAACCCGAAGTACGTCGTCGAGCTGCTGACCCAGATGACGTGCGACCAGATCACGATCTCCCTCGGTGGCGAGCTCGATCCGGGGCTCATCAAGCCGCTGACCGGCGATGACTACCTCGGCGTCGTGATGCCGATGAGGATCTAGGCTGCGGGTCTTCACGCTCGTCGCTGACGGGGTGAGGAACCTGCGCCCCCTGCAGCTCCAGCCGCGCGAGCGCTTCAACGTGTTCGTCGGCGACAACGGGCAGGGGAAGACCAACCTGCTCGAGGCGATCTACACGATCGCCACGCTGCGATCGTTCCGCACCGCAAAGCTGACGGACCTCATCGCCTTCGGAGCTCCCGAGGCCAGGCTGGGCGCACGCGTCGTCAAGGACCAGCTGGTGCGCGTGTACGAGGTCGACCTGGCGCCCGGCTCGCGCAAGGTCCGGCTCGATGGCAAGGCCGTGAGGCCGCTCGCGCGCTACTTCGGTGGCTTCAACGTCGTGGTGTTCACGCCCGAGGATCTCGCGCTCCCTCGCGGGTCCCCCGGCGACCGCAGGCGGTTCCTCGATCGGGGCGCGTTCAACTTCGAGCCCGGCTTCCTCGCGCTGGCGTCGGACTACGACAAGGTCCTGCGCACGCGCAACAGCGTGCTCAAGCAAGCAGGGCAGGGCGCCCTCGGGACCAAGCAGGTCGAGGAGCTGCTCGCCGTCTACGACACGCAGCTCGCGCAGCTCGCGACGCAGATCATCAGCGCACGGCTGCGGTTCCTGTCCACGCTCGGCCCCGAGCTGGTGAAGGCGTTCTCCGCGATCACGCGCACCGGGCTCGCGGCGGGTGCGCGGTACCTCTCGAGGCTCGTCGACGAACGCGGCGTGGTCGCGCCCGCGGTGATCATCGAGGACAAGCTCAGGGAGGGCAGGGCGCGCGATCTCGCGTCGCAGTCAACGCAGCTCGGTCCGCATCGCGATGACGTGGTGCTCGAGCTCGATGGTCGCGAGGCGGGGAGCTTCGCGTCACAGGGCCAGCTCCGCGCGATCATGCTCGCGTGGAAGACCGCCGAGCTGGAGATCCTCGGGCGCGCGCACGGGGATCAACCGATCTTGCTGCTCGACGATGTGTCGAGCGAGCTCGATCCCGCGCGCAACGAGTACCTGTTTCATCACCTCGCCTCGCTCGCTGGGCAGTGCTTCATCACGACCACCGCGAGCTCGCATGTCCTGCTGTCGCGCGATCGGGCGGATTACCGCATCCAGGCAGGTCAGATTCTCGAGTAAATTCGAACGCTTGATCTGCCTCGAAAGCCCCTCCCAAGGCTACTTTTCATGGGGGGGCTGTGGTACCAACGGAGACGGTACAGAATGTCAGATCCTACAACAAGTTCGCAGACTTCGGACTCTGACTACGATGCCAGCTCGATCGGCGTGCTGAAGGGCCTCGAGGGCGTCCGCAAGCGCCCCGGCATGTACATCGGCGACACCGATGACGGCACCGGCCTGCACCACCTGGTGCACGAGGTCGTCGACAACTCTGTCGACGAGCACCTCGCGGGTCACTGCAATCGGATCGACGTCATCATCCACTACGACAACTCGGTCACCGTCGAGGATAACGGCCGCGGCATCCCGACCGACATGCACCCGATCGAGAACCGTCCCGCCGCGGAGCTCGTGATGACCTCGCTGCACGCCGGCGGCAAGTTCGGCGGCGGTGGCTACAAGGTCTCTGGCGGCCTGCACGGCGTCGGCGTGTCCGCCGTCAACGCCCTGTCCGATTGGCTCAAGCTCGAGATCCGCCGCACCGGCAAGGTCTACTACCAGGAGTACGCCGCCGGCATTCCGGTCACCGAGCTCAAGCAGACCGGCGTCACCGATCGCCGCGGCACCAAGATCACGTTTCACCCCGATCCGACGATCTTCAAGAACGTCCTCGAGTTCTCGTTCGACACGCTCGCCCAGAAGCTGCGCGAGCTCGCGTATCTGAACAGCGGCCTCTCGATCAACATCCACGACGAGCGGACTGACAAGAAGGTCGAGTTCAAGTTCGAAGGCGGCATCGCCACGTACGTCGCGGACTTGAACTCGAACAAGACCGTGGTCTCCGAGGTGGTCTCGTTCTCCGGAACGTTCGGCGGCTCCCCCGGAACGCAGGTCGAGGAGTGCACCGTCGACGTCGCGATGCAGTGGAACGACGGGTACTCCGAGCTGACCACGTGCTTCACGAACACGATCAAGAATCGCGATGGTGGCACGCACCTGACGGGCTTCCGACAGGCGATGACCCGCACGATCAACAACTACGCGAACGAGTACAAGCTCCTCAAGGATGCCAAGGGCGGCCTGTCCGGAGAGGATCTGCGCGAGGGCCTCACGGCGTTGGTCTCCGTCAAGGTCGGCGATCCGAAGTACTCGAACCAGGCCAAGGACAAGCTGGTGTCCTCCGAGGTCGGGACGGCTGTGTCCGCGGTCGTGACCGAGAAGCTCGGCGAGTGGCTCGAGAGGAATCCCAAGGAAGCCCGCGCGATCATCTCCAAGGCGCTGCTGGCGTCTCGCGCTCGCGAGGCGGCTCGCAAGGCGCGCGAGATGGTGCAGCGCAAGGGCGCCCTCGAGCTGTCGTCGCTCCCGGGAAAGCTCGCGGACTGTCAGGAGCGCGATCCCGCGAAGAGCGAGCTGTTCATCGTCGAGGGTGAGTCCGCAGGTGGATCCGCCAAGCAGGGACGCAACCGCGCATTCCAGGCGATCCTCCCGCTCAAGGGCAAGATCCTCAACGTCGAGAAGGTGCGCTTCGATCGCATGCTGTCCTCGCAGGAGCTGACCACGCTGATCACGGCGCTCGGAACCTCGGTCGGCGACGAGAAGGACATCGGCAAGCTCCGCTATCACAAGATCGTGATCATGAGCGTCGACGCGCAAGAGCACGTCTTCGTGCGAGACCGTGGTGGCGTGAGGATGACCACCATCGGTGAGTTCATCGACCACGAGCTCACCGGGATCGAGCCAGACGAGCACGGCGTGACCCGCAGGGTCCGCGAGCCGTTTGGCGATGTCCTGTGCTTCGGCGTCGATGACCACATGGTCCGGTTCCGCCCGATCAAGGGCGTCATCCGGCACCCGGTCGACGAGCCCCTGTACGAAGTCCAGACCGCCTACGGCCGCTCGGTAAGGATCACCGCGAGCCACAGCATCTACGTGCACGAGGATGGCGAGGTCCGTACGAAGCGCGGCGATGAGCTGAAGGTCGGCGACCAGATCGTCGCGCCGAGGACCATCCGCTTCCCGCAGGATGCGCCGGAGCGCATCGACCTGCTCCGCGAGCTGCACGCGGTCCCAGAGGCGCGCGAGCAGATCTGGGTCCGTGGACCCGCCGTGGAAGAGTGGTTCAAGGCCCGCGTTCGCGAGGAGCACGCCCTCAGCCCGGAGCTCACCGCGCCACGTGTGGAGATCCCCGCCGAGGTGCGCGCCGAGCTCTACCGTCAGCGGCGAGCCTCGGGGGTCGTCAACAAGCAGGTTTGTCTCGAGGTCGGGATCAAACAGCCGGTGACATTCTATGGCTGGGAGAAGGGGACGTTGCGTCCGACCCAGCCTCACTTCGAGGCGTATCTCCGCGCGATCGGTGCGGACGTTCCTACCGTGATGGCGCGCGTCACCGTGGGTCCAAGCCGGCTCGATCGAGTCTGGGCCGAGCAATCTCGCGGGGCCCCAACGAACCGCGTGCGGTCGTACGTCTGCCTCGATGCCCTCGAGCCGGACGATCTGACGTGGTTCGCCGATCGCGAGGATCTCGAGCTCACTCCCGCGCACTACAAGACCAAGGGTGTCGACCGGTTCATTCGGGTCAACCACGACCTGATGACCTTGCTCGGGTTCTACATGGCCGAGGGATCCTGCTCCGACCGCAACGGCGTACGGGTGGCGATCGGCAACAGCAACGAACGCTACGCCGAGGAGATGTGCACCGCTTTCCATAACGTCTTCGGGCTGCCGGCCCAGGTCGTCGAGATGAACCGCAACTGCGGGGAGATCAAGCTCGTCAACCGCGTGGCATCACTCGCATGGCAGCACGTGTTCGGATTCATCGAGGGTACCGATTCGATCACGAAGAAGGTCCCGAACCTCGCCTTCAACGTGAACCCGGAGTTGAGGCTCGCGTTCCTGCGTGGCTACCTGCTCGGCGATGGGTGCGTGTCCGACGGACGGGTCAGCTTCGCGACCTCGTCGCGGGACCTCGCCAGCGGCGTCATGTACCTGCTGTCGAGCTTTGGCGTGGTCGCGAGCCTGAGCACCAAGACCCCAGCCGAGGTCGGCGGTCAGCCGAATTCTCAGGGCATCAGGACCACCCACCAGGCGTGGAACATCACCGTGGCGGCGCACGAGGATGTGATGCGAATCGTGGAAGTCTGGCGTCACCATCCCAACGCTGGAACGGTTCGAGAGCGGCTCTCGACCGGGCCGGGCCGGAGCTTCACGCCGCTCGACGGCGATCTCCTGGAGGTCGCGATCACGCGGATCACCGAGGTGCCCGCCACGAATGGACAGGTCTACGACTTCTCGGTGTTCGACGATGAGAACTTCGTCGGAGGGATGGGAGGCCTCGCGCTCCACAACACCGACGCAGACGTGGACGGAAGTCACATCAGGACGCTGCTGCTCACGTTCTTCTTCCGGCACTTCAACGAGCTGTTCGAGAACGGCCACGTGTTCATCGCGCAGCCTCCGCTCTACAAGATCAAGAAGGGCAAGACCGAGCTCTATCTCAAGAACGAGCAGGCCCTCGAGGACTTCCTCCTCGATAGCGTGTGCAGCGAGACCACGCTCTCGCGTGCGGGCTCGTCGCCGCTGACCGGCGAGGGGCTGGTCGCCGCGGTCAAGCGGATCAACCAGGCGCGCCGGCTCCGCGCGCAGCTCGAGAAGCGGACCGATGGTCGGATCACCGCGCAGTTCGCAGACTCCGGGCTCACCGAGGATCACCTCAAGAACCGCGAGAAGCTCGAGCTGCTCGAGGCCAAGGTCATGGCAGAGGTCTCGCGGCGGTATCCCGAGCTCGGCCAGGCCGCCGCGGACTACAAGCAGGATCCCGAGCACGGCACGTGGGAGCTGCGCTATGGCGCGGGTCAGCACGGCGTGCGCCGGCACACCACCATCAACTCGGGCCTCGTGCGCTCGGCGGAGTTCGTCGAGCTGCGCACGATCAGCGCCGAGCTGCGCGGCACGCTGACCGAGCCCCTCTCGCTGCTCCACGACAAGGACGAGGCCCGCGAGATGAAGGGCTGGGACGAGATCGCGACGGTGATCGAGGAGCTCGGTCGCAAGGGCCTCGGCATCCAGCGCTACAAGGGCCTCGGCGAGATGAACGCAGACCAGCTGTGGGAGACCACGATGGATCCCGAGAAGCGCCACCTGCTGCGGGTCAAGGTCGAGGACCTCGATGCCGCGGACGGCATCTTCACGAAGCTGATGGGCGATCTCGTCGAGCCGCGCCGCGAGTTCATCGAAGAGAACGCGCTCAACGTGCGCCGCCTCGACGTCTGAGCGGAGCTGCGCGTTCTAGATCTACAGCGCCTTGTGCAGGGCTTCCGCGAGCAGCGGCGCCGCGTGCTCGGCATCGTTGAGGCGAACCAGCTGGAGCTCCGCGATCGATGGGCCCGACAGCACGTTGAGCGTGGCCGGTGCCTGGCGGAACATCCATACGCGCGACAGCGGCAGGCCGAGCACGTGGCAGATCAGCGCGCGGTTCACGGCATCGTGGGCCGCGATCAGCGCGGTGTCGTTGGGGCCGAGGCGTGCGCAGATGCGAACCAGCACCGGCCACGCCCGCTGCTCCACGTCACCAAGGGTCTCGGCGCCGGGGCCGGCAGGCGTGTTGCGATCCGGGCGCGAACGCCAGGTGCCGAGCATCTCGGCGTGAGAGAGCTCGAGGTCGCTGGCGAGCTTGCCCTCCCAGTCGCCGTGCGAGATCTCGAGCAGGCCCTCATCGAGCTCGAGCGGCGTGGTGCGCCCGGCGAGGACCGCCGCGGCCGTCTCTCTCGCGCGGGATAGCGGCGATGACACGGCGAGCGCGATCGGGAGGTGGGCGAGTCGGTTGCCGAGTGCCAGGACCTGCGTCCGACCCTCCGGTGACAGCGGGATATCGGTGCGGCCCTGGTAGCGGCCCTCGCGATTCCACGCGGTCTCTCCGTGCCGGACGAGGAGGACGTTCATGGTGGGACTCTACACGCCCGTGACGCGCCGAGTCACCCGAGGTCGCTCGTCGGTCACTCGTGGTGCTCGATTCGAGTGGAGGCGTCGTGGTAGCCAACAACCATGACCACCCATCGCAGCCGCATCCTCGGCATCGGGATGGCGGTGCCCAAGCGCATCGTCACCAACCACGACCTCGCGACCAAGATGGAGACGTCACACGAGTGGATCGTGGAGCGCACGGGGATCGAGCAGCGGCACTGGGTCGAAGAAGGCGAGACCGGCACCACGCTCGCGTCCGCGGCCAGCCAGCAGGCGATCGAGCGCTCGGGGATCGATCCGAAGGACATCGACCTCATCATCTACGCCACGCTGTCTCCGGACTTCTTCTTCCCCGGGACCGCGGTGTTCGTGCAGCGCGCGCTCGGGCTCAAGGAGATCCCGTGCCTCGACATCCGGCAGCAGTGCACGGGCTTCATCTACGGGCTCTCGATCGCCGACGCGTACATCCGCACCGGCATGTTCAAGAACATCCTGATGATTGGCTCGGAGGTTCACTCCACGGGGCTCGACGTCTCCACGGCAGGTCGCGACATCACCGTGCTGTTCGGTGACGGCGCCGGCGCCGTGGTGGTCGGCCGTGCCACCGACGATCAGCACATGATCCTCTCGACGCACATCCACGCGGATGGCAGCGAGGCGGAGAGCCTGTGGACCGAGTATCCCGCGAGCGCCCGTCACCCGCGGATCAGCGCGGAGGCGATGGCGGAGCGGAAGCACTTCCCGACGATGAACGGCAAGAAAGTCTTCAAGCACGCCGTGACCCGCATGCCGCAGGCGATCATGGAGGGCATGGTCGCGAACGGCCTCAAGCTGACCGACATCGACATGCTGATCCCGCACCAGGCGAATCTACGGATCAATCAGATGGTCACGCAGATGATCGGCCTCCCAGCGGAGAAGACCCACAACACGATCATGAAGTGGGGCAACACCACGGCAGCCTCGATCCCGATGTGCATGTACGACGCACTCGAGCTCGGGAAGATCCAGCCCGGCAACCTGGTCTGCCTCGTCGCGTTCGGCGCCGGGCTGACCTGGGGCTCGGCGTTCCTGCGCTACTGAGGCGCGCTACGCCGCTGCGACCGCGAAGATCGCATCGACCTCGGCCAGGATCTTGTCCTCGCCCACGCCCTTGGCGATCGCCAGCTCCTTGACGAGCAGGCCGCGCGCGGTCTCGAGCATCTTGCGCTCGCCGAACGACAGGTCCTTGGTCGCCCGCAGGACCGAGAGGTCGCGCATGACCTCTGCGATCTCGAACACGGAGCCGGTCTTGATCTTCTCCATGTACTCGCGGTAGCGGCGATTCCAGGTCTGCGTATCCCGTGGGATATCGCGGGACTTCAGGATCGAGAGGACCTCTTTCACCTGCTTGGAGGTGATCAGGTCCCGGAGGCCGACCGAGCCGGCGTTGACCGTCGGCACCATGATCTTGAGCCCGGTCTCGATGACCTTGAGGATGTAGACGGCCGTGGTGCTGCCGCCGATGTCGCGCTGCTCCAGAGCGACTACCTCCGCCACTCCGTGGACCGGATAGACGGCCTTGTCGCCAACGGTGAATGCTTGCTTCAACGAATTGCCCCCAGCCGGACCATGCTAGCAGCCGGGAGGGCACCTGTCAAACCACACCACCATACAACTAGCTGATATTGCTTGATATTGAAGTAAGGCAGGTCACCGACGCGTCGCGTATTCGACCATCGTGGCGACCGCGAAGCCGGTGCCGCCCTTGGGCTGCGACGGCCGCGCGCTGGACACCGAAGCCGGGCCCGCGATGTCGACGTGGACCCACGGGGTGTCCTTGGCGAACGTCTTCAGGAACAGGCCGGCGGTGATCGCCCCGCCGAACCGGTCGCCGGTGTTGCGCATGTCCGCGATCGGGCTCTTCAGCTGCTCGCGGAGCCGGCCGTTGAGGGGCAGGCGCCACATGTCCTCACCGGTCCGCTCCGACGCAGACATCCAGGACTTGAGCAGGGCCTCGTGATCGGACATCACGCCGGCCGTGTACGGTCCGAGCGCCACCATGCAGGCTCCGGTGAGCGTGGCGAAGTCGAACATCTCGTCCGGCTGGATCTTCGCGCGGACGTACGTGATCGCATCGCCGAGGGTCAGCCGGCCCTCCGCGTCGGTGTTGTTGATCTCGACCGTGGTGCCGTCCATCGACGTCAGCACATCGCCGAGCTTGTACGCGTGGCCGGAGACCAGGTTCTCGCAGCACGCAGCGACGGCGTGGACCTCGATGTCCGCACCGAGCGTGGCGATCGCATCGATCGCGGAGATCACCGCAGCGGCCCCCGACATATCGACCTTCATGTCCTCCATCGCCGCCGACGGCTTGATCGAATAGCCGCCTGAATCGAAGGTCACGCCCTTGCCGATGAACGCGACCTTCTTCTTCGGCTTCTTCGCCGGCTTGTAGGTCAAGTGGATGAACTTGGATTCCTGCGCGGAGCCCTGACCGACGGCGAGGAACATGCCCATGCCGAGCTCGGCGCACTTCTTCGCGTCGAGGATGGTCGCGGTGACCGTGCCCTTGTGCTTCTTCGCGATCGCCATCGCGTCAGCGGCGAGGGCCGTCGGCGTGACCACGGCGGCGGGCTCGTTGATCAGATCGCGCGCGTGGTTGATCGCGGCGGCGATCGTCTCGCCTCGGAGGATCGCTGCCGCGACCAGCTTGGTGTGGGTGACGGTCGGCTTCTTGCCCGGCTTGGGGGCGGCGTCGGTGATCAGCCCGAAGTTCTTGAGCGCCATGGGACGCTTGTGATCGTCACCGGTGAGGTAGCGACCGAACTTGTACACGCCGAGATGAACCCCTTCGGCGACGTGCTGGATCACCTGGGCCTCGCGGTGGGCGCCGAGCGCCGGGACGAGGAACGCGATCGCCGCGGCGGACGCCTTGTTGGCGAGCTGCGTCACGGTCGCCGCGAGATCCCGGATCGAGGGGGTGCCGAACTCTCCGCGGGGACCGGCCCCCACGACGACCACGCGCCGGGCGGGGATCCGTCCGTGGGTGTGGACGCTGATCGACTGGCCGACCTTGCCCTCGAACGACTCGCTCTTGGCGACGTCCGACAACACGCCACCGAGCGCCTGGTCTGCTGATTTGAAAGTGGCGTCGCGGGTCGGGTCTCCGAAAGAGACGAACGCCACAAGATCGACCGATGCAGCGAGCAGCGGACCGGCGAGGTGGGTAACGGCGAGTGAGCCCTTGTCAGCCATAAATTCCTGAATTTCCTCGAAAAGAGGCGACGTTTATAAGGTGGGCCTCCCCGGAAGTAAAGGAATCAGATTGCCTACATTGACAGTCGATTCAGGGGATCCGTAGAGTCACTACACACCAAGACTCCGGGGGAGTTTGAATGCGATCCAAGGTGATGACTGCGCGCCCTGCGGCGCGCAAGGGTAGCGGTAGTCGCACGAAGAAGACGGTGGCCGTGGCGTCGAGGAAGTCGGAGCCGATGATCCAGATGGTCGAGAGGAAGTCCTCTCGAAACATCCAGGAACTGCCGAAGAAGGCAGGCGAGCTTCCGATTCCGAGTGCGACGTTCGTCTTCTAATCTAACTTCGCAACGCACTGCGTTGTAACACCCACAATCGTGGGTCCAACAAGCTAGCTACTCGACCGCGTTCTCAAGTGTTTTCTTGAGGTTACGTGCGTCGTTCCATCGCGACGG
>JAYVRN010000810.1:0-11412 GCA_043776275.1 Myxococcales bacterium | reverse complement strand
TCCGCGCGGTCGGGAGCCGCGAGCGGGCAGTTCCACAGCTCCTTGGACGAGCCGTAGAACATCTGGCCCCTCGCCACCCAGTCGTTGGTGACCTGCATCGCCGACGCCGCGAGTACGTGACCCTTGCCGTCGCTGAAGACGCGCAGGCGCCCGGGTGCGGGGACCGCTTCCTTGTCGTCGGCATCGTCGGCCATCGCGGTGGCCGCACAGAGGACGGTGGAGATGACAGCGGCGATCCGCCACGAGCCCATGGCATGACTATAACCCTGCGATATGCTCGGGGCGATGGGCGAAGGCCACCCCAGTGGCGAGGAGGTGGCGCTGCCACAGGAGGTTGGTCTCGGGGCCGTCCTCTCGAACACCTACAGGATCGAGCGCCTCCTCGGCCGCGGTGGGATGGGACTGGTGTTCGAGGCGAGCCACCTGCGGGTCCCCAAGCGGGTGGCCGTCAAGGTGTTGCTGACCGCGCCCGATGCCGAGCAGCTGGCCCGGTTCCGTCAGGAGGCCGAGGTCGCCTCGCGCCTGGGGCACCCGAACATCGTCGACGTGATCGATTTTGACACGCTGCCCTCGGGCATCCCGTTCCTCGTGATGGAGCTGCTCGACGGCGAGAGCCTCGCCGCGCGGATGCAGCTCGGGATGATCCCGCAGCCCGAGGCGCTGGCGATCCTGCGGCAGATCGCGAGTGCGCTCTACGCGGCCCACGGCGCGGGCGTGATCCATCGCGATCTCAAGCCGGAGAACGTGTTCCTGTGCCGGCGCGAGCACGATGGCGCGATCGTCGACGACGTGAAGATCCTCGATTTCGGGATCTCCAAGGTGTTCGGGTCCGCCGTGGTGCGGACGCGCGAGGACCTGGTGCTCGGTACGCCGAAGTACATGGCGCCGGAGCAGGCGACCGCGAAGCACGACGAGATCGATGCGCGTACGGATCAGTTCTCACTCGCGGTGATCGCGTACGAGATGCTCGCGGGCTCGGCGCCGTTCGAGGGTGATAACGCGACGGCGGTGATGTTCAAGATCGTGTACGAGCCCGTCGCGCCGCTCGGCCCGCTCGCCCCGGACTCCTCGCCCGCGGTGGTCGCGGCGATCACGCGCGCGCTCGCGAAGGCCCCGGCCGATCGGTTCGAGGATCTGTCCGCATTCATCGAGGCTTTGACCGGCAAGCCGCTCGCCATCGATCGCGGGAGCCAGCGTGGTGTGCTCCGGCCGATCGCGCCTGCGTTGACGCCGCGCACCGAGCTGCCGACGGTGCAGAGTGGCCCGCCCAGCGAACGGAAGGCGGTGCAGACGGTCTCCGGTCGGGGCGAGCCAGTGGCCGCACTGGGTGCGCCATCGGCGACGAGCTCGGCCGCCGGGGTAGCCGTCGGCTCGGCTGCCAGCTCGGCTGCCGGAGCCGGGACGCCCCAGGTGGCAGGAGCTCCGCGATCGCGGTGGCCGGTGTTCCTCGGCATCGTGACCATCGGCGTGATCGCGACAGCGCTCTCGATCTCGCTGCTCCGCCGGGACCATGGGGGCGAGCGTGCACCCGCAGATGCCGGCGCCCGGCAAGCGTCGGTGCCGCTCGACGCCGCACATGGCGACATCCTCACGCCGCCGATCGATGCAGCCGCGACCATCGCGATGGTGCCCGCCGACGCAGAGGTCACGCCCGCGGCGGATGCTGCGGTCGCCAAGCGTCCACCTATCGCACCGGGGGTGGCGATCCCAGCCGAGGTGCTCACCGAGATCCGGGCGGCCGAGACCGCGCTCACGGCTGGCAACTTGGATGTCGCAGAGGCAGCGGCAAAGCGCACGTTCTACAGCGGGCGCTATGCGCGCGCGTACATCGTGCTCGTCGCGATCGCCTGCGCCCACCACGATGTGGGAGCCGCGCATGCCTGGATGCGGAACCTCGCGCGGTCCGAGTGGCCCGCAGCGCGAGCGAAGTGCAAGGCGCTCGGTTTTCCGCTCGACAACCCCACCTGAACCCCGAGGTGCCGTCAGTCGCAGGGCGTGCCGAGCGGCTTCCCTGTGTACACACCGAGGTCGCCGAAGATCATCTTGGACCCGAGCGGGACCATGATCAGCGGCGTCGGGGAAGGCTGCTTCGCCTTCGCGGGCGTCCACGTCGCGGTGTCGATGGTGCGCACCCGGTTCCGGAGCACGAGGGTCGTGCGCAGGGTCCCCGCCGCCGTGACCAGGACATCGCCGACCTCGTCGGCCGCCATGTCGAGGATCCGCTGCTCCTTCATCGCGCCGCGCTTGCCAACGAACAGCTTGTATTCGGTGTTCTGCTCCGGGTCTCGGGCACGATCGACGAAGATGTAGGTGGTGCCGTCGTCGCGGGCGAACAGGTAGCCGGCGCGATTCCACAGCGCCGGCTTGAACGTGACCTTGCCGAGCAGGCGACGTGTTTCGGCGGCAGGGAGCTCGGTGAACGTGGCGGCCTCGCTGTCGCCACAGTGGGCGATCGCCTGGTTGCCCTTGAACGTGAAGGACGCCATCACGCGCGGATCCCAGATCTGGAGATCGTCGGACTGCCGTTGCCCGAACATCACCCGGAGCGTGGTCTTGTCGCCGAAGTAGCTGAAGGAGTACAGGGTCGCTGGATCGTCTGCCTTCTTGAAGTCCGCGAGATGCGCCAGCACCCGTCCTCGAGCATCGACATAGACCCGCAGCTTCGCGATCACCTCGGCGCTCGGGGCGGCACTCGGGGCCACCGTCGTGCCCTCGGCACGCACGTTCGAGCTGCCGATCAGGAGGACTGCCACCGCCGCGACCGCTCTCATGCCTTGAGGGTAGGACATCGCCCAGGTGCGATCCAGGTCGGTTGTCGAGACCCACACGTCGGCTCGTGCGTCTGGAACTGCATGAAGGCGCTGTGGATCCTGCTCGCGCTCACCGCCGTGGCCTCGGCGAGCCCCCGGCCGCCGCCGCCGCGCTTCGAGCGGGAATGCGCCGGGCCAATGGCCTGGGACAAGCTTGCGGCCTGCGCTGCGCGCTGGGAGAACGGCGCCAAGCTCGCGGAGCTGTCGCCCGACGTGAAGATCGTCCACACCGTCGGCGGTCGGCACTACGTGCTGGTGCGGACGGGCGCCGAGTGGCGGACCGCCTATCAGCAAGGCGACGAGAACTACGAGCTGGTCGGGCGGAGCACGCTGATGGTGGGCAAGCTGGCGGCGGTGCGGATCGACCTCAGCCACCACGTGGTGATCGGGAACGCCGGCGTGTTCGTCGAGCGGGTCACGATCGTGTGTCGCGAGGGGCCAGCGCCGTGCCAGGGGTTGGTGACGGCGTGCACCGTGACGATGCGCGGGCGCGCGTCCGAGACGTTCCGCGGTGAGCTGAAGATCGAGGGCGAGGGCGTGTTTGTCGTCGGGGATCGCTCGTATGTCGGCACGTACTGCGCGGGCCGCTGAGCTCAGCGCCAGGAGGCATCGAGGCGCTCGGCCCCGATCACCTTGCGGTTGTCGCCGGTCTCCCAGGTCACGGTGCCAGCGGCATCGCGGCGCAGGAACTTGAACGAGAGCTCCACCTTCGGCGCGAGCTCGATCGTGGCGAGCCACTGATCGCCCTTGCGCGCCATCGGCCGCGCTCGCTCGGGATCCCAGTCCCCGAACACGGGCAGCTCGCCGCACATCATCACCTGCTCGTCCTCGCCCAGCTCGAGGCCGGTGAGCACGATCGTGGTCTCCGCGGCGGGGGAGGCGGTCGCCGTCGCAGGCGGCGCGGTGACCGCAGCCGGCGCCGTGACGGCTGTTGGCTCGACGGGCGGCGCGGCTTCGGCTGCCTGCGCGATGGGGGCCGCTGCGATCGCCGGCTGCGCGACGGGCGCGGCGACGACGACGGGAGGCGTGGTGGCCGCAGGTACGGCAGCGGGCGCCGTTCCGGCGAGCTCGTCGAGCTGTGCGAGCACGGCATCGATCCGGTCTCCGACGAGGACGAGCGCGGCGCGGAAGGCACGCAGCTCGGCGGCATCGAAGGCGGGCTTGTCCGCGAGCCCCGCGCGGTCGCGCGCAAGGTCGAACATCGTCTGGGTCGAGTAGTAGTCGTAGCGACGGCGCAGTGCCGCCAGAACAGCGTCCTTGTCGATCGGCATGGTGTCTCCCGTGAGGAGCCTAATCGATCTTCGGGGTGCCGGGATCTACGACGCGCGCGGCTTGGCGTGCAGCGGACCGCTGCCCGCGGTCACGGTACGTGGCGCCGTGACACGAGTACCGTGTTGCCTCCACGAGGACGCGCGAATCGTGGGACGATAGTGCGATGGGACGGCATGTGCTGCTGATCTCCGCCGCGCTCGGGCTGGCCGCGACCTCCGCCTGTGACACCGTGTTCGACTTCGGGGACAGCCATCCTGCCGATGGTGGATCCGTCGATGCGCCACCGGATTTGCCGGCGGATGTGGCGCTGGTCTGCGTGAGAGATGCGTTCACTGGTGCAGCGGGCGACGACGATGATGGCGACTCGCTGCCCAACGGGTCCGACTCGTGCCCGATCACGAAGGATCCGCGCGCAGAGGACCACAACGAGGACGGCGATTGTCGCGGCGATCTCTGCGATCTGTGTCCTCAGACCGCGATGCCCACCGGCGATCGCGATGGGGACGGGATCGGTGACGCCTGCGACTACCGCGACAATCCCGATGTCGCCACGTTCGATGGCTTCATCAATGCCGACGAGTTCATCAACGCCGGTGGGTGGCAGATCACGAACGACCTGGATCACTATCAGTCCCCAGCCGGCGGCACCCAGAGCTCCTACCGGAACACGGAGACCAAGCAGAACGGCGTGTTCGAGACCCTCATCGAGATCCCGAGCGCGGCGACGTTCGATGCAGGCCTGCTGTTCTCGATCGTGAACTCCAACACGGGCGGTGATGGCGATGCGGTGACGGTCGGGCGAACCACGGGTGGGCAGTACGAACTCCGGCTCTCGCGGATCTCGAGTGGATCGATCACCCACGTCAACCAGCATCCCGCGGGCTTGCTGGTGCCCGGGAGCCAGTACGTCCTCCGGGTCCAGGTCGACATCACGAATGTCCAGGTCAAGCTCGACGGCAATGGCGTGAGCGTCGGCTGGATGGCGATGCTCGCCTCGCCCATGCCGACCTCGAGCCTGTATGGCCTGTTCACCACCACCACGACACGCTTCGCCTACCTGTTCCGCGTCGCCCCGATGTGACGCACCTGTGGACACCCGATCGCTACCCCGGCGAGCGCCGCTGCCACCCGGTGGAACGGGTGTAGACTGGAGTTGTGCGTCGCTACCTCGGAGCGCTGGTCGTGGTGGCGGGATGTGGGTTCTCGGTGGCTGGAAGCTCGGAGGCCGTGGATGGAGGGGCGGACGTGGCCCCGGTGCCTGTGGTCTGCGGCGACCTGACCTGCGATCCGCATGCGACCTGTGACCCGAGTGCCGTCAGCTGCTCGTGCAGCGCGGGCTACGCCGGCGATGGGATGACCTGTACGGATCTCGACGAGTGCGCCACGAATGCGTGCCCCGCGGCCTGCGCGAACACCGCGGGCTCGTTCTCCTGCTACGTGCCCACGAACTGCGCGGAGATCGTCGCCCAGGTTCCGACGTTCACCGGCGGAACGGCGACGCTCTACGCGGGCGGAATGACCAACCGTCCCTGGACCGCGTTCTGCGCGCCGAGTGCCAGCGGGCTCGTCGAGTACCTCACGGTTCAGGATGCGACGCAGAACTTCGGCCAGTACACGAGCGGGACCTCGGTGCGGACGCGCTATGCGCGGATCCGGCTGGTCCCCGCGACGATGAAGGTCGACATCTCCGATCAGACGTTCGCGACGTCGACAGGATCGCTCACGCACGCGGGGACGCTGGTCAACGCGATGCCGCTCGGTGTGGCGATGGACTGTATGGGCAACAACAGCAGCTCCGGGACGGCGCACATCGATCTGACCGGGACCCCCTTCGTGGTCTCGGACCCGTTCCAGCGCGCAGGGAGTCAGCCCGGTGGCTCGGCGCAGCTCACCCAGGGTGGGCGGATCGTCGCGGTGAGCGGTGGAGGGAACTGCGGCTACAACGGCCCCGCACCGATCCCGTACAACCCGTTCAATCAGGTGGGCGGACCGATTCTCGACGTCGCGTACGCTCCGTGATCGCGGCCTGAACAGGGCTACGATGAACACCGTGAGGCAAACGGGACCGCTGCTCGTGCTGGGGATGCTGGGGTGCGGTCGCGCTACGCCGACACTGGTGACGAACCGTGAGGCGCCGCCGATCGTGGGTGGGACGCAGCCCGTGGCCGCCGCTCTGGCCGCCGGGCCTGTGGTGCCGGCCCTCGCAGATCGTGGTCCGCACGCCTTCGTCGTCGACGACCGCGGACTGGTAGAGGTCGCAGCATCCGGGCAGACCCAGGTGGTGTCGAAGACGCCGCCGCGCTGGTGCGCCGCCGATGCGCGCGCGCAGGTGGTGTGGTTCGCCTCGGAGAGCGGCCTGTCCACGTTCGATCTCACGGATCGCCGCGTTCATCCGGTGGTCGTCGGTGAGATCGAGACCCGTGAGTTTTCGATCGACTACGGCGACCAGCACCTCGGCGTGTACAGCGAAGTGGACTACCGCGTCGCACTCGCACTGCACCTGACCAGGCCACCGCGCGTGGGTGCGCTGGTCGGCTGCGAGGGCGATGCGATGGTGTACTGCTACGACGACATCGAGACCAAGAAGCTGCGCCCGGAGTACGCCACGCTGCACGCCCAGCTCGAGGCGATGAAGCTCGCGGATCCCGCGTACGTGGCGGCGCTCGTGGATCGCGGTGCGGGGCGCTCGCTGTGGCCGCCGCGGCCGCAGCCGGCGAAGGTCACGCGGAAACCCGTGGTGGATCGCAAGGCGTGCACCGAGGACGCGACCCGGTGCGGCGAGCTGACCGCCGTGCCGGCCAGCCCGCTATGGCTCGTCACCACCGGGAACAGCCGCGGCGACTTCTATCACGAGGATCGCGATCTCTGGGATCCGGCCACCGGCGAGTTCCTGGCGGTCACCGCCAAGGGGGCGCTGGTCCGATCGAAGAAGCCGCCAACCAACGGGGACTACGCCGAGCTGCGCGTCTCTCTCGATGGCGTCCTCTCGACCGCCGGCCTCGTGTTCGATGCGACCCATGTGATCTACGCCCCGACGGGCGACTGGACGCGGACCTGCGGCTGGTCGAGCGGCTGGCGGATCGCGGGCGTGCGCGGCGACATGGGCAACTGACCGCCGAGCGCTGATCGAACTCCGACTACTTCGCAGTGATCGCGGCGTCCTCGATCAGCACGTCGTACTTGTACCCGCTGCCGAAGTCCTTGTTGGTGGCGAGCTTGCCACGGACCACGACGACATCACCGAGCGCGACGGTGGCGGCGGTGGTGATCGTCAGATCGTTGGTCCCCGCGGCGCCGGTGCCGTCCTGGATGTGGAGCCAGTTGTGGCCGAGGATCCCGTTGTTGAGCTTGACCACCTTGCCGCGGACGACGATGGGCTTGCCTACGAGCTCGGTCTTGGCGGCGAACAGCTGCGCGATGGTCTGACCGTCCGGTGCGGGTGCGATGCGCTCGGCCGGCTCGGTCGGCTTGGTGAGCGGAGCCATCGGGGTCATCGGGGTCATCGGGGTCATCCCGGTGCCGGCGGCCACGTGCGGGTTCGCAGGCGCGCTGCCGGTGATCGGGAACGAGGCGATGAAGTAGATCTCGTCGAACGTGCGGTTCAGCGTGGTCGAGCGGAAGCCCGCCATGAGCGTGCCGCTGACGGTGCCGATCTTGGTGCCGACCGCGAGTTTGGTCTCGGGGCCCGCGACCCACACCTGGCGGGTGCCGTTGTCGAGCTTGGCGTAGGTGTACCCGCCCGAGTCCATGGTCTCGGTGATGGTGCCCGACATGCCCTCGTCGCCGGCCGGGGGCGCCATCGCGGTCGGTGCGTTCGCCATCGCTCCGGGGGCCGCCGGGGGCATCTCGGAGGGTGACGGCGTGGGGTTGGTGGCAACCGGCGCAGGCGACGGGCCACCGGTCACGTGCGGGGTGTCTCGCGTGCATGCGCCGAGGACCAGGCCGAGCGCGAGGAGTAGATGCCGTGCGTGACCTGCGTGCATGGTGGTGGTCTACCACAGCCGGCGGCGCAACCCGCAGACCGACTGATACGCTGCTCCGCGATGAGCCCAGACGACGCAGATCGGCCCTCGCCCGACGCGCCCTATGCGACCACCGAGGCGGGTGGCACGGCCACGGCCAACCAGGACACGCTGGTTCCGACCCCACGCGGCGGCAAGGCGATCGTGCTTCCGGAGGGCGGTTACGTGATGGGCGAGGTGATCGGGCGCGGCGGCATGGGCGAGGTGGTGACGGCACATGATCGGCGGATCGGTCGCGACGTGGCGATCAAACGGATGCGGAGCGCGGCACCCTCGGAGGCTGCGATCGCGCGGTTCCTGCGTGAGGCCCGGATCCAGGGCCGGCTCGATCACCCGGCGATCGTGCCCGTGCACGAGCTCGCCCTCGATACCGATGGGCGGCCGTACTTCACGATGAAGCGGCTCGCCGGCGTGACCCTCGCGCAGCGGCTCGCGGATCGCGGTGGTCAGAAGCCGCTGCTGCGCGCCTTCGTGGACGTCTGCCTCGCGATCGAGTTCGCCCACGCACATGGGATCGTGCACCGCGATCTCAAGCCCGCGAACATCATGCTCGGTGACTACGGCGAGGTCTACGTGCTGGACTGGGGCATCGCGCGCGTGCTCGCGGACCACCAGGCGGCGGCCAGCCCGGCGGATGCGATCGACACGCTCGACGAGGGCACCCAGGCCGGAGAGCTACTGGGGACGCCGGGGTTCATGGCGCCGGAGCAGATCCGCGGCGAGGATGTGGGGCCGCTGGTCGATGTCTATGCGCTCGGCGCGATCCTGTTCGAGATCCTCACCGGTGAATCGCTGCATCCCCGCGGCGCCGCGGCGATCGCGAGCACGCTCGGCGCGGCGCAACAGTTCCCCGCGTCGCGGGCCGTGACCAATGCGATCGCACCCGAGCTCGATGCCGCGTGCCACGACGCGCTCGCGGATCTGGCGGCGGCCCGGCCAACGGCACGCGAGCTCGGCGTCCGGATCCAGCGCTACCTCGACGGTGATCGTGACGTGGAGCAGCGGCGGGGGCTCGCGGCGGCGCAGCTCGAGCTCGCACGGGCAGCGCTGGGCTCGGGAGATCCCGAGGCGCGCTCCACCGCCATGAGCTGCGCGGGGCGTGCCCTCGCGCTCGATCCCGGATCCGCCGAGGCCGCAGGGCTGGTCAGCTCGCTGATCGTCGAGCCGCCGGCGGTCCTGCCCGCCGAGCTCGTGGCGGGGCTGGCCGAAGAGGATCGGCGCGTCGGCACCAACCGGCTCCGGGTCTCGGTGTTCGCGTTGCTCGCCGTCCTCGCGTCGGGGCTTCTGGCTCCGCTGATGGACGTGCGCAACTGGACCACGCTCGGCCTCACCTACGCCACGCTGCTCGCGGTGACGTTCATCGTGTGGCGCGCCTATCGCCGCGGGCGCCCCAACCCATGGGTGAACCTGCTCGTGGGGTTTGGGCTCGCCGTGGCGTTCACGCGCGTCCTCGGACCGTTCGTGCTGACACCGGTGGTGATCGCCGGGAGCCTCCTGCCGATGACAGCGAACCCGTGGCTGTCGAGGCGCCCGTTCGTCGTCGCCGCTTGGCTCCTCGCGGTGATCGCGATCCCGCAGCTGCTCGAATGGCTCGGCGTGTTCGCGACCACCTGGTCCACGGTGGATGCCGGCGTGTGCGCCCAGTCGGCCATCCTCAAGGGCTCGGGGAACGCGGATGCGTTCGAGCTGATGACGGCCAACACCGTCCTGCTCGCCACGGTGGCGGCGTATCTCGTGCGCATCAGTCGCAATGCGACCGATGCGAGCCACCGGCTCCACGTGCAGGCGTGGCACCTCGGGCAGCTGTTGCCCGGCTCGAGCCGGCGCACGAGCTGACGGTCGCGATCGTTCGTTATCGTTCGTTATCGTTCGTTATCGTTCGCGATCGAGAGCCGAGTAGACGACCGCGAGCGTGCCGTCACCGACCTGGCCGACCACGAGCACGAGCTCGCCGGGGGCGAGGCGCGGTGGGGCGAGCGAGAGCACCGAGACCGCGCAGTCATCGAACATGCCGCCATCGTAGAGCCCGAGCCCGAGCGCCTTGAGGCCGGCTTCCTTGGCGGCGAAGCACGCGGCGCGGGTGGCGGCGGTGGTCGCGATCGCGTGCTCAGGTGCGAGGAAGCGCGAGGCGATCCGCGCGAGGCGCTCGTGGTCGGCGTCGTCCACCAGGTCGATCCCGAGCCGCGGGACGCGCGCGGCGACGGCGAAGGCGCGGGTGCGGCCGTGGGTGATCGAGATCGCCGCGGGGGTGCCTGCCACGATCGGCCGGGGGCCGTCATAGGCGAGGGTGCCGCCGAGTGGTGACAGGGCGAGCGCCGCGGCGCGGCGTCCGCACGCGTGGGGATCCTCGCCGGGTGGGATCGGGACCTCGGCGAGCTGGAAGCCGGCCGGGAGCGCGATCACACCGCGCCGTCGACGACGAGCGTGGCGCCGTTGGTGTAGCTCGCGCGCTCCGAGGCGATGAACGCGATCATGTCGGCGGCCTCCTCGAGCCTCCCCACGCGCCGGAGGGCGCAGTGCCGCACGTACTCGTCCTTGCGGGCGGGCGGCAGGTGATCGCTGACGCCCTCGTCGAGGATGCCGGGCGCCACGCAGTTGACCGTGATGCCGTAGCGCCCGATCTCCTTCGCCAAGGACTCGGTGAAGCCCTTGAGCGCCGCCTTCGCGGTGGCGTAGTGCACGGGTGCCTGCATCATCTTGATCCCGGCGAGCGAGCCTACGTTGATCACGCGGCCGTACCGCTCTCGGACCATCACCCGGAGCACCGCCTGGGTCGCGAGGAACGCGCCCTTGACGTGCGTGTCGAGCATGTTGTCCCAGTCGGACTCCTCCATGAGGGCGAGCGGGACCACCTGGCCATAGCCCGCGTTGTTGACGAGGATGTCGATCTTGCCGTGCGCGCGATCGAGTGACTTCGCGAGCTCGGAGAGGCCGGGCCTGTCGAGCACCGAGACCTTGTGCGCGGAGGCGCGTCCCCCCGCCGCCTCGATCGCCGCCACGGTGGCCGCGGCGTCCTCATCGTGCTTGAGGTAGTTGAACGCGACGAACGCACCCTCCTTGGCGAGGGTGAGGCAGATCGCGCGCCCGAGGCCTCGGGATCCACCCGTGACGAGCGCGACGCGCCCCGCGCACAGCCCCGACACTTAGCTGATCACCGGCAGCGAGAACGGCGCACGTCCGAACTTGGCGCGCGGGGTCTCGGGGCCCTGGGCCGCGCCGCGGTGGAACATGTTGAAGCCACACGCCGGCATGATCTTGCCGTCGATCTGCGGGTAGTGATGGCAGCACTTGCGGAGCCGCTCGAGATC
>JAYVRN010000809.1:0-11427 GCA_043776275.1 Myxococcales bacterium | reverse complement strand
GCGGCGGGAGCAGCAGCAAGCCCGATGGCGGCATGGATGCGCAGCTCGAAGGGTTCGAGAAGCCAGACATCGTGTGCCCGGGCGGCCCCGATTGCGGCAGCGCGGGCGACGGCACGCTGAAGGTCGGCGTCGGCAAGCGGATCTACACACCGCAGGGCTTCGAGACCTACACCGACGAGAACGGGGATCGCGAGTACCAGTCCTCGGAGCCGTACACGGATCTCAACGGCAACCACCGGTTCGATGGCGTGTGGTTGTTCGGCGGTGGTCGCGCTGCGCAGGGCGTCAACACCGATGTCGAGGCCCGCGCGATGGCGTTCGTCGAGGGCGACATGACGTTCGTCATCCTCTACATCGATTGCGTCGGCCTCCTGACCGGCGACATGGACATCATCCGCAACGATCCGCAGCTCGCGGGCCTCTCGATCGATCACATCCTGATCGGTGCCACGCACGCGCACGACGGTCCCGACACAGTGGGCCTGTGGGGACCGAGCGCGACGGTCACCGGGCGCCAGCCGTTCGTGCTGCAGGGCCTGTACACGGCCTCGGTGGCGGCGATCAAGGACGCGGTCACCACGGCGCAGCCGGCGCAGATGGTGATCGCCTCCACCAAGCTGATCAACGATCCCACGAACCCCGCGAGCAAGACGGATGACTTCAACAAGGACATCCGCGATCCCGTGATCTTCGATCCCACGCTGACGATCGCGCGGTTCGTGAAGGCCAGCGCACCCACCGAGACGATCGGCACGCTCGTCAACTGGGCGGATCACCCCGAGGTCTCGCACTTCGATGACTCGGTCGAGGCGAAGATCACCGCGCACTATCCGCACTGGCTCCGCGAGCACATCGAGAACGGCGTGCTGACCACCGAGAGCAAGTACGCGACGACCAACCTCCAGGGCATCGGAGGGGTCACCGTGTTCGTGCAGGGCGCGCTCGGCGGCCAGATCGGCTCGATCCGTGGCACGCATCCGCCGGGCCCCGATGGCACCCCGCTGACCATGCAGAGCTCGGCGATGGACCAGGCCCTCGGCACCAACGCGGCCGCGAAGGCGCTCACCGCCCTGACGGCGACGGGAGAGTCGGTCAGTGTGCTGCCGCTGTCGTTCAAGAGCGCGCAGTACGCAGCCCGGATCGAGAACACGTTCTTTCACGTCGCGTTTCTGATCTCGCTGCTCGGGCCACACCCGCTCGTCGGCTACGATCCGGATCAGGCGATCGACGTCGGAAACTATCCGTGGATCCCCGTGCGCTCGACGTTCGTCCAGATCGGCCCGCTCGGTCTGGTCACCGCCCCCGGCGAGCTCCACCCCGAGCTCTGGGTGGGCGGCTACGATGGCCTCAACTGGACTTGGGGCTGGCCGCTCGTCGATGCGACGAAGCCGAACCAGCCGAAGTTCGACGAGGCGCCAAAGCCGCCGTACATGCGGGACCTCGTGCTCGCGCATGAAGGCGTGCGGTACCCGGTGCTGGCCGGCCTCGCGGAGGACTACGTCGGATACATCGTGCCCGCGTACAACTACGCGCTCGATCCGAACGATCCGTACATCGTCGAGGCCGAGGGTGATCACTACGAGGAGGTCTACTCGCTCGGCCCGCTATGCGAGCAGCACGTTGTGCACCCGATCCTCGAGCTCCTCAAGTACCGCGCACCCTGACCGTCAGTTCGTGCCCACCGGGCCGCGCTGCACGGCGAGGAGGTACGTGAACCGGATCGTCGCCCCACGCGCGGTGAGCCCGGCCTCGCTCATCGCCTCGCCGTTGCTCGCGGCCTGTGCGGCGCCGGTCTCGCGATCCGAGATCATCGCGCACTGCGCTTGTGCACCCTCGAGCTTCATTGCCACGCGGTAGAGCCCTGCGGGATCGAACAGCTGGTCCATCGCGTCCTGCGAGCCGCCCACGCCGGTGTCGAGCAGCAGGCGATCCATCCCGCCCACGCGCGAGCCACCGCACGACACCACGGTGGTGCCGGCCGGACGACGGTCGATGCCGATCACGGAGGCCGCGCTCTCCGTCGCAGTCGTATCGACGCGATCGACGCGGTAGCGCGTGAGCAGGGCGACGTTGGTCGAGACCAGGGGCAGCGGGGCCGAGAGGGTCTCGAGCGCGGTCGCCGTCGCGGGGGTGACCTTGGCTTCACCGCCCTGGAACGTCCACGCGGCGCTCGCCTTCCACGTCGACGGTAGGCTGGGCTCGTTGAACCCTGTGAACACGACGATCCGATCGCCCGGGGTGAACGGATCGGGATCGCACGGGCTGTCGACGTCGTCGCCGTCGGTGTCGGGGGTCGCGGGCGGAGGGGCGATCGGGCAGGCATCACAGTCATCGCCGAGGCCGTCTTGATCCTCGTCGTACGCTCCGCCCATCTGGTGCTGGCAGAAGTCGCGCTCGTTGAGGATCCCGTCCCCGTCGTCATCGCCCTTCGCGTCGACGCAGAGCGCCCCGTCGGGATTCGTGAGGTCACACACCGAGCCGCTCTCACAGGGATCCGCCGCGCTACAGGGCCCACCGAGATCCGTACCGCAGCCGACGAGCAGGAGCGCCAGGACAGGAGCGAGCTTCACCCCCGTAGCGTCGCAGATTTACCGGGAGACGTGGTGCCGATGTCAGCGCGTCGAGGCGACGAACGCGGCGACGATGGTCGCGAGCTCCGGGCCGGCGTCCTCCTGGATGAAGTGGCCGCCCTTCGCGATCCGAAGCTCGCCGAGCTCGGCATAGTGCGGCGAGAAGGCATAGCCAGGGAGGTTCACGAAGCGCTCGTCGGGGGTCCGCAGGAGATCCATCACGAGGAGACTATCGCGTGGTTGATGCATAATCGCGGGGTGACCGAGGTCGAGCGTGCGTGGTTTGCCTTGTTCGAAGCTTCCGGCCAGCGGCGTGACGTGGCGCAAGCTCGTACGCTCGCGACGCCCTCGTTGATCGACGCGCAGGACGAGTGGGGGATGACTGCCGTGCACCTCGCCGTGGCGTCGAGCTGGCACGAGGCGATCAGCTTCCTGATCGACGAGCGCGCGGATCTCTCGCTGCGCTATCACCGCACGGGCGACACGCCGCTCCACACGGCGGTGGTGAATCGCTCGGAGCGGATCGTGCGGTCCCTGCTCCGGGGCGAGGCCGACCCCGATGCGGCCAACTACAGCGGGCTGACGCCGCGCGGTGCCGCGGACCAGTTCGGGCTCGGCGAGCTGTTCGCCCCGCTGCCGCCGCGCATGGTGTCGTGGCCGCCGTGGCGGGTCCAGAATGCGGAGCACCTCGCCGACTACTACCCGCAGTTCACGATCCCCGCGCGCGAGGAGCGCGAAGCGCTGACGACGGGGCAGGTCATCGAGGTCCATGTCCACGGCATCAAGCAGCCGCGCGTGCGCGCTCGGATCCTCACGCGCAAGGTCGCGAGCGGCGTCCGGTACGTGGCGCGCGTGGATCCCGATCAGGACACGAACCTGCCGTCGGGCGCGAACGACCTCGAGATCGGGCCCGAGCACATCGTCGCGGTGATCGTCCGCCGTCCTACGATCGGGTGAGTGCAGCTACGCGGTCGCGGTGCGCACGGTCCGCAGCAGGCTCCGGACCTCGACCACAAACGAGCTCGGGTCCCGGCGGTCGAGCCGAGCAGCGCAGGTCCGGGGACAGGTCCCCTCACAGCCACCCAGATACCCGGAACAGGTCCGGATCAGCATCCCGAACGGACTGGTCTCGTACTCGATCCGCTCGAGGTGGGCGCTCTCCGGGCAGGTGATCAAGCGGCTCGGCATGCTCGAGGGAGTTGCAGGGGACAGGCCAGCAGCGACGGGGCGGGTGCGGTGCAGGGCCTGCGTGGACCGAGCGTCGATCGCAGACCTTGCGCGAAACGCCCGCCCAGGCCCCCAGCTTCGGGGCTCTCGGGCGGGCGATCCCTGGGAAGCCAGGCCTCAGACTGGGGCCCGCAGGTCGCGCCGCTCCGGAGGTCGCGAGCCAGGCGCGGATGCCACCTCGGGCACGAGCAATGCCATGATCGAGGGATGCCCGAGCTTGATGACGAGGCGGACACCATCTGGCTCTCGCCCGAGGAGTCGACCCGCCCCATCGACCTGACCGAGCACCTCGATCTGGGGGAGGATCGCTACGACGTCCAGCGCACCCTCGGCGCGGGCGGCATGGGGGAGGTCTCGCTGTGCCGGGATCGGAGGATCGGACGCGATGTCGCCCTGAAGGCCGTGCGCGCGGACGTCGAGAGCCTCCCGGCACGCCGCGCGTTCCTCGCCGAGGCACGGGTCCAGGCCCAGCTCGAGCACCCGGCGATCATCCCGGTCTACGACCTCGGGCTCGACGAGCACGGCCGCGAGTTCTTCACGATGCGCGCGATCGCGGGGACGACCCTGGCCAAGGTCCTCGGCCGGCTCCGCGGCAACGATGCCGAGACCCACCGCGAGTTCACGCTGCTCCGCATGCTCGACGTGTTCCGACAGGTGTGCCTCGCCGTCGACTACGCACACAACAAGGGTGTGATCCATCGAGACCTCAAGCCCTCGAACGTGATGCTCGGCGAGTACGGCGAGGTCTACGTGCTGGATTGGGGCCTCGCCCAGACGATCGGCAGGCCCACAGAGGCGCAGGGGGATGCGAGCTCGCCGGTGATGGGCACGCCCGGGTACATCGCCCCCGAGCAGACGTTCGTGGGCGGGACCATCGATCGGAGCGTCGATCTCTATTCGCTCGGGGCGATCCTGTTCGAGATCCTGTCGCTCCAGCGGCTACACCTCGGCCGGACCTCCGCCGAGATCCTCGAGTCCACGCGCAAGGGCGACCCGGCGCACGCTCACCTCCGCGCGCCCGAGCGCGAGATCCCACCCGAGCTCGATGCGGTGTGTGCACGCGCGACCGCCTTCGATCCGCGGTCGCGTCAGCCCACCGTCCGCGTGCTGGTCGACGAGATCGATGCGTTCCTCGAGGGCCACCGCAATCAATCGCTCCGGCGCGAGCTCGCGGCCCAGCACGCCGAGATCGCGCACGAGCAGGCGATCCACGCCCTCGGCGCGAGCGCGGACGATGCGGGCGCCCGCAAGCGCGCACTGCAGGAGATCGCGCGTGCCCTCGCGCTCGATCCCGACAACGGCGCGGCGCGCCGGATCCTCGTCAAGTTGATCGCGGAGCCGCCGCGCCTGGCCCCGCCCGAGGTGGAGGCCGAGCTCGCACGCAGCGCCGAGAGCGAGGGGCAGTTCGCGATGAGGCTCGGTGGGATCGCGTACGGAGCGTTCGCGCTGATCGCGCTGATCACGCTGTTCCAGGGGCTGCGCAGCTACCTCGGGCTCGCGATCGTCGTCGGCAGCATCGGCCTCGCCTCGGCGTGGTGCTTCCGGCTGACCCGGCGCTTCGCACCGAAGGAGTCGGTGTTCGTGTTCGTGCTGAGCTCGATCGCGATCTCCGTGGCCTCGGGCTTCTATGGACCCCTGGTGATGGTGCCCGTGCTGGCCGGGGCGAACGCGACCGCGTTCAACCTCGCGATCGTTCGCCGCTACCGCCCGCACATCTTCGCGATTGGCGTGCTGGTGTTCCTGGTGCCCGCGCTCGCGGAGTGGCTGGGCGTGATCCCGCCGTCGTACGTGTTCTCCAGCGGCACGATGGCCCTCGTGCCGAGGTTCATCGAGTTCGACCAATCGATGGTGCGGCTCGCGCTGGTGGTGGTCAACATCGCCGCGGTGGTCGCGCCCGCGCTCGTGGTGTGGAGGATCGCCGACACCAAGGACGAGCTCCGCCGCAAGTACGTGCTGCAGAGCTGGCAGCTCCGACAGCTCGTCGCGGACTGAGGCACTGCCGGGTTTCGGATCGGTTGCTAGTTCGGCGGCGCGGGGAACGGGGTCATCGCGGGGACCTCGGCGACCAGCGTCTGGGCATTCGGCGACGGGGCGAGGGTGACCGGCTTGCAGTAGACCTTGAGCGTCTGCATGTTCTCCTGGATCCGCTGCATGAACGTGGGGTCGCTCATCGAGCCGGTGATCGGGATGATGCACGCCGAGTACTTGCCG
Source organism: Myxococcales bacterium (assembly GCA_043776275.1). Classification (GTDB taxonomy): domain Bacteria; phylum Myxococcota_A; class Polyangia; order Haliangiales; family Haliangiaceae; genus JABFXX01. The sequence goes on along the minus strand of JAYVRN010000809.1, from coordinate 5,419 downwards.
GCCACGAGCTCCTCGAACTTCGGCATCGGCATCGTGCCGCCGAGCCAGAACCTCATGCTCTGACCACCACCCTGGAACATGCCGTCGATCAGCTGCTTGCCCGTGGCGGGGGCGACCAGGCCCGACATCAGGAACACCTGCGCCGCATCGACCTGATTGCCGGCGAGCGGCTTGATCGTGACGGTGAGCGACAGCGTCCCCACGGGGATGTCGATCGTGACCTTGGTCTCCTTGCCGGCGGTGACGGTGACCGTCGTCGAGCTCGACTTCATCGACATCATCTGCTGCTGCATCGCCTGCAGCACGTGTGGCCCTTCGGAGACCTTCGCGATCGTGAAGTCCCCCTCGTCATCGGTCTCCGCGAACGCGGCCGAGGCGCCACCACCCTTGGCCGAATCGCTGACGGTCACGCGTGGCAGCGGCTTGCCCTGCGACGTGACCTTGCCGCTGATCGAGCCATAGCCGCGCAGGGTGAGCGTCATCGGCGCGGGATCGTCCGCGCCTTCGGGTACGCCCACGGCGAGCGAGCGGCCGCGCGTGGGGTGATCGGCGACCACGTTGGTGGCCTTCTTCGGGATCCCGATGATCGTGAACTCGCCGGCCTGGTCGGAGACCGCCGAGCGGATGCCGCCCATCTCCTCGAACTGCGCCATCTGGTCCTCGTTGCCCTCCGCCGTGAACAGCATCTCGCCGACCTTGATCTTCGCGCCAGCGACCGCGGCCCCCGAGGCGTCCACGACCTTGCCGGCGAGCTTGCGGCCGCGGAACACGGTGACCTTGCCGAGGTCCGTGGTCTTGCCCGGCTCGATCTTGACGTCCCGCTTCACGAGCTCCGCGAACTCGAGGCCGCGGAACGTCACGTCGTAGGTGCCGGGCGTGATGTCCTTGAGATCGAACGCGCCACCCTTCGCGGGTGTGCTCGGCTGCATCCCGACCTGCACCGTCGCGCTGGCCGGCGCCTCGCTGGCGCCATCGAGGACGATCGTCCCCTTGAGCTCACCCGGGGCGGGCAGCGAGATCCTCACGCCCTTGTCCCCGGTCTTCGCCGACGTGCCCTGCTGGCCCCACTCCTGGAAGCCCACGCTCGCGCGGGCGGCCCACAGCCGGTACGCACCATCCGGCAGGCCGTGGATCACGAACCCGCCGCCGCCATCCGTGGTCGCCGATGACATCCCCGCGAGCGCGAGGCCCTCGGTGTTGGCGCCACCGAGGATGTCGGGGAACGCATTGACCGCGACCTCGGGCACGGGCTGGCCCTTGTCGTCGACGACGATGCCCGTGATCGTGCCGCTGACATCGAGAACGAGCTCGAGGTTGGTGACCTCGGCCTTGGCCTCGAGATCCACGTCGGAGATCTTGCTCGCCGCCAGATCGGACTCCGCGCGCGCTTGCTGCTTCACGCGCGCGAGGCCATGGAGCTCGAACGCGCCGTCCTTGTCGGTGGTCGCCTGCCGTGCCGCCACCATCCACTGGTTCGCGCCCTTCCCCGAGATCCGGACCGTGGCGAACGCCACCGTGCGGTGATCCTTGTCGACCACCTTGCCCGAGATCCGCCCGCCCGCCTTCATCGTGATCACGATGCCCGTGACCGCGCGATCCTTGATCGTGATCGGCGTCGAGCGCGCGGGGGCATGCTCGCCATCCACGGCGGCGAGCGTGTGGCTGCCGGGCGCGAGCGCCGCGATCGTGAACTGCCCCTTGTCGTCGGTGGTGACCTCGTCGTCCTTGCGGCCCGCGAAGTCCCACATCCCGGTCTGCGCATCGACCTTCGCCTTGACGATCGGCGCACCTGCCTCGTCGACGACCTTGCCCGAGACGGCATAGCCCTTGTGCAGCGTGATCGTGATCTGGCCGGTCGCGCCCGACGATCCGATCGTGGTGAACGCGGAGGTCGCGGCGTAGCCCGGGGCCGCGGCCTGAACACTGATCCACCCCGGGTGCACGGGCTCGATCGTCGCCTTGCCCTGGTCGTCGGACTTCGCGGTGTGATCTTCATCGGTCTTGACGTCGGCACCGGCGATCGGCTTGGCCTCGTCGTCGAGGACCGTGACCACGAGCGATGCGCCCTCGGTCAGCCGGATCACGACCGGATCGCCCTTGTCGACGAGCTTGTAGGTCGCCGAGCCGATCAGCTTGCCGCTCGACGCGGTGAGCGTGTACGTGCGGCCCACCAGCTTGTCGAAGCTGAACGAGCCGTCTTCTTCCGAGACCGCCGTCCGCGGCGGCACCGAGCCGAGCCAGATCTTGGCGCCACCGACCGGCTTGCCATCGGGCCCCTGGACCTGGCCCTCGAGTGGCAGTGGGCCTTCGGGATCGAGATCGAGCGACCACTTCGGCGCGACTCCGCGGGGCGCGGCGGGCGCACTCTCGGGCTGCGAGGTCGGCGTGGTCTTCGGCTTGAGGTCAGCGCTGCGTGGCGCCTCCGCCGTGGCCTTCGGGGGCGCCTTGCCGCCACGCAGGAACAGGAACCAGATCGCGACGGCCGCGATCATGGCCGCGACGACTCCACCGATCACCTTGCGATTCATCGAAGCTCCGATGCGCGGGTGCGCGCGTGCGCATCATGCGGACGAGATCTAGATCGCACCAGGGGTGCGACCGCCTGCGACGGTCGATCTGGTCAGCCGCCGAGCGGGGTTCGCGTCCTGTCAGCGCCGCGACAGGTGAACGGTTTACTCAACGGCGCGAAATAATGGGCATTATGGGGCGTCGAGGAACGCGTAGCGCCAGTCGGTGGGAGACGACAAGGTCTCCTTGATCGTTCGTGCCGCGACGAACCGTAGGAGGTTCAGGTGCGAGCCGGCCTTGTCGTTGGTGCCCGAGGCGCGCGCGCCACCGAACGGTTGCTGTCCGACCACCGCGCCGGTCGGCTTGTCGTTGATGTAGAAGTTGCCGGCCGCATCGCGCAGCGCCGTCGACGCCTCGACGATCGCCTGCCGATCGCGTGAGAACACCGCGCCGGTCAGCGCATACGGCGAGGTCCGATCCACGAGCTCGAGCGTCTCGGCCCAGGCGCGGTCAGGATAGATGTGTGCGGTCAGGATCGGGCCGAAGAACTCGTCCACCATGTGGCGCACGCTCGGGTTCTCGGTGGTGATCAGGGTCGGGCGGACGAACCAGCCCTCGCGGCCATCGGTGGTGCCGCCGGCGACGATCTTCATGCCGGCCGTGGCCCTCGCCTCGGCGATCGCGGCGGTGTGCTTGTCGAACGCGCCCTGCTTGATCACGGCGCCCATGAAGTTCGTGAAGTCCGCGACGTCGCCCTGCGTGAGCGCATCGATGGTCTCGCACAGCTCGGGCTGGATCTGCTTCCAGAGCGACTGCGGGATGTACGCGCGCGATGCCGCGGAGCACTTCTGCCCCTGGTACTCGAACGCGCCGCGGACCAGGCCCGCGATCAGCGCCTTCGGATCGGCGGACGGGTGCGCTAGCACGAAGTCCTTGCCGCCGGTCTCGCCCACGAGGCGTGGGTAGCTCTTGTACTTGTCGAGGTTGTCGGCGACGCGCTTCCACATCATCCGGAACACGTCCGTCGAGCCGGTGAAGTGAATGCCCGCGAGCGCGGGGTGATCGAGCAGGAGGTTCGTGGAGCCGTGCGGGAGGCCCGGGATGAAGTTGATCACGCCCGGCGGGAGGCCGGCCTCCTCGAGCACCTGGTAGATGCACCACGCGGCGAGCACCTGGCTCTCGGCGGGCTTCCACACCACGGTGTTGCCCATCAGCGCGGGCGCGGTGGGCAGGTTGCCGGCGATCGCGGTGAAGTTGAACGGCGTCAGCGCGAACACGAATCCCTCGAGCGCACGCAGCTCCGTCGAGTTCCACACGCCCGGCGAGCTATTCGGCTGCTGCTTGTACAGCTCCTGCGCGAAGTGGACGTTGAACCGCCAGAAATCGATCAGCTCGCAGGCCGAATCGATCTCGGCCTGGTGCGCCGTCTTGCTCTGGCCGTGCATCGTGGCGGCGTTCATCCGCGCGCGCCACGGACCGGCGAGCAGCTCGGCGGCACGGAGCAGGACCGCGGCGCGGGCCTCCCAGCGCATGGCCGACCAGTCGCGGCGAGCCACCAGCGACGCCTTGATCGCGCGCTCGGCGACATCGTCGGTGGCGGCGTGAAACCGCGCGATCACGTGCTTGTGGCGATGCGGCATCACCACCTCGCGCAGCTTGCCGGTGTGGATGCGCTCGCCGCCGACCACGCACGGGATCTCGGCGACCTCGCTCTCGATCGCGGCGAGTGCGGCCTTCAGCTTCGCGCGCTCGGCGCTCCCGGGCGCATAGCCGAGGACCGGCTCGTTGATCGGATCGGGCACGCGGGCGATCGCGTCATGCATGGGCCACGTGTACCACGCGCCCGGAACCGCCGGTGATCCCGTGGGGCGGCTCAGCGAGGGCGGGCGGCCGTCAGTTCTTCGGCGTGCACGCCGCGATCGCCGCCAGGTCCTTGGCGGCGACCAGGCACCGGCGCTGGTCCGCGCTCATCTTGCGAGCGACGCACTGATCGACCATCGCCTTCTTGTTCTGGACCTCCATATTGCCGTGGCCGGTCATCGCCTGCTTGGTGACGGCCATCATGCTGTCCACCACCTGGTTGCAGGACGGCCCATCGTCGGCCTTCGAGCAGCCGGTGAACACAAGCGACGCGATCACGAGCCAGCGCATGGGGCGAGCTTACTGCTTCGAGCAGACGTACGCATCGATGAAGATGTCGTAGGTCTTCTCGGGGCACTTCACGGCGTACTTGTCGATGATCGAGCCGCAGCGCCCGCCGGAGCCGACGTTGCCGACCCGCGCGGTCTCCGCATCCATGATCGGGTGAGACGTGTCGTTGCACGTCAGCGACACCAGCCATGCGTTCTCATCGCGGACGCCGCACATCTCGATCGGCAGCGCCTTGGTGGACTTTGCCTGGCTGTACTTCGTCACGCCCGCACCGTTGCGCTTGTTGTACTCGAGCGGCGGGAGGCCGACGGCCTTCATGTCCATCCCGGGCGGATCGCTGCACGCACGAAGATCTTGGGGCTGTGCCTGCTGGGCGCTCTCGCTGGCCGCCTGCATGCAACCTTTGACCTCCTCGCACGAGGGCTGGATCACGCAGTTGATGAACGCCTGTGCCGTCGGGTCGCCGCCCGCCTCCTTGAATGCGGTCACGCACTGCGTCTCGCCGATCTCGAGCGTCGCGAACTCTCCGCAGCCCGTGGCCTTGAGCTCCATCACGCGCTTGCACACCGCCTTCACGTCGGTGGCGGCGATGGTCGGCGCCGTGGGCCCCGTGGGCGTGGCGCCCGAGCCGGCGGTGACCGGCGGTGGGGTGGTGACGGGGGTGGGCTGGGGCTTGGTGGAGCCACCACAGCCCGCGGCGAGGAGGAGGATCAGGCCGGCGCGCATGGCCGAAACGGTATCACGCGGTAGTGTCGCGCAT
>JAYVRN010000808.1:0-3318 GCA_043776275.1 Myxococcales bacterium | reverse complement strand
CGAACGCATCGCGCGCCACCACGCCACGCCCGACGTCGCCCGCGACGGCACCGGGCAGGTAGTTGTTGTAGAAGAACGAGACGAAGTAGAGGTAGATCGCGCGCGGCATCGGCGGGATCGCCGTCGCACCATACGCGCGCATCAGCACGCGCCAGCGGACCGCACCGGCGACGACGTTCGCGGCCACCAGCGCCACCGCGAGCACGAACGACATCACCGGGATCCGCGCGAGCGCACTCCGCGCATCGCTCAGGTCCACGCGCGTCGCGATGTAGGCGAGCCCGGCACCCGTGCCGAGCACGCGCAACGCGAGACCGAGCCAGCGACGCATCGGCGCAGCATACGAGACCCAGCCCGACAGCGTGCAGTTCGCGAGGCCACGCCGCGCGGAGTTCGCCAGGCCCGCGCGGCGCGGAGTTCCGCGGGCGCGGCGGTTGGACCGGGCCGCCCGGGCGTGATAACGCGGGGCGGTGAGCGAACCTGTGCGGCCGCCCACGGAGCCGAAGGTTCCGGCCGTGGAGCCGAAGGTCTCGGACTCGACCGCTGAGGCTGAGGCGGAGGCGTCGGCCGAGGAGCCGAAGGACTCGGACTCGGCCATGGAGCCGAAGGTTCTGGCCGCGGAGCCGAAGGTCTCGGACTCGCCCGTGGAGCCGAAGGTTCCCGCGGTGGAGCCGAACCTCCCAGCCTCGACCGTGAAGCCGAAGGTTCCCGCGGTGGAGCCGAAGGTCTCCGCTTCGGCCGTGGAGCCGAGGGTCTCGGACTCGGCCGTGGAGCCGAAGGTTCCCGCGGTGGAGCCGAAGGTCTCGGACTCGGCCGTGGAGCCAAAGGTTCCGGCCGTGGAGCCGCAGGTCTCCGCTTCGGCCGCGGAGCGGAAGGTCTCGGCCTCGGCCGTGGAGCGGAAGGCCTCGGACTCGACCGCTGAGGCGGAGGCGTCGGCCGTGGAGCCGAACGTCGCAGCCTCGGCCGTGAAGCCGAACGTCTCGGACTCCGCCGCGGAGCCGAACGTCCTGCCTTTGCCGCGCTCGTTCGGCGTGCAGGTCCGCGATGCGTTCGCGCGGCCGGGGACGCAGATCCTGCTGTGCGCGGTGATCCTCGCGGTCGCGTTCCCGGCGCGGTCGTCGGGCGCGATCGGCCTCGCGATCATAGGCGCCGCGCTCGGCGTGGGCACGGCGCTGCTGTGGCCCCGGGCGCCCGCGTGGCTGCGCCGCCCGCCCTCCGACGTCACCACCGTGATGGTGCTGACCATCGTGTGCGCGGCCGGCCTGACCGTGTTCTGGGAGGTGCTGACCGAATCGCCCGACTGGCAGCTCGGCGACTGGGGCCCTCATCACGCCGTGCTCGCGCGGATCATGCCCTCGCTGCCCGGCCTCGACATCCCGGTGTGGAACCACGCCCTGTCGACGGGTGATGCGCCGCTCGAGCTCTACCCCGCGTTCACGCACGTCCTCACCGGGCACGTCGCGCTGTTGCTCGGCCTCGAGGACGATCTGCCGCTCGTCCTGATGATCATGGCCGTGGTGACCTATCTCGCGATCTGCGTCGCGACGACCGCGCTGGCGCTGCGCGTGGCGCCCAAGCCGATCGCCCTCGGCGTGGGCCTGCTGACGCTCGTCGACAGCGGCGCTGTTGCCCACGGCGGGACCGTCGGGCTGTTCCGCTGGGCGCTCCTCCACAGCGCGATCTCCCTCGCGTTCTCGACGATCGCCGCGCTCGCGGTGCTCGGTGCGATCAGAAAGCCTCGGATCGGGATGAGCGTCCTCGTCTGGGTGTTCACCGCGCTCGCGACCGCCTCGCATCCCGCGGGGCTGATCGCGACGGCGGCGACCATGCTCGCCCTCGCGGCCGTCGCGTTGCTCGCCTCCGATGTGCCGCCGCGGCGTGCGCTGATCGCGCTCGGTCACGTGGCGATCGGCGCCGCGCTCGGCGCGAGCGTGTGGATGCCGCTGGCCGCTCGCCTGTTCGAGTACGGGCAGCACTTCCCGAACGCGCTCCGCTCCCCCAGCAAGCTCCTCGAGGATCTGCTCGCCGCGCCCTCGCCGGTGACCTCGTTCGCGATGCTCGGCTACGCCGGCTACTTCGGCCTGATCGCCGGCCTGTGGTCGCGCAAGGCGGCGACGGTGTTCGTCTCCGCGAGCGCGCTCGTGTTGCTCGTCGGCCTCTGCGACGCGCCGTTCCTCGCGTTCGATCTCGCGCCGGGCCCGGGCATCGCACGCCTCGGCACCGAGCGCCTCGCGCAGCTCGCACGTCCATTCGTGATGGCGGCCGGCGCATACGGGATCTCGATCTTCGTCGCGTCGGCCCTCCGCGCCTGGAAGGGCGCCCCCACGTCGCGCCGGCTGATCGCCGCGGGCCTGATGGGGATCATGTGCGGCGCCATGCTCCGGGCCGCGCCGGCGATGTGGTGGAACGCCGCGCTTCGGGCGAGCAGCGAGGCCCGCGCATATCCCGCCGATCATCAGGGCCGCATGGAGCTCACGCGCTGGGCGCGCATCCACGCATCGACCATCACGCCGCGCACCTGGGCGCGGGCCGTGTTCGAGACCGACACCCACGAGCACATGCACCTCACGGCGGACACCGGGCTGCCGACGTTCCACAACAGCTGGCTCCCCGATCTCCTCCTCCGCGAGCGCATCGAGGACCTCTCGGAGGCGAGCCTGCGTCGGTTCAACGTGCGCTGGGTGATCGCCAGCGGCAAGGAGCCCTCGTTCGGCGATCCCGCGACGGAGATCACGCTCGGCAGCTTCCGGATCCGCGAGGTCGCCGGCTGGGACGGCAAGTTCGCGCGGATCGAGCGCGGCACCGGTTCGGTCGAGGTCCTACGGCTCGACGATCGCGCGGTCGAGATCGAGGTCACCGGGACCGAGCCCGTGCTCGTCGCCCTCGGCACCGGCTACTACCCGCGCTGGCGCGCGCATCACGCGAGCGGCGCAGAGGAGCCGGTGTTCGCGCTCCCCTCGAAGGATGGCGCCACGCTCCACGTGGTCTCCGCGTGGGTCGCCCCGGGGAAGACCACGTTCACCTGCGATGGTCCGTTGCCCTCGGATCACGATGGCCGGTTCCTCTCGATGTTCGCCGCGTTGATCGCGGCGCTCGGGATCGTGATCTGGCATCGCCGCAAGCTGCGGATCCCGCTGCTCCGCCGGATCGCGCGGCTCCGTGCGCGTGCACCGCGCCTCGCCCAACTCGCGATCCGTTACGGCATCCCGTTCGTCTGCATCGCGCTCCTCGGCCGCGGCTGTGCGCAGGATCGCGAGGTCACGCGCAGCCTCGAGCTCGGCTCCGGGATCCGCGCGACCGCCACGGTCGAGGCGCGCG
>JAYVRN010000807.1:0-11438 GCA_043776275.1 Myxococcales bacterium | reverse complement strand
GCCGGTGGCCGGCGGTGCGCCCAACAGTGCGATCGCACCCCTGGTGGTCGGCGACGATGTTGAGGTCATGCGCCTCTCGGCCCATCTGCTGTCCGAGGGCCTGTTCGTTCAGGGCATTCGCCCCCCGACGGTTCCGGTCGGCACCGCACGACTTCGCGTCAGCCTCAGCGCAGGCCATACGGAAGCGCAGGTCAGATTTGCGGCGGGGAGACTGCATGACGCGTCGCGTCAAAATGAGGTACCGTGAGTGAGCTGACCGAGCTCGATCGACAGGTGTTGTGGCACCCCTTCACCCAGATGGCGGAGTGGTCGCCACTCGTGATCGCGCGGGGTGAGGGTTCGTTCCTGATTGACGAGTTCGGTCAACGCTATCTGGATGGCGTGAGCTCGCTCTGGTGCAACGTCCACGGTCACTGTCGTCCGGAGCTCGACCGCGCGCTTGCGGCTCAGGCAGCGAAGCTGGCGCACTCCACGTTCCTGGGACTGACGCACGAGCCGGGGATCCGACTTGCCGCCGCGCTGCTCGCACTCGCGCCGCGTGGGTTGTCGCGCGTGTTCTATTCGGACTCAGGATCCACAGCGGTGGAGGTCGCGCTCAAGCAGTCGTTCCAGTACTGGCAGCTCCGCAAGCGACCCGCGAAGCAGCGCTTTCTCAGGCTCGGCGACGCGTATCACGGTGACACGCTCGGTGCCGTGGGTGTCGGCGGTATCGACCTGTTCCACCGGGTGTTTGGTCCTCTGCTGGTGCAGAGCATCGCGATCCCTTCGCCGGCGGGAACCGATGGCGCGGTGTCGCTTGCGCGAATCGAGGCCGAGCTCGAACAACGTGCCTACGAGATCGCCGCGTTGGTCGTGGAACCGCTGGTCCAGGGTGCCGCCGGGATGTTGCTTCATCCACGCGGGTTCCTGGCGAAGACGTCCGAGCTATGCCGCCGCTTCGGGGTCCATCTGATCGTGGACGAGGTCGCGACGGGGTTCGGCCGCACCGGAACCATGTTCGCGTGTGATCAGGAGGATGTGTCTCCCGACTTTCTGTGCCTCGCCAAGGGCATTGCAGCCGGCTATCTGCCGCTGGCGGCGACCCTTTCGACGGAGGAGATCTACTCCGCGTTTCTGGGCCAGCGCGCCGAGCTCAAGCACTTCTTCCATGGGCACACGTTCACGGCGAACCCGCTTGCCTGTGCCGTCGGCCTCGCATCGCTCGATCTGCTGTGCCGCGAGACCCTGCCGAATGCCCAGGCGCGGCTGCCGGAACTGACCCTCGCCCTTGGGCGGATCGGCGGGCTACGTGGGGTTCGCGAGGTTCGACAGTGCGGGATGATGGCCGGGATCGAGCTGGAACCAATCGAGGGTCGAGCGCTGGGGGTGGAGGTCTGTGAGCGCGTGCGGGGTCATCATGTGATTCTGCGGAACCTGGGCGATGTGGTTGTCTGGATGCCACCGCTCAGCATTGCCACCGCGGATGTTCACCTGCTCGAGCGCGCGACCACGGCGGCCATCCTCGAGACATTGCGGTGAAGGGCCTGTTCGTCACGGGGACCGACACTGGCGTCGGGAAGACGTTCGTTGCCTGTGTGGTCGTTCGGGCCGCTCGTGCGGCTGGGCATCGGGTATTCGCTTTCAAGCCGATCGAGACTGGCTGTGTGAACGGCGGCTTCGGCCCGGACCAGGAGGCACTCGCTGAGGCCGCGGGCAGTGTTCCATGTGGAACATATCGCCTGGCGATGCCAGCGGCTCCATTGGTCGCGGCGCGAGCTCAAGGCGTCGAGATCGACCTCGACCTGGTCCACCGCGACCTGGATGTTGGCGGCCGAGAGGCCGACTACGCGGTGGTCGAGGGAGCGGGGGGGTGGCGGGTTCCGATCACCGAGACCACCGATACGTCGCATCTCGCTCGCCTCACCGAACTGCCCATTCTGGTTGTGGCGAAGGCGGGTCTCGGAACGATCAACCACAGCGCGCTCACGGTGGAAGCGATCCGGCGGGATGGCCTGGAGCCAAGTGGCGTGGTGCTTTCGGCGGGTCCGGCTGGGCAGGAGTTCCGGTCGTCGAATGCCGCCGAGATCCATCGGCTCACGGGTGTTCAGGTCTGGTCAGAAGTCGCCGCTCTGATCGCCGACCTGTTCCCGTGACCCGATTCCCGCTGGGTTTCACGTGGAACGTCTAGAGCGCATCCCGAAGCTCCAGAAATAGCTCTCGAAGCTTGGCAGGCTGGTGGTGAGCATTCAGGCCACTCGGGTTAGGTAGCAGCCAGATGCTGGTGGCGCCGAGCACGATAGGCTGCAGACCACCGACTGCCTTTGGCGCATCGAAGGCAAGCCGATACGCGCCCAAGCCCACCACAGCGAGGAACCTCGGCTGGTAGCGAAGGACCTTGTGGCGAAGGCTCCGCCCGCCGGCTCGGACCTCCTCCGGCGAGAGCTGATCTGCCGTCGCGGTGGTCCGGGCCACGATGTTGGTTACCCCGAGCCTGAGGTCCAGCAGCTCGCCATCATCGAACCCGGAGAACAACCGCGGCGTGAAGCCGACCGCGTGGAGGGTCGGCCAGAATCGATTGCCGGGTCGCGCGAAGTGGTGACCCGTGGCCGTGCTGTAGAGCCCAGGATTGATCCCGCAGAACAGGACATCGAGTCCCGGGCCGATCACATCACGGAGCTTCTTGGTCTTCGCTGCGGCGAGCAGCGTCTTGGTCGGTTTCCACGGTGTGTTGGTCGTGGAGCGAGCCATCACGGTTCTCGACGGAGCGAGACGATCGCCCGGGACTTTCCGAGCAGCTCGTACCGATGACGTACCGTTCCTTCGGGCAGGTCGGTCCGCTCGATCGCTTCGAAGCCGAACACCCAGCCCCCCGGACGCACGAGCGTGAGCCCGGTCGCGAACCAGTCGGGAAGGTCGAAGGTGGCTCGAGAGGTCGCGAGGTCGTAGTCGCGGACGTCGTGATCGTCGACACGAACCGCGAGGGCATCGAGGTTCACCAGCTCGAGCTCGCGTGCGACCGTCCGGAGAAACGCGTGCTTCTTGTGCACGGGCTCGAGCGCGGTGAAATTGATGTCCGGGCAGGCGATCGCGGCGATCACCACGGGGAAGCCACCACCCGCGCCGACATCCACCGCGGTGGCCGCGTTTGTCAGGTGCCGAACGATCTCGTAGCTATCGACGATATGCTCGTGAATCTCGTCCGGAGTACGGGCCGCGGAGAGGTTGATGCTCTTGTTCCACTTTGCAAACAGTATCGCGAATTCATCAATCTTGTTCGCGATCTCCAGTGTCACACCTGGAATGACAAGGCGCGTCATGAGGATGCCTCAATGATCAACTGACTGGCACGTGGGACGACGACCACCGCGCCCGAAATACCACGAATCGCGTCGTCCACCGAGGCCGCGTACTCGAGCCTTGTGCTCGCGACGTCTGCTCGTGACAGCGTGCTGACCAGCTTGAGCGTCACCCCCCTGGCGAGTCGTGGCAGTACGCCGATGCCGAACACCGCTTCGTTGACCACGTCGAGTGGACCGATGCCGTCCGGGCACTCGGCGACCAGAACGAGGACGCCGTCGGGTTCGACGAGGTGGGCGGTGGCAGCCGCGATCTTCGCGGCCTGATACAGGGTCGCGGTCACGGGGAGGGCATCGGACGCAACGACGATCGGTGCGCGGGGCGCCGTCGCCGAGAACCACTCACGTGCGAGGGCAGCCCCCGCGCGAAACGCTGCGTCCAGCCCGCCCGCGACCACGGCGTGGATCGCACCGTCGGGGGCGCATACGCCATTCAACAAGAACGTCGGGGTGGGCACCAGGCCAACGGCCTCCGCCAGATCCTCACGACACGGATTTCCGTCGAGCACACCGGCGCGTGCATGGGGTGTCACCTTGAGCGCGTGATTGATCCGGATCGAGGCCGCCTCGCCGAGCCCTGGAAAGATCGCCTTCACGCCCGCGCCGAAGCCGGCGAAGTAGTGCGGGCGGATGCAGCCCGTCGCGATCACGAGATCTGCGTCGAGGACACAGCGATGGAGCCGCACCGGCGTTCCGCGAGACGTGACCCCGAGCAGGACGAGGTCCTGGCTGCGATGCCCATCGTGATTGACGATGGTGGCCTCGGCGAGCAGCTCGGGGGGCAGGCCAAGGTCGTCGACGGTGGCCGGCCCGTGCGTCCCGGTCGCGATCGCGATCGTCCAGCGTACCGCGGGGAGCCGCGCCTGGAGCGCGGACAGCAAGGCGGCGCGTGGCTCCACCCGGGTCCCGTCGCTGACGATCACGGTGACGCGCGCGCCCGCGGGGGCGAGCTCCTCGACGGGGAAACTCCCGATCGGTGCGGCGAGCGCGGCGGCGATCAAGCTGCCTGGTGGGGGCGCCGCGGGGCGAGGCGCCGCCTCGATCACGCTTATCGAACGACCTGGGAGGCCAAGCGGGTAGGGCGCACGGCCGTACGGAAGCAAGGCCATCGAGGAGAGGCTACGCTTCTGGCGACGATAGGGATATCCCGTTACGATTCCCCGGTTCTTGGCCTCCCGTGTCTAAGCAAAGCTTGCTCCTGGTCGACGGGGACACTCGCAGCCTTCGAGTGCTGGAAGTGTCTCTGCGGAAGGCGGGGTTCACCGTCACGCCCGCCGCGTCCGTTCAGGACGCGCTCGACAAGCTCGAACTGCATGCGCCAGACCTGATCATCTCGGAGACCACGTTCACGGATGGCGACGGGTTCGAGCTGCGACGACGGGTCCGCGCGACCCCGGACTGGGCGGAGATCCCGTTCATCTTCCTGACCGCGGAGGCGGCGATCGAGAACAAGATCCGCGGCCTCGAGCTCGGCGTCGACGACTACCTGACCAAGCCGATCTACATCAAGGAGATCGTCACCCGCATCAACATCCTGCTGCAGAAGCGGCAGCGCGTCCGGTTCGAGGAGCGCAAGGACGGTCGCACGCGGTTCGCCGGACGCGTCGCGGACATGCCGGTGGTCGACGTCATCCAGACGATCGAGATCAGTCGGAAGTCGGGTGTGATCCAGTTCGTCGGGGAGCGTGGGCGGCAGGCTGCGATCTACTTCCGCGACGGCAAGGTGATCGATGCCGAGGCCGGAGCGCTGCAAGGCGAGGACGCCGTCTATCGCCTGCTGACCTGGAGTGAGGGCGAGTTCGAGGTGGTGTTCCGGACGGTGCGCCGCCGCGAGGTGATCACCACCAGCTCGCAGGGCCTCCTCATGGAGGGCATGCGCCGCCTCGATGAGTGGTCGCGGATCCTCGAACAGCTGCCACCGCTGACGCATCGGTTCGACATCGATGCGGGCGAGCTCTCGACACGCCTCGGCGATGTCCCCGACGACAACAACCGGATCCTCCGGCTGATCGATGGCAAGCGCACGTTGCTCGAGGTGCTCGACGCCTCCGATTTCGGCGATCTCGAATGTCTCCAGGCCGTGGCGCGGCTCTACTTCGAGGAGCTCCTGATCGATGTCGATCATGATGCGCCGAAGCGCCGCGACACCGGCAAGCCGATGCCGCTCGTCGAGGTCGACACGCCGACGCCGATCGAGGAGGTCGCGTCTGGCCCACACCCGATGCCCCTGATGGAGACGGCGCGGGTTTCGGACTCGAGCATCCTGTCCGAGGAGGTCGCCGCCGAGGCCGCGGCCCAGGCAGCGGAGGCGGAGCACGCAGCCGTCGCAGAGCATCCAGGCGATCAGGCAGATGACGGCGATGACGTCGACGACGGACAGCCCGGCGCGCTCCTCGGAGGGTACCGGCCGTCGAGCTTGATGCTGATCGACGCCGCGGTCGCCGCGGCGCAGGCCATCGAACCCGGCTTGTTCGACGAGCCCACCGCCGAAAGCGACACCGCTGCGAACGTGCCCGAGACGATCGCCGAGGATGAGCCCTCGGTCCCGCCGCGCCGCACCAACCGTGCGTCGGCACCACCACCGCCGGATCCATCGCGGCTCGCCAGCCGCGATGACTCCGGGTTGCGGATGATCGGCTCGCTCGGACGCGATCGGGCCGAGGCCTCGGGTGAGCTCGTGCCGCCCGGCGCGAGCGCGGGATCGATCCCGGCTCCCGAGACCCAGCGCGAGCTGGTCACGATCCTGCCGCGTCGGGTGACGCGCGAGATGGCGGCGGTTCAGCCTCCGCCAGAGCTGGCGAGCGCAGAGCCGGCAACGCCCAGCGCTCCGGTCGATCCGCCGATGCCGCGGTTGTCGTCGCCACGCCTGGCCTCCCCGGGCTCGGGAGTCGTGCGACAGGACTCGGGGCCCGGCGGCGTGGCGATCGCCCTGATCATCGTCGCCGCACTCCTCGCAGGGATCGCGGTGTTCCTGTGGGTCAAGAAGTCGCGTGGGCATCGCGAGGTCGCGGGCACCGATGACGCCGGGCAGGCGGATCCTCTGGACGCCGCGACACTCGTGGCAGTCGCGCCAGATGCCGAGCCTCGCGAGATCCCCGATGCCGCGGTGGCCGAGGTGATCGATGCCACAGTCGCCGAGGCGCTCGACGCCACGGTCGCCATGCCGATCGATGCAGCGGAGTCGCGGCCGATCGACGCTGCCGTGCC
This sequence comes from Myxococcales bacterium, assembly GCA_043776275.1. Classification (GTDB taxonomy): domain Bacteria; phylum Myxococcota_A; class Polyangia; order Haliangiales; family Haliangiaceae; genus JABFXX01. Next base: position 4,896 of record JAYVRN010000807.1, on the reverse strand, counting down.
CGGCGCTGTGGACGCGGGCGCGCCGTCCACCGGCGATGCCGGCGTGGATCCCACGCAGCAGGCCAAGATCATGATGCAGCAGGCCTACGAGGCGAATCAGGAGGGCGACTTCGAGAAGGCGCTCGCCCTCGCGAACTCGTCGCTCAAGCTCCCTCGCACGGCGCGTGCGTACATCGTCCGTGCACAGGCTCTGCAGCGCCTCGAGAGGATCGAGGATGCGCTCGAGTCCGTCGATTCTGCCGAGGAGGTCGCGCCCGACTATGCCTCCGTGTTCGAAGCCCGAGGCTCGATCCTGTGGGCCGCCGGACGCTGGGAGCTGGCGCGTACCGCGTACGAGCGGTTCCTCGAGATCGAGCCGGACAGCGCACGAGCGAACCAGATCAAGCGCCGCCTCGCCGAGCCCCACTGATGCGCGTCCTCGGGCTCGAGAGCTCGTGTGATGAGACCGCCGCGGCGATCGTCGATGACGGTCGCGTGGTGCTCGCTGACATCGTCGCCTCGCAGCACGAGGTCCACGCGAAGTATGGCGGCGTGGTCCCCGAGCTCGCGTCTCGCGCCCACATCCTCAACGTCGTCCCCGTGGTCCGCGCGGCACTCGAGAGGGCAGGGTGCTCGCTCGCCGAGATCGACGGGATCTCGGTCACCAACGCGCCCGGGCTCTCGGGACCGCTGCTCGTCGGTCTGCAGACCGCGAAGGCGATGGCGTGGGTCACCGGCAAGCCGCTGGTCGGCGTCCATCACCTCGAAGGCCACATGGCCGCGATCTATCTCGAGCCCGACGCGCCGCCGATGCCCCACCTCGCGCTCGTCGTCTCGGGCGGCCACACGTCACTCGTGCGCGTGAACGCTCACGCCGAAGTGCTCGAGCTTGGAGCGACGCGCGACGACGCGGCGGGCGAGGCGTTCGACAAGGGCGCGAAGCTCCTCGGCCTCGGCTACCCGGGCGGCGTGATGATCGACAAGCTCGCGCAGACCGGCGATCCGACCGCCGTGCGGTTTCCCAGGGCGATGACCGCGGCCGCGACAGGCGCGGAGTTCTCGTTCAGCGGTCTCAAGACCTCTCTCCTGCATCACGTTCGGGCGCACGGCATCCCTGAAGGACAGGGGCTCGCGGATCTGTGTGCGAGCTATCAGGCCGCGATCGTCGAAGTGCTCGTGCGCAAGACGCGGCGAATCGCGCAGCGTGAGGGCCTCGCGCACGTCCAGGTCTGCGGTGGCGTGGCGGCGAACTCCGGCCTGCGTGCCGGGCTGCGTGCGGCGGGGGTCGAGGACGGCTTTCGCGTGTACATCCCGCCTCCGGCGCGGTGCACGGACAACGCCGCGATGATCGCCGCGGCGGGGTACCACCGGCTGTTGCGCGGAGAGCGCGCGGGCCTGGCTCTCGACGCCGTCCCGAGCCTCGCACTCCCGAGGCCCGCATGAGCCACGGCGGCAGCAACGGCAATGGCAGCAGCAACGGCAACGGCGGCAGCAACGGCGGCAGCAACGGCAACAGCAACGGCAACGGCAACCGCAAGCACAGCGCCGATCCACTGCGCTCCGCGGAGGCGTTCCCTGATGCCCGCGTGATCCTCGCGCGTCACGGGCTGCACGCGAAGAAGCAGTTCGGGCAGAACTTCCTGATCTCCGATCGGGCGTTCCGGGCGATCGTCGACGCGACGGTCCGGACCGACGAGGACTGGATCGTGGAGATCGGCGCGGGCGTGGGGACCTTGACGGCGCGGCTCGCCGAGCGCGTGACCGCGGGCAAGGTGATCGCGCTCGAGTACGACGCCGACATGGTCAAGGTCCTGCGCGAGGAGCTCGCGGGGGTCGACAACGTCGAGATCGAGCACGTCGATGCGATGCGCTACGACCTGCGGATGGCCGCGAAGTGGCGCGGCGAGAAGATCTCAGTATGCGGGAACCTCCCGTACCACATCGCCTCGCAGCTGCTGTTCAAGGTGATCGACGCGCGCGATTCGATCACGCACGCCGTGATGATGATCCAGAAGGAGATGGCGGACCGCATCGTCGCGCCGCCGGGCGGCAAGGAGTACGGCGCGATCGGCGTGATGCTCCGGACCTACGCCGACATCACGACCGTCGCGAAGGTCAGCGCCGGATCGTTCGTGCCGGCACCGAAGATCGATTCGACGGTGATCAGGCTGATCCCGCTGGCCGAGCCCCGTGCGCCGATCTCGGATCCCAAGCACTACTCGGCCGTGGTCCACGCGGCGTTCGGGCAGCGCAGGAAGACCCTCCGCAATGCGCTGCGCGCCGTGTTCCCCGACGAGGCGGTCGACGCGGCGCTGGCGACGACCAAGATCGATGGCATCCGCCGCGGCGAGACCCTCGACATCGCCGAGTTCGCCGCCCTCGCGACCGAGATCCCTCCGGCGCTCCGGACCGACTGAGCGATGCCCGAGCTCCCCGAGGTCGAGACCGTTCGACGCACGCTGGCACCCGCGATCGGAGGGACGATCGCCGCCGTCTGGGACAGCGGGATGGGGCTCCACATGCAGCGCAAGCCGCCTCGTGCCGCGCTGAAGAAGCTGGTCGGCGCGACGATCACCGGGATCCGGCGGATCGGGAAGTACCTGCTGGTCGACACCGATGGGCCGAGCACGCTGCTCGTCCACCTCGGGATGACCGGCCGGCTCCGGATCCAGCCGAACGGCGATCCGCGGGCAAAGCACACCCACGTGGTGTTCGCGCTCGGCGCTCGCGAGCTGCGGTTCTCCGATCCGCGCAGGTTCGGTCAGGTCGACGTCGTGACGCGGGCCAAAGAACGCGCGCACCCAGCGCTCGCCGTGCTCGGGCCCGATGCCCTCACCGACGGGATCGACGTCGCGGCGTTTCACGCGCGCGCGCGGGGCAAGAAGGCGATGTTGAAGGCGTTCATCCTCGATCAGAGCGTGATCGCCGGGGTCGGCAACATCTACGCCTCGGAGGCGCTGTGGCGCGCCAAGCTACGCCCGACGACACGGGCGCACCGGCTGACCTTGGATCGCGCGTCCGTCCTCGCGGCGGCGATCCGGGAGGTGTTCGAGCACGCGCTCGAGAACGGCGGGACCTCCCTCCGCGACTTCGTCGACGCCGACGGTGCCGAGGGCGAGAACGCCGACTACCTGTGGGTCTACGATCGGGAGGGGCTACCGTGTCCTCGGTGCCAGACACCGATCAAGCGGACAGTCCTCCAAGGACGGGCCACCTATTTCTGTCCAACGTGTCAGACCCCGTAAGCGGTCTACGATAAGGTCGTTACCGTTCAGGGCTGACCAGGCAAATGTTCAAGGAAACCGCCGACGAAGACCTGATGGTCATGTACCAGAAGGGCGAGGTTCGCGCCTTCGAGGTCCTGCTGTCGCGGCATCGTAAGCCCGTCTACAACTTCATCCTTCGGTTCGTCGGCGACAAGGAGACGGCCGAGGACATCCTGCAAGAAGCCTTCATGCGCGTCATCAAGGGCGCGGAGGCGTACAAGCGGCAGGCCAAGTTTACGACGTGGCTTTACACCATCGCCCGCAACCTGTGCGTTGACCAGACTAGGAGACGCAAACATCGCAAGCACGCTTCGCTCGACGCGCCGATGGACTCGAGCGAGGAGAGCGGGACGTTGATGGATGTGATCCCCGGCAACGAGATGGCCAGCGATCGAAAGAGCGTGAACAAGCAGCTGCACGAGACGATGCAGAAGGCGATTGCGGCGCTGTCTGAAGAGCAGCGCGAAGTGTTCCTGATGCGCGAGTTCCTCGACATGCCGTTCAAGCAGATCGCGGACGTCGTCGGTGTGCCCGAGAACACCGTCAAGAGCCGCATGCGCTACGCGCTCGAGAAGTTGCGGCTCGAGCTCGACGAGTACAAGGACCACGCGAAGGCCGCGCCGTGATGTCGGCGCACGACGACGACGACGTTGGCGGCGAAGACGCACAGCTGAAGCAGCTCCGCTCGGTGTGGGTCTCGATGCGCGAGACGGAAGAAGATCCTCCAGACGGCGGCCTCGCCTCGCTGATGTCGGCGGCGCGCGCGAAGGCCGCGGAGATGGCGGTCCCCGAGGACAGCTGGTGGCAACGGGCGCTCGCCGTGTTTCGACGCCCTCCGGTGCTCGCGCTCGCCAGCGTCACCGTGCTACTCGGCGGCGCGCTCGTGATCGCGCAGCGCCATGACTCGATGAAGGCGGAGTCGACGATCTACACGGAGCGTCAGCGCGAGGTGTCCGCCGAGCCGCGCAACAGCGTGGCTCACGGCTCTGGTGCCGGCAGCTCCGCCGCCGCGCCTGCTACTGTCTCCGTGCCCGCGGAACAGCCAGCGGCCTCGCCGCCGCCGCCGCCACCGCCACCGCCGCCGCAACCGAACGACGAGCACGAACCGACCAGGAACGCGGTGCAGCCGACTCGCCCGCCCGCGCGCCCACGACCGGGCGGTGCGACGAGCTCGGCCCCGGTCCCCGGGGAGAAGCTCCAGGACGGTGAAGGTGTGGTCGGCGGGGCGATCGCCAGTCCCGACCTCGACGACGTCCCGGCCTCGCCGGACAAGCCCGAGGTAGCTCCCGTCCAGACCAACGCCACGCCGACGCGCGGCCCGGTCGCGAAGCGCCCGATGCCCGTGGACGCTCCGACCACGGAGGCGGCGGATGCTCCCAAGGCGCCCACGACAGAGACCAAGGTCAAGACCAACGCGAAGGACGGTGACTCGTTCGACAGCGGCCGCCTCGCGCAGGTCAGGCAGCTCGTCAAGCAGTGTGAGTCCGCGGCCGCCCGCGGTGACTGCCCAGCCGTCCGCGCCCTCGCGAAGCGGATCCTGTCGACGGACGCAGGCGTCTACAAGCAGCGCGTGGCGACCAACAGCTCGATCGTGCGCTGCCTCGAATAGCTGTCAGCCGAACAGCTCGGTCTGGATCTTCGGCGGCCGCTG
>JAYVRN010000806.1:0-3318 GCA_043776275.1 Myxococcales bacterium | reverse complement strand
CGCGGGTGGCGGTCTCGGTGACCTCGTCGTGCGAGAGCGCATGGCCGGAGATGCCGGCGGCCTGGTTCGTGATGCAGGAGATGCCGATCACGCGCGCGCCCATGTGCCGCGCCACGCAGACCTCGGGCACGGTCGACATGCCCGTGGCATCCGCGCCGATCGTCTGCAGCATCTTGACCTCGGCGGGCGTCTCGTACGTCGGCCCGGGCATCGCGACGTAGACGCCTTCCTGGAGCGGGATGCTCGCCTTCGCGGCCACGTCCTTGACCAGCGCCCGGAGCTCCGGCGCATAGGCCGTCGTCATGTCGGGGAACCGGGGCCCCAGCCGATCATCGTTGGGGCCACGCAGCGCGTGATCGCGGAGGAAATCGACGTGGTCGCGGATCAGCATCAGCGTCCCGGGCGACCACCACGGGTTGAGCCCGCCGGCGGCGTTGGTGACGATCACGATCTTGGCGCCCAGCGCGATCAGCACGCGGGCGGGGAACGCGGCGACGGCTGCGCTGTGGCCCTCGTACATGTGCACGCGGCCCTGCATCGCAACGCACGCGGCGCCGCTGCGGCGCCCGAGCACGAGGCGCCCCTTGTGCCCGACCACGTGGGACCGCGGAAAGTGCGGGAGGTCCCCGTAGTCGATCGCGACGGGCTGCTCGAGGGAGTCCGCGAAGCCGCCGAGCCCCGAGCCGAGGATCAGGCCCACCTGCGGGACGAAGTCGGTGCGCTTGCGCACCGCCGTGACCGCCGCCTGGACGCGGTCGTACAGCGTGTCGGCCGGCTCGGCGCTCATCGCAGCACCTCGAGGATCCGCGAGGTGCGCAGGTCCGGCGCGGGCATGTCGGGCGCTTGGATCACGAAGGCGGCCGAGATCATCGCACGCGCTTCGGCGAGCCGCGAATCTCCGGCGGGGAGGCTGTGCTGGAGCATCACGCTCGGCGGGCCCCCGGCCTCGATCACCTCGCCCAGGTACGCATCGACCACGAGCCCGGCTGATGGATCTATCTTGTCCTCGGCGGTCCGGCGCCCGGCGCCCAGCATGAGGGCGGCGATCCCGAGCGCCTCGCTGTCGATCGCCACGATCCGCCCGGGCGCGAGCATCAGCTCGTCGCGCGACGCCGGCTTGGGGAGGACGGAGCCGGGCGAGTCACACACCCGCGGGTCTCCGCCCTGGGCCGCGACGACCTTCCGGAACACCTCAAGCGCACTGCCATCGGCCAGCGCTCGCTGGATCTTCGCCACGCCGTCGGCCGCGTCCTTGGCGACCCCGCCGAGCACGAGCATCTCGCCGCCGAGCACGTGCGTCAGCTCGCGGGTGTCCACCGGGCCGCCGCCGCGGAGCACCTCGATCGATTCGCGGATCTCGAGGGCGTTGCCGATCGTGCGGCCGATCGGCGCCTCCATGTCGGTCAGCACGCAGGTGATCTTCTTGCCGGCGCGCGTGCCGATCGCCCGCATCAGCGCGCACAGCTCGCGCGCGCGCTCGACGGTCTTCATGAACGCGCCCCTGCCGACCTTGCAATCGATCACCAGGCCATCGATGCCCTCGGCGAGCTTCTTCGACATGATCGACGAGGCGATCAGCGGCAGCGACTCGACGGTGGCGGTGACATCGCGCAGGGCGTACAGGCGCTTGTCGGCGGGCGCGATCCGCGCGGTCTGCCCGATCAGGCAGACGCCGAGCGTGTCGACCAGCTCCTTGAACCGCTCGACGGGGAGATCGACACGGAAGCCGGGGATCGATTCGAGCTTGTCGAGCGTGCCGCCGGTGTGGCCGAGGCCGCGCCCGGACACCATCGGCACTGCGACGCCGCACGCCGCCACCGCGGGCGCGAGCGGGATCGAGATCTTGTCGCCGACGCCTCCGGTGGAGTGCTTGTCGATCTTCGCGCGTGCGATCGAGGACAGGTCGATCACGTCGCCGGAGCGCGTCATCGCGTCGGCCCAGGTCGCGAGCTCTCGATCGTCGAGGCCCTTGTAGAAGATCGCCATCAGCATCGCGGCGATCTGGTAGTCGGGGATGCTCCCGGCGGTCACCCACTCGATGAACGCGCGGAGCTCGGCATCATCGAGGGCGCCGCCGTCTCGCTTCTTGCGGATCAGCTGGACCGGGAGCACTCAGTAGCCCTTGCCCTTGCCGTCCGCGGTGCCCGAGACGATCGCCACGGACGCCGAGGCACCGACGCGGTTCGCGCCGGCCTGCGCCATCTTCAGTACGTCCTCGGCCGTGCGCACACCACCCGAGGCCTTGACCCCGACGTCGCCGCCGACGATCCGCCGCATCAGCTCGACGTCCTCGACGGTGGCGCCGCCCTTGCCAAAGCCGGTCGAGGTCTTGACGAACGCCGCGCCCGCGAGCTTGGACAGCGTGCAGCCGATGATCTTCTGCTCGGTGTCGAGTGCGCTGGTCTCGAGGATGACCTTGACGCCCGCGGGCGCCGCCGACTTGACGACGCGGCAGATGTCCTCGAACACGGTCTCGTAGTCGCGCGACTTGAGCGCGCCGATGTTGATCACCATGTCGATCTCCTTCGCGCCCTGCCGCATGGCGTCGCGCGCCTCGTAGGCCTTGGCCGTGGGGGCCATGGCGCCGAGCGGGAACCCGACGACGGCGCACACCATCACGTCCGTCCCCGCGAGCAGGGACTTGCACAGCCCGACCCACGTGGTGTTCACGCACACGCTCGCGAACCGGTACTTGCGCGCTTCCTCGCACAGCTTGACCACCTCGTCGCGGGTGGCCTCGGGCTTGAGCAGCGTGTGATCGATGAGCTTCGCCATGTCGCCGGGCACGGCGCCCACGCCGGGCAGGGCACCCACCCGCATCGCGCCGGCACCCTCCATCGCGCGCACCGACCAGGGCCGGCGCACCACGCACGAGCCGCAGCTCGCGCAGTCTTCGCCCGGCGCGGAGTCGTCGTTGCACTCGCCGCGATCGCGCGGTGCGAGCGCGAGCTTCGCGGCAGCATTGGACGGACCGTTCAGGCGCTCCTGAACACGGCGCGCGATGATGTCGACGAGCTGGTCTACGTCGGTGCTCATACCCTCGGAACTATACGCCCCGAGCGACCAGGCGCGGAAGCGCCCGAGGGCTGTACTGGGCCGCGATGTCAGGGGTTTCGGGCCATGCGGAACGTGACGTCCTTCTGGGTCTCGTCGGCCCGGATCACGGTCTTGCCATGGGAGCGCGTGGTCTTGGACTTCTCGTCGGGCGAGTCCACCCATTCGAGGATGTTGGGCGGCATGATGAACCCGGGGGTGACCGCGGCCGCGTCCCACTCGGCGCTCGTCATCAGGCGCCCGCCGCGCGTGGTCACGTACGAC
>JAYVRN010000805.1:0-3319 GCA_043776275.1 Myxococcales bacterium | reverse complement strand
CGGCGGGTTTGGTGGGGCCGGCCGCGACTGCTCGCCATGGGTGTCGAACAGCGGCGGATATCGTTCGAAGTCGATCGTCGGCACGTCACGGAGATTGCCGAGATGGGACAGCCGTTCGGAGAGTCCGGTCGGCACGGCGGTCGCGAGCGGACCTTGCGGGATCGGCCTCCCCGGGTGCCCGTCAGGTACCGCCGTCGGCACAGGAGCGACCTCGATCATGGGGAAGGAGTCCACCCCGTCCGGAGGTTGCCGGAGTGGTGGCCGCCGATGGTCGGCGTACGTGATCACCATCTCGTGTTTCGGGCGGTCGTAGGACACGCCCAGAACATCGTGGCGGAGCGCAAGGACCGACTGCTCTTCTGACAATCGAAGGTCTGGATGTTCCGATCGCCCGACGAGGAATGGTCGAATGTGCTGATCGAACTTCAGCTGGTTCGGGAACGTGTTGAGGGAGTCCTCGATCCGCTTCTTCACCGTGTCCTTGACGTTGATCTCTCTCCAGTCGGTGAACCCGAGCGGGATGATCAGGTCCTGCCACCCGAGATTGGGATACTTGACCGTGCCGGGGAGCGCATCCAGCAGCGGCGACGACACGTCCGCGTGGTACGTGACCGCGCCGGAGCTCTCACGTACGTAGAACCGAACCGTGAACGAGATCGACGACGGATCTCCCGGATCGCTCGGGAGCTCGAACCACTTGTTATCCACTCCTGTCACGACGTCGATCGGGGTGGTGTGGGCGTCGACGATGAACTGCACCGCCGGGTGGAACGTGAGGTTTCTCGACCCGGCATAGTGCCCCTTGATGACGAGCTCGAAGTACGGGACCTCGCCCCGACCTCCCGGCAGGACTCCTCCGTCCGACCTGAACAGGAGCGTGATGCCCGTGATCTTGGGGAACCGGATCAGCTCGGTATCGAGGAGGGTGACGTACTGAACGTCGGTGGGCTTGCCGTAGAGGTCGGCGAAGTCCTTCCGCCACCGATAGCTCAGATCGTTCGGGATGAGCTTGTGGGGGTTGCCGTCATGGCCGGGCACGATCCCTTCCGCACCGATCGCGAGGTCCTCGACGAGCAGGTTCTGGGTCCAGTTCTGATCGAAGCCCCGATCGAAGAAGCCGAGCGAGATGCGCCGCTCGACCTCGATCAGCTCACTCGGATACTCGATCGTGAGCTGATATCGCCGCGGCGCTCCCTCCGGCTTACGGCTCACGCGCAACGCCCACACATCGCCCGCGGTGGGACCTGTCACGTGGTTGAGCTGACCGGGCTTGTTGAGATCGGTGTCGGTGACCGCGACCACGACGCCAGACCTCAACAGCTCGTGGGTCAGGTCGCGGGTCTCGCCGCCTTCGATCACCGGACCACCCGGCGGCCGGCGCGCGAGCGTCGTCTCGGTCAGCTCGGGGAGATCATCGAAGCGACCATGGAGCGTCGGCGCTGTGTAGAGCACCGTCTTGATGACGATCCGCTGGTCGCTCGCGGTGCTCATCGCCGGCAGCTGCCACGTCTTGGTCTCACCGGGGGCGAGGTCGATGACGATCGAGCGGGTCTGGCGAACGGGTTCGTGCTGGGCCATGAAGCAGGCTTCCAGCTAGCTCCTCGGCAAGTCAAGCGGGCCGGGACGCCCGAGTGCGACGGCAGCATCCGGAGCGAGACGCCTCGTACCATCGCTCGGTACGCGAACGGCTCGTCGTACCGGTGGCTGCCTGTTCGGGAAGCCGCTACGATCACGAGATGGCGCGCTTGGTGGTGTTGCTGGTCGCGCCTCCGGTGCTCTACGCACCGACTTGGTGGAGCTCGCGCGTCGCTTCCAAGCCGCACCTGCACAGCCTCGCCGGGTTCGTGCGCGACCTCGCGGACGTCCGGATCCTCGAACTCGATACGCTGGCCGGCGTCCCTCCCGGTGACGTCGCGGCGGTGCTCGCGGGGATCGATGCGCCGCTGACGACCGCGCTGGAGGGCGTGGATCTCGTCGGGATCTCGTGCTGGACGAGCCTGCACTACCTTGGCGCGGTCGAGGTGGCCCGCAAGATCCGGACAGCGCGGTCCGACGTGCCGATCGTCGTCGGTGGTCACCACCCCACCGCGATGCCGTCGGACTTCGACGATGCCGAGCAGCTGTTCGACGTGGTGGTCTGCGGTGACGGGGAGCACGTGTTTCGCCGGTTGTGCGAGGAGCGTCGTCCCCGATCGTTCACCACCGAGACGATCCGCGCGGCGCCGTACCAGATGTCCGATCCCGCGCGCATCGACTGGACCCACTATCCCTGGCACGACGAGAAGCAGCGCGTGCTGTGGCTGTCGCTCTCGCGCGGCTGCCCGTTCAAGTGCGCCTACTGCGCCGAGCCGCAGCGCGGGACCAACTGGAACAACTATGCGGTGGAGGATGCGCTCGCCATCCTCGAAGGGCTCGCCCGGACGCATGCGCCGAACGTCGTGTGTTTCGCCGATCCGCTGTTCGGGGCGAGCCGCAAGTGGACGGAGGCCCTGCTCGACGGCATCGCAGAGCGGCAGCTGCCGAACATGTTCTGGTGCGAGACCCGCGCGGATCTGATGACCCCGGCGCTGCTCGACAAGTTCCGCGCGTGTCGGTTCAAGGTCGACTTCGGTCTCGACACCGGCAGCGAGACCATGGCTCGTCGCATGGTGAAGAGCCCGTCCCCCGCGAACTATCTCCGCAAGGCGCGCGAGATGATCGCGCACGCGAACTCGATCGAGCTGTTCCACGATACGTACGTCCTGTTCAACTTCCCGGGCGAGACTCCGGACACCACGCGAGAGACCCAGGAGTTCGTGGTCGCGATCGCCGAGGGCAACGGGCCGATCAGCGGCTGGGTGTCGAGTCAGAGCTTCTTCATCCTGCCCGGCACCGAGACCTACAAGCGGATGGACGACTACGGGCGCGACCACGGCACGGAGATCCGCAACCCCACGTGGTGGCGCCAGGTCGGCGACCACAACGCGCTCGCGACGGACATCTTGCCCAGCCGCGAGTTCCGCGGCCGTGAGCACGAGCTCCTCGCGTTCCGTGAGTGGCAGAACACCGTGAACATCAGCCGCCTCGAGCGCCACTCGAACGCGACCCGTGCGTTCATGAAGGGGTTCTACGGGCTGTGACCCGCCGCGGCGTCATTTGGGCGCCCAGTAGCGGTGGTTCGTGTAGCGGTCGCCGACGATCTCGAAGCTCGTGACCGAGGCGTGCGAGCAGCGCGCGCGGCGTAGCCACGGCGGACCTCGACGGCCTTCGGATGCCAGCCGGGCGATCCAGATCGGCGACTGGTGCGAGACCATCACCAGCGTGCCGCCTGGTTGCCGGC
>JAYVRN010000804.1:0-3321 GCA_043776275.1 Myxococcales bacterium | reverse complement strand
GCCGCGCCTCGGAGGCGTCCGTGGCCATCGCATGTCCTGCCGCATGTGGGGTCCCCATGAAAACGCGGAAGTCCATCGGCTTGCTGCTCGAGAGCCGGATCACCAACTCGCGCGGACTCCGGGTCATGAGCAACGTCAGGATCAGGTTGCGCAGGAAGACCGTCTTGCCGCTGCCGGTAGTCCCAGCAACCAGCATGTGGGGCATCGTGGCGAGATCGGCCCAGACTGGGCGGCCGGTCAGATCGATGCCAGCACAGAACCCAAGCGCCATCTCGCGTTGAGCAGCGCCGAATGACGCATGGGCGGCAAGCTCTGCGAAGCTGATCTCATAGGTAAGGCTTGGGATCGGTAGGTCGACGCCCACCGCGTGGCGCTCGGGGACGTTGGTTACATGAATGTCCGATGTGCTCGTGCCGACGTCGCGGGCGAGGTCTTCGCTGATCCGGCGAATCGATGCGATGGACTCGCCTGCTATGAGCTTGATATACGCGCGGATCAGGCGGGGACCGCGGTCTGTCTCCCGAGGGGACGGCGACGACGCAAGGCCGACCTTGTGGCCAACCAAGGCGCGCTCGAGACGTTCGACGACACCAACGACCGCCTCGGCCCCATACGGAGCCTCTTTGATCGGCGTCTTTAGTGCCACGGCCAGCGAGACGACGGGCACCGACGGGCGACTTGGAGGCGGAGCGTTGGCCGGTGGGGGCGGCGCAGCGACTGGCACCGATGGCGCTGGACGTGGCGCGACGGGCGGTGCGGGTGGTGCAGGGGGAGGCTCCTTGCTCGGTGGCGAGCTGGGCGCACTCGTCGGAGTCGGAGTCGCTCTCGACGAATCGATGGGCTCCGGCGATGGAGCTGGTTCCGGGGTTGGTGTCGGCGGCGGCTTCGGCGGCCCCGCATCGGTCTGGAGGTTCAGGTACCGACCGAGCTGCGGGAACGTGGTTCTCGGCTGGCGCGTCAGCGTCGCACTGTCGTCCGGCTCGAACGCGAGCCACTCGACGAGCGTGCGCGGCACGGTGATGACCCGAACGCCATCGAGGATCTGCCCCGTCGCGACATCGTCTTGCGAGTGCGCTGTGTGAAGCAGGAACGCATCTCCCGCGAGGTTCTGGCCCTGCGCGCCGATGGTGTAGTCGACCTCGTAGTTGCCGGTCGCGAGGTTCGCCGACAGCGCGGGCACGTTGAGAAAGTTGTACACGTCGCCGTCCAGCACCCCCATCGCCACGGCCTGTTCGAGCTGCGTCTTGATCAGCAGCGAGAGCTGCTTGTGTCGGAAGGGAGCATCGAGGCTCGTGTTGCGCCCCGAGAGCCGTTCCCGGAGCAGTTGCTGTGTGCCACGGACCTGCAGCACCGCCTTGTCCAGCGACACCAGTGCGCTCGTGCCGAACTTCACCTCGATCACGCGACCGTAGAGCCGGGAGGCGGCGCCGGTCGAGGTCTGCGTCAAGTACAGGACCAGGAGGTCATCGCACCACTTCGAGGCTTCCTTGTTCTCCTTGTCGTCGATCTCGTTGGTGTAGCGATAAACGAGCCCTTGCTTGCTGCTTAGGCCCGCGGCCGGCGTCGCGCGTAGCAGATCCTCCAAGCTGATGAACACCGGCACGACCGGGCCAACGTTCGAGTTCATCGTGGGCGACGCTCCCAGCTCGATACGTCGGAGCCATCGATACACCAACGCGGCGCCCACGTTGCCCTTGAGGCGGGTGCTCGTTCGCTGATCGGCGATGCTGCCGAGCAAGAAGTCGAGCGCCCACGAGCCCGAGAGCACGTTGATGTCGTCGAGGATCGAGTTAGCGCCGCGTTGTGCTGCGTCGCCGCGCCCCGCCACATCGAGGTCAGCGATCGTGAGGATCTCGCCGAGTTGCTCGCGATACGGCGTCGCGTACTTGGTTGCGGTGATCGTGTCGTAGCCAGGGCTGTCGGGAACTTCCTGGTCGCTGTACTCGATGATCGTGGGACGCTCGTCGCGTGGCCCCTTCTGAAAGATCTCGAGGGATAACTCGCGGTCCAAGTGTACGACCCAATCGGCGTGGTCATAGACGGGCCCAAGCGAACGGATGTCCGGCAGCGCGCTCTCCCAATAGAGGGCCTTGTCCAACGCTAGATCACCATCTCGGCATCCACGCTGGAGCGACAGCACGCGTCCGAGTGCGCCACGCAGCCCACGTGCGGTGGGATCAACCCACAAACCACGCCGGCTCGCGAGTCCATCCGAAACGCCGCTTGGAAGCGAGCGACGAAGATACGTTGCGAGGAGGCCGTCCCCGAAGCCGCCATCCCACCAATCGGCGAGCTGCCCCGTCTTCGCCTGACGGTGCTTGTCATCGACGAGCCCGTGCATGAAGCAGATGTGGACCGAGTCCTGCCCGGAGGCGGGGAGCTTGGTCGTGCAATAGCGGTACTGGATCTTCGCGAACAGGGCCTGACGGATGCCGTTCTCTTCGGAGCCGCTCACCTGCGCGCGGAAGAACCGCTCGAGCTCCTTCCCGGTCTGGCTGACGTCGCCTTCAGTAGCGAACAGGAAGAGATCGATCGCGGAGATCTGTTCCATCGGCAGCTCGCGGATGCGCCCGGCGAACTCGGTCATCGTGCTGCGCAGCCACTGCTCGAGCCCGGCGATGATCTGCTCGCCGGTCCCTGCGTTCACGAAGCCGATCCGTAGAGTCCGCCGCGCGTTGCGCAGGTGCGGGTGCATGCGGAGATATCTCGTGACCTTCGTCGCGATGACGTGCGCGACGTAGTCGAGCGGCGACCGCGACGCACGCGCACGCTCGAGCTGGAACTCCAGATGAAACGGCGCGCTGTCGACGATCTCGAGCTCCCGATCACGCGCCGTCCAGAGGTACCAGCGTTCGAGCGCGGTCCGCGGCACCATTTGGAGCACCTCGTCGCGCGTCAGGTCGAACTTCCAATGCTGTGGAGGCGTTCGCTTCTCCACGGCACTACGTACCGCCTTGGCCCAGAGGTCTTGGAACTGCAGCAGCGAGGCGAGCATCCACGGGTTCGTTGGTAGGACGACGAGGCGTTCTACGGCGCCTTGCGCGTCGAGCACCCGGAAGGTGTCCGTCTGCAACAGCAGGTCGTGCGCCGCGCCATAGCCACGATCCTGATTGACGGTCGCCTCCACCGCGGCGCTCCAGATCGCAAGTAGCGCTTCGATCTGTGGACGCACGCGCTCGAGCTTGAGCAGGATGAGCGGGACCGCGGCCTCCTTCGGCACGCGTCGGAAGCGAGGGAGCTTCTCTTCCGCGATCCGCTTCAGCTCGACGATCAAGGCGCGACGCGCCTCGATGAACGCGGTCACCGCCTGAGGTGGGTCGG
>JAYVRN010000803.1:0-3326 GCA_043776275.1 Myxococcales bacterium | reverse complement strand
CTCAAGCGTCGTCGGTTTTATGAGAAGCCGAGCGTCAAGAAGAAGCGGAAGACCCGCGAGGCGCGCAAGCGCCTGCGTCGCGAGATGAAGCGCCGCGTCTCGCCAGCGCCCACGCGCTGAGCGGCCTGCGTTCTCTCTCGCCTTCTTGTGTCTTCTTTTCCTAGGGGACTCCTTTGGGGGACTGGGTCGAGGTCGTTGTTCCTGTCGGGGCTGCCGATGTCGATGACATCGCGGCACTGATCGCATCCGAGATCCCGGCAGCCGCCGCGGGTACGGAGCAGCGCGGGGACGAAGTGGTGTTCTGGGTCGATCGCGCGGACAGCGCGGCTGCCTTCGAAGCCACGCGCGATGCGGTCACCCGCTGGCACGCGCTCGGCGCCGCCGTGGACCCGACCAAGGTCCGGCTCTCCGATGCCCTGCCCGAGGCCGAGTGGCGCGATGCCTGGAAGAAGTACTTCAAGGTCTCGAAGCTCACGCGGCAGTTCGTGGTGGTCCCGAGCTGGGAGCGCTACGTGGCGCATGACTCCGAGGTCGTGATCGATCTCGATCCCGGCATGGCGTTCGGGACCGGCACACACGCCTCCACGCGCCTGGTGCTCGAGGAGCTCCAGGACCTCGCCGATCGCGACGTCTCTCCCGGCCGGATCCTCGATGTCGGGTGCGGCTCCGGGATCCTCTCGATCGCCGCGGTCAAACGCTGGCCCCAGGCGACCTGCCTCGCGATCGACAACGACCAGCTCGCGGTCGACGCCACCCTCGACAACGCTTCGGTCAACCGGGTCGCTGATCGGATCGAACCGAGCCTCGTCCCGCTCGGCGAGCTCACCGAGGTGTTCCCGCTGATCCTCGCGAACATCCAGGCCCACGTCCTGCGCGCGCTCCGCGAGGGCCTCACCGCGCGCCTGGGGCCGGGCGGCACGATCATCCTCTCGGGCCTGCTCACGCCGCAGGCGCAGCCGATCGCCGACGAGTTCGTGGCCGGCGGCCTCCGCCTCGTCCGCGTGCGCGCAAGCACCGACGATCCGCAGTGGTCGTCCGTGACGCTCGTGCGCTGATGCGGATCTTCGTCGATCCCGCGCGGCTCGCTGCGGGCACGCTGATGATCACGGGCGACGAGCATCACTACCTCGGCCGGGTCCGCCGCGCCCGCCCAGGTGATCGGGTCGAGCTCGTCGATGGCGCGGGCCGCCGCGCCGCCGCGGTGATCGCGCGGATCGCGGAGACCGCGACGGAGCTCACCGTCGAGGATCCCGAGGCGATCACCGCCGCCCCGCCGCACGTGCGTGTGTTGATCCCGCTGATCAAGGGCGATCGCATGGATCAGTGCCTCGAGAAGCTCGTGGAGGTCGGCTGCGACGAGATCGTCGTGTGGCCCGCCGTGCGCGCCGTGGTCAAGCTCGAGGCCGAGCGGCGCGACGCACGGATCGCGAAGTACGCCGCGATGATCCAGGCCGCCGCCCGCCAGTGCGGCCGCGCGCAGATCCCGCAGGTGCGCTGGGCCGACGGCCTCACCGCCGCGATCGCCTCACTGCCGGAAGGCCTGCGCCTCGTGCTCGATCCCACCAGCGACGCCCCTCTCGAGTCGACCGGCACGACCGATGTCACGCTCGTCAGCGGCCCAGAGGGCGGCCTCGCGCCACAAGAGCTCGAGGCCCTCGCCGCGTTCACCTCCGTCGGGCTCGGCCCGCGGATCCTGCGCGCCGAGACCGCACCGGTGATCGCGACAGCGATCATCCGCGCACAGACGCGGAGCTGACGCTACGCCTCGTCGAGCTCCGGCGCTGCATCTCCAGAACAGGTGCCTCGCCCGGGCGGGACGTGTAACGGGACCTGGCCCCCGCCATCGCGGACGGTGTGCTCGCCCCGTGGCGATGCTGTTCCACCTCGTGTATCCCGGCGGCGAGCGCTCGATCGGCACCGGTTTCCCGGGCACCTCCTCGTGATCGCGCGCCGAGCATCGCCGGTGGCTACTCTTCGTCGTCCTCGTCGCCGAAGATCACTGCCATGCGGAGCTCGATCGCCTCGAAGGGTTCGGCGCGAAGGACCTCACCTGCCGCGATCGAGCGGAGGACATAGCCCTCGGGGCGATGGCGATACAGAAACAGGATCCGCTCCTCATGGTCGATCACCCAGTAATGCGGAACGCCGGCCGCGTGCAGGACGTTCAGCTTGTCGACGACATCGCGCCGCTCGTGGCCCGGCGACACCACCTCGCACACCCAATCCGGTCGCGAGGTGATCCTGCCTTCCGGCATCGTCGCGACCCTGTCACGGCGCCAACCAGCGATGTCGTGACAGAACACCTCGTTCGAGCCGTACACCACGTGCAGCTCCACCCCGATCCACCATCCACCCGGCCAGCGTCCTCCAGGCTGCCTCGCAAATCGGCGCGTGACCCACGTGGAGAGGGCCAGCTGCACGTTCCCATGCCGCCAGTTCGACATGGCCTTGGGGACGATCGCTCCATGGATCAGCTCGGCGCGGAGATCCTCGCCGGCGGCGAACAGATCATCCACGGTGAGCTTGCGAGCCGCGGTCACAGGTTCCAGCATACACTGCGGTCCTCCACTGCGCGTGCCACACCGAAGTGCGCGGAACGACGAGGATCGTGCGTCGGGAATGGCCGCCAGTCGGACGGCTCGTCCGAACTTCGGCCGTTGCCTCACTACAACCTGACATGACCGTCCCGGATCGTCCGGGATCCGGACACCATCCAAGCACACAGCGCCCCCGACCGGAATCGGAGTGAGCTGGCCACGAGCTCTCGCCACGCGGAGCGTCAGGGGCGGGGTTGGCGGACCAGAGCGAGTAGATCCCACCGTCGCCGTGGCCCCGACCTCCGCGCCGCCGGTTCGTCCGCTTGCTCGCACCCGCAGACCCACGCCACGCGGAGCGTCAGGGGCGGGGGTGGCGGACCAGAGCGAGTAGATCCCACCGCCGCCGTGGCCCCGCACTCCGGGTGGATGATACGTCGGCGGTGACGCGACCACGTCGAAGGAACGCGATCCGAGCGATGGGCCGTTACCCCCGCCCCGAGCGACGCGCGTACGGGATCAGCAGAGCGTTCGCGCAACGGGCAGCATCCGCGCCGCGAGCAACGAGCGCGCGCGATCTGCGGAGTGTCATCGCGCGGCCCCCGAGCGCGGCCCCCGAGCGCGGCCCCCGAGCGCGGCCCCCGAGCGCGGCAGCCGAGCGCGGCAGATCCGGAAGGCGCCGCCACTCTGCGCGGCAGCGTCGCTTCGTCGTTGGCTCCGGAGGAGGGCTTCGAACCCCCGACCCGGCGGTTAACAGCCGCCTGCTCTACCCCTGAGCTACTCCGGAATGGG
>JAYVRN010000802.1:0-11475 GCA_043776275.1 Myxococcales bacterium | reverse complement strand
GTCACCTGTGGGGAGGCTGGGCGGGGGCGCGCCGGGAGCGGATGCTTGCGCTGCGGCGAGGAGAGGATTCGTCACGTTGGGAATCTGCACGCGCCGATCATAGTAGCCTCGCTCCCGTGCCCACCGACCTGAAGATCGTCAACCCGCGTCTCACGAGCTACATCCCGCACGTCCCGCACCCGAAGCAGCTCTTGTTCTTGTCGCTCACGGCGAAGGAAGCGTTCTACGGCGGGTCGGCCGGCGGCGGCAAGTCGGACGCGCTCTTGATGTCGGCTCTCCAGTACGTCGACCAGCCGAACTACGCGGCGCTGATCCTGCGCAAGACGTACTCCGAGCTCGCTCTGCCGGGTGCGATCATGGACCGCTCGAAAGCGTGGTTGAAGAAGTCGAACGCGCGCTGGGTTGAGACGGAAAAGACCTGGACGTTCCCGAGTGGCGCGACGCTCACGTTCGGCTTCCTCGAGAAGAAGGACGACCGCTTCCGCTATCAGGGCTCGGAGCTGCAGTTCATCGGCTTCGACGAGCTCACGCATTTCGTCGAGAACGACTACCTCTACCTGATGACGCGGCTCCGGCGCACGACCGGCGATCACTCCGAGATCCCGCTGAGGATGCGCTCGGCGGGCAACCCGGGCGGGATCGGCCATGCGTGGGTCAACAAGCGCTTCGTGCGCCTCTCGACGCGCGACGATCGGATCTTCATCCCGGCCGGCCTGCGCGACAATCCCTCGCTCGACGCTGACGAGTACGCGGCCACGCTGGACAACCTCGACGCCGTCACGAGACGCCAGCTCCTCGACGGCGACTGGACGGCGCAGACGCTCACGGGGCGCGAATACTTCGATCCCGAGAAGGTTCGTGTGCGGCTCGCGGAGGTGCGCGAGGCGCGCTGGCTGGTCGAGAAGGCAAACGGCGCGGCGTTCCGGCGCGGCTACGTTGAGGGCGACCCTGTGATCGGCGGCAAGTACGGCTTCAAGCCAAACCCGGAGGGCCGCACGCACATCTTCCAAGCACCCCAGAAGCACGGCTACGTCGTGTTCGTCGATCCCGCCGGTGGAATCACAGACGAGCAATACGAGGCGATGGATGACGAGGCGCGCGAGGGTGACCCGATCGCGATTCAGGTGCTCTCGCTGCGCACGGGCCGGCAGGTCGCCGAGCACGAGGAGATCATGGAGGAGGACGAGGCGGCGCGGATCGCGGCGACGCTCGGCCTGCTCTACCGCGACGAGGATGATCGGCCGGCGGTGCTCGCCGTCGAGCAGCAGGGCGGCTACGGCAAGCAATGCCTACACGTGCTCGCGAGGGATCTGCGCTACCCGATGGGCCGGCTCTACCACCGCGTCGATCGCGAGTCCGAGGACCGCAAGATGACGCAGAAGCTCGGCTTCGAGACGACGAGCTCGACGCGACCACTGATTCTCGGCCAGATGCGCAGCGCGCTGAACGGCGACCCCGAGGCGTTCGTCAGCGAGCGCTTGCTCGAGCAGATGCTCGACTTCGTCTGGAACCAGCGCGGCAAGCCGATGGCGCGGATCGGCTCGCACGACGATCTCGTGCTCGCGTTCGCGGGCGCACGGCAGGTGATGATCGAGAAGATGGGTGGCTTCATGGGCACGCGCAGCGTGTCGACGCGGCGGCGCGTGAAGCGCGCGTCGATCGCGCAGCGCGCGGCTCGCTTCTAGATCACGTGGCGCGCGTGCCGGCGGAGCGCGTTGAGGTCGGGGATCTCGCCGGGCCAGACGACGTACGAGAGCAGTAGGCTCCGTCCTTCGATGTCTGAGCGGTGCGCGGGTGGGAGTTCTGGCGCGATCTTGTTGTGCCCCGGATACGAATACGAGCGGGGAGCCCAATGGGAACCGCCGACAGCAGCGAAGTGGCGTTGCTCAAGCGTGACGGACGCTAGGTGCCGACGACGTCGGGGCGTCGTTCCCACCCGTCTTTCGGCGTGCCGGCGATCTCACGTGCGACTCCGCGCGCGGTCGCCCAGCGATCGGCGAGGCGCTGCGCGACAAGCATTTTCGATTCTGCTGTCGCTCCGTTGCCGATGATCATGGCGTAGTCGCGCGCGGTCATCGGCACGAGGTACGTCTCTTGATCCATCCGGGGAGCCTAGATCTTCTCGTCCGTCTCGGTGAGCGCGCCCGCGAGGTTCGTGCCGGAGACACCTTCGCACCACCCGATCACCCAGTAGACGGATTCTCGGGGGCCTTGAAGGGTGATCACGAAGGCGCTTGCGTACGACGATTTGAACTCCTGGATGTGCTTGTCGATCAAGTGGCCCTCGCAGACGATGGAAAGGTTCTCCCAGAACCCGTCGGCGCGGCCTGTGTCGAGCGGGACCGTGAAGCGCAGCGTGACGACTCCTGGCATCAGAACGGGATGTCGTCGTCGGCGTTCGGCGCGCTCGCCGTCGTGCTCGAACTCTCGCCCTTGCGCCGGCCGATCTGCCAGCCCGTCACGTGCAAGCGGATGCGCTGGTGCTTCTCGCCATCCTTCTCCCAGCGCTCCTGCTTGAGCGTGCCGGAGACGACGACGGGGTCGCCCTTGCCGGCCTGCTCGGCGAAGATCTTTGCCATTTTGCCCCATGCGAGGCAGTCGAAGAAGTGGGCGACCTCGACCCACTCGTCGCCCTTCTTCTCGCGATCGTTGTGCGCGATCGCGAAGCGGCACATGTAGTTGTCGTTCGCGAGCGCCTTGCCCTCGGGCTCGGCGGTCAGATTGCCGCTAACCGTCACCGTGTTGATCCGCATCGGGTTCTCCTTGTTGGGATTCGTTGAATGCTGCCTCGTTGAGCTCGCGGTTGATGCGCGCGGCCTCTTGGCAGTCGAAGTGGTGCTCGAACTGGGCGACGCGCTCGTCCCACGCTTCGGGCGTGAAGTGCGTCTCGATCAGGTCCGCGAACACGTCTTGTGGGGCCGTCTCGCGGACGAGGCAGAGGGTCGTGATGATGTCGACGGCGAGCGTCTCGAGCAGCACCTCGTGCGCGGGCGTGAACGCTTCGAGAAGGAGTAGGCAGGCGCGAACGTTGCCGTTGCCGAGGAGCCACGCGCCGACGCCTTCGTGCATCGCGATCGCGTCGTCGCGCCACGAGTGCTCTTTGATGATCGCGTTCGCGGCTCGGCGGAGCTGCTTCTCACTGATGTCGCTCACGACGCGCCCTCGGGCGGCGGGTCGGACACGAGTCGGTAGCGGCAGAGATTCGATTCGGATCGGAGCATCTCGTGCCATGTCGTGTAGCCGTCCTCGTCCTCGTCTAGCAGCAGCAACGGCCTAGCCGTGATGATCTCGCGCTCGATCGCGTGAGCGAGCGCGGGAACGTCAGCGCCGGGTTCCGTGAGGGCTTGTGCCAACTCGCGAATCGTCATCGGCCGACTACACATCGGTGGCCTCAGGTGGCTCGATGCCGAACATTTCGCGTAGGAACTGCTCAGCGTCGAACCACCAGTGGTCCTGGAAACGCTCGTCCAGCTTCTCGACGAGTTCGTCGTAGGACGGCGCAGCATCGAACGCCTCGGTAAGGCCGGCGTGCCCGAGCGGGTTCGTGTGAGTCCACGCGGCCTCGCGGATTTGCCAAATGGCGACGAGGCGAGTCTCAGGCATGCGTCGTCTCCTGTTCGCGGCGGGCGAGGATCTCCCGACGCCACGCACGAGTCAGATTCGCGTACCGGCGCGTCGAAATCCCGTTTCTAACCCAAGGAATGTTGAACCCATAGTCGCTCTCCTCGCGGCCCACGACACCGAGACTGCTGAGTTGTGGTTCGTAGAAGCCAATCTTCTTGCCATCTGCTCGAATCTGAGCGAGCACGCATCCACACGACGCGATCACTTTGGGCCGGAACACGCCCTTCGTCATGTCGAGTCGGTCGAGGTCGATGATGTCGTGCCACTCCGGATGCTTCGAGTCGAGCAGGCGAGCTCCAGCGGCGACACGATCAGCGATGCGAGTCTCAGGCATCAGGCGTCTCGACGAGGAAGTAGTGCCAGACGAACCAGCAGTCCTCGAACCGCTTCTCCGTCGGGTGCTTCTCCCAGGTTCGGTCCGGCGTGTAGACCCAGCGCGCCCGTCCAGAATCCGTGTGCGTCTGTGCGATCGTTGAGAGGTAGACGGCGCCTTCGGGGATCGGCTGACCAGTCCCGAACTTGAGCACGTGGCGGTCAGGCATCGGACGCCTCGATGTGGGCGTGCCACGCGTCGTGCAGTTCGCGCGCCGTCGTCCACGAGGTGCTGTTCGGGTCGGGCCGGAAGATCGCGGTGTGGTTCGGGATGACGCAGCCGCAGGTGATGCAGACGTCGAGCGGCCCACTGGCCGGGTGGTAGATCTGTGGTTGGGGTGGCGGCACGAGGCGCTTCGTGGTCGGCTCGTCAGTCATCGGTCGTCGACTCCTCGCGGCCCGGCTGCCACGCCGAATCGAGACTGAACGTGATCGGCGCCGGGTCGGGCGTCGGCAGGAGCTTTGCGAACAGCGTCTCGAGCTCGATCTGTCGCTCGACGTGAATCTCGGGCTGGCCGGCGAGCGTGCGCTTGATGTTCTCGAGCCGGATCTGTGTGATCTCGGCCGCGAGCAGCAGCTTCACGCGTCGCTTCGGCTTCTCGCCGGCGATCTTGAGCAGGCGCTTGGTGCAGTCGACGGTCAGGCTGATCCCATCCCTCTGGAGAGGCGTCAGCGTTACCGACAACGGGGCGTAGGGGGTCAGCGGGGCGCTGGTTGCGGTGATGCCGGGTGAGGTCGGCACGCCGACGATGTGGATCGCGTCCTTGCTGAGTCCGAGCACGCGTGCGAGGTGCTGCGCGAAGTCGTCTGCGGGGGTCGTCATGGGGCTCCTTCAGTGGGCAGAGGGTGGATCGTGAGGTAGCGCTGGATCAGGACTTTGCCGGCGCGGTGCGCTTCGTACTCGCCGCCGTCGGGTAGCACTTGGTGGCCGAGGCGGCGGTAGTGGGCGTTGACGAGGCGACTGGGGATGCCGAGGCGTCGTGCGATCTCGCGGTTCGCGACGGGCTCGGTGATCTCGGGCCAGGTGATGCCGGCGAGCTCGCCGGGGATCGTCCGGCCACAGGTCGAGCAGCGGTGCTTCGCGAGGGGCTTCATGCCGGCGAACACTACAGACACTTCCAGTCTGAGTCAAGGCGAGGTTCTAGACGGAATGGTTCTTCATGCGCGCGCGGGCGCGCGTGCCCGGACGACGTGCGCGTTAGTGGTCCGCGAGCGCGCGGTTCTAGCTCCTAGCTTCTTCTAGGTAGAGCTCTAATAGCGAAGTACCGCTCACGCACTGTCGAGTCACAACAAACGGTAGGAGCTTGTACCGCCGACTCGCCCGCCCCGGGCGACAAAGGCGGTACAACTGTGAACCTAAGGCAACCGTAGGCAAAAGAACTCTCAGCCTTTGCGTCGTTGAGCACACAACTAGAACGCGTCGCGTCGCTACGAGCTCCCGCGACGCCAATGATGATGCGTCATAGCATTCGACAATGATTTTTCCCACGCCAAGCCCGTAGTGAGGGATGGATGCGTGTGTTCGCGATGCCTGCGAGTGGGTGCGGCGGGGGCGGGGGCGTGTCGAGGGCCTGGCCGGATCGGCTGCTTGAGGCGTGCGCGGAGACGCTCCCCTGGTTGCCCGTGCGGCGACGCGGATGCTAGCTAGTGGCTAGACATGGACCGCCCTGTGGAGACGCGCCTAGAGGCCACCTAGGGCGCTCTCGCGGGGCGTTTGTGGTCATTCGTGCGTGGCCTGCTTGCGTGATTGCACTCGAACTTGACGCGAATGTCATCGGATGTGCTACGCTCTGCCTAGTCGTTCTCATTGGGGGAGCGCGGACCGGAGGTTTTGGATCATGCAGGTAGACACGTTCGCTGAGCTTGGCCGGGGGCTTGAGCGTTATCGGGCGGAGCGGATCTATTGGGCGATCGAGTCTGGTGATCTCAACCATTGCCTTGAGGATTTGCGGGCGATGCGTCGTGAGGCGCTGGTGCGTGCGCGTTGCTGGTACCGGGCGTTGCGTGCGGTCGAGGCCGCGGCGAGGATTGCGCCGGAGGCGTTGACGGTTGAGACGATTGTGGTGTGTTATGGGATGGCGTGCCGGTCCGCTGGCGTGTCGCCGGGGCGTGCGCCGTCGACTGCCTGGTAGCACCCCTGCCGACATCTCATCCTGCGCCTTAGGGCGCCCCTTGATCGGGGCGCCTTTCGGCGTGAGAGGACTGCATTGGGTGGTCCCGGATGGGGAGTGATCATGCTTGAGGTTTCGGGTGGCGCGGACGCAAAGCGTTTGCGTGTCGCGGTCAAGTTGGCAGCTCGTGGCGTGCCGCGGGGGGTGCATTCAGGGTACGTGCGCATTGGCGTGTCGAGCGTGACGTGCGGACCGGTCGGGGAGTGGTCGACGGTTCCGGTCGCGACCGGGCTTGAGGGCGTCGACCTGGTCGTTGTCGAGCGTGACGCGTTCGTGGGCGCGCTGGCGGGCGATGGGCGCGTCGCGTGCGTGGTCGAGGGGGGCGTGCTGGTTGTGGCGTGTGGGAGGATGGTGTCGCGTCTCGCGATGGTGCCGGCCGATGACGTTCCGGTGATGCCGGCGCCGGCACTGTCCGCGTTCTGTTCGATTGACGCGTGTTGCTTGCCGGGCGTGCTGGCGCACGCGTCGCGAGACGATTCGCGGCCAGTGTTGACGTGCGTGCGTGTCGAGCTCGACGGGGGAAGCGTTCGGTTGGCGGCTACCGATTCCTATCGGTTGATTGTCGCGGATCGTTGCGGGTACGCGTTCGCGGCGGACGCTGCGACGATCCTCGTGCCGCGTTGGGCGCTCGCGTGCTTCGTGAAGTCGCGTGACGCGGTGACGCTGGCCGTCGCGGACGGGTGGTGCGCGATCACCGATGGCACGCGCACGATCCTCGTGCGGATCGTTGAGGGCCAATTCCCGGACGTGGAGCGCTTGTTCCCCGAGGGGTTGCCGATTCTCGCGCAGGTGCGGCGTGACGTGCTGGCGGACGCGCTCGCGCCGTTCGCCAGCCGGGCAGGGATCCGGCATCCGATGGTTGTTGAGTCTGGCCGGTTCGCGTTGGACACTGGCGAGGGTTCGTGTATGGAAGCGGCATCGCCCGTCACGTTTGAGGGGTTCGAGGGAGACCGATTCGGCGTTCACGCGTCGTTCCTGTTGGACGCGGTGGAGGCGTGCGGCGATGTCGTGACGTTGCGGATGGCGACACCGCTCCGGCCGCTGCTGTTGGAGTCCGCGGGCGTGCGTATCATTGTGATGCCGGTTCGGCTTGCCGGATAGAACCCGCTTCCTCCCCGGCGTCATCGGGCGGTCCCTCACCGGGCCGCCCCTTTGGCGTGCAGGCACCCATCGGGGGTGCTCGAATCATCGGAGGCTCGATCATGAAAGTTCTCACCTACGAGGGGTGCGCACGGTGTCATGCGCTCGCCGTCGACCGCGGCGGGCGGCGCACGCTCACGCACGCGCCAGGATGCCAGAACGTATCGTCGGGCTTCATCCGCGCTCCGCACGCGGTCGATTCGGCCGAGACCGAGAGTGGTAGGGACAACAACTACGAGCGTGCGGAGCGCGCAGCGGGCGCGCTTGACGCGTACTGGGGGATGGACGGCGCGGAGGACGCACGTGCGTGCATCAAGGACTTGCTCGGTGACTTGATGCACCTGTGGGATCGTGTCGACATCCCCGAGGGCGAGGATCGCGAACCGTTCTTTACGGCGATCGACGTGGCCGAGGACATGTACCGCGTGGAAGTGAAGGAGGATTCCGCAGGGTGCGGCGCACCGTTCTACCTGTTGCCGGACTCGATGGAGGCGAGCGACGCGGCCAGGTTCGAGTTGTCGAGCGATCGCGACGACTGGCTCGACCTATCCGATCCGACCACGCCGGACGCGCGCGACGACTTGCTCTATCTGCTCGGCGGGCTGACGATCAACGGATGCGGTTTCGTCGCGCACGCCTGGCGCATCCGCTCGACCGACGAGGACGGCATTCAGGACGTTGCGCAAGAGGCCGTCGAGATCTACTCGGCCGTGGGCGCGGACGGGACGTGGCAGACGATCAAAATCGGAGGCGAGCGGTACGCGCTGACGATCACGCCGCAGTGCTAGCCGTCGCGTGAAGATAGGGCACCGGCGCACGGGCTGGCCGGTGCCCCTTCTTGACGCGGATGCTATGATCCGTGGCAGCGAGGCCGTCCCATTGGGGGGCGGCACGATCAAGGAGGCTTGATGAATCCGCATCTGTACCTACTCTGCGAGACGTGGGGCGTGCTGCTCGGCATCGGCGCGGCTTACGCCGCGTTCTGTTGGCTGATTCTGCGCGGCGGGCGATCATGACGCCGCTACCCGTGATCCGCCTCGACGCGCGCGAGGACGGACGCTTCGCCGCGTTCTGCACGCTTGACGATGGCGCGAAGCTGCGCGCCGAAGGCGACTGGATGGGGTCGACGGTGACGCTCGCTATCTGCGAGGACGCGTGCGAGCCCTACCGGCTGTTGTGCGTGATCACGCTCGGCTGCACGATCGCCGAGCCGTGCGAGTTGCAGGCATCGCTCCGCGGTGCGTTGAAGTATTGGCGCGTCCACCCGGACGAGCTGGAAACCGAGCGCGCGTTGCTGCGCACGCTCCCCTACCAGGAGGCATGAAATGCTGGACGGACCACGAATCGTGCGCAAGGACATCGACCGGATGGGCGAACTACTCTCGGAGGAACTGCGCGACTCGGGCCACAAGACCGAGCACGGCTACGGGTGGGACAACCACGGCGGGCCGTGGCGGTTCTACATCCGATCCGGCGAGAACGGGTACTGCATCGGCCATGTTCTCATTCAGACGCGCGGCGCTCGCGCGTTCTTCGACCAAATGGACGCCGCCAAGAGTGCGCTATGGCTCGTGCGGTACGACGGGCGGAACGCATGAGCGCGCGCTACGCACTCTCATTCGTCAGGCGCTCCACGTGCTACGAGACGCACGTCGCCGACTACACGGACGCGTGGCAAGCGCTCGAGGAGCGTGATCGGCGCCGGCAGGTGCTCGCGATGGCGCTACCCGACGACCAGACCTACGTTCGCGTGACCGACTCGGATCATGGCTCAACGGTCGAGTGGGATGACGTGCTGGACGCGCGCGGCAACGGCCCCGAGGACGACTACGAGATCGGAGCGCCGCCGGTCCAGTAGCCTCCCTCCCGCGTACGACGGCGCCATCGAGGCCACCCCCTAGCCGGGGTGGCCTTCGGCGTGCAGGGCGCCACCGGGGCGCCCCCCGATGGGAGTTAGTATGGGACTCGATATGTACCTCTACGCCGAGCGCTACGTCTCGGCCTACGCGTTCGACAAGGACGAGGACAAAGCGAAGGTGCAAGCGGTGCTGGATGCGGTCGGCGTGTGCCGGATCGCCGAGCAGTCGCCCCATATCCAGGTCAAGGTCAAGGTCTGCGTGGCCTACTGGCGCAAGGTCAACGCGGTCCACGGCTGGTTCGTGCGCAACTGCGCGAACGACGTCGACGACTGCGAGGCGGTCCACGTCGGCCGGACGAAGCTGCTCGAACTGGTCGAGCTTTGCAAGAGCGTCCTTGAGTCCCGCGACGCCGGCGGCGGGCTCGAGCCGATCTTCGGACCGACCGATCCCAAGGATGGCTGGTATTGGACCGGGCTCGAGCAGACCATCGCGCAGGTCACAGCGGCGCTCGAAGCATTCCCCGCCGATGGGCTGACCACCTTCGAGTACCGGGCGAGCTGGTAATGGCTACGTGGATAGTGGACACTGGCGGCGACGGGTACGCCGTCTACACCGACGCGAACCCGGACGGCGCAAGCACGCGCGTCGCCGACGCGTTCGCGACGATGGACGCTGCGATCGCGTTCCGCACACAACACAACGCGAAGGTAAACCGCCTCGCGATCCAGCGGCGCGCCGACGAGTCAGCCAAGCGGATGCGCAAGATCAACGCGCGGAAGCTCGAGAAGCGCGCCGTGCTCGCCGCCGCGCCGGCCGCGGATCGTGACCCGTTCGCCGATGATGACCGCGACCCCTGGGAGGACGCATGACGACGACGACCGGATGGGCGCGCCCCGCGCCCGCGCCGACACAAGCGATCACGACCGATCTCCGCGACGCGCTCGAGCACGAGCAGCGCTTCGCCGTGCTGCACGACGACAAAGGCGAGCGGCAGGGATTGCTCCGGCATGGCTTGCGCGTGCTGATCGTGAACCAACTCGGCCTGATCACCGACTACTCGCTGCACGTCGCGAGCTGCTGTGCGCTTAGCCTCGACCGACAGAATCGCATCCACGTCGAGACGAGTCCTGGCGTGATCGATTGGCCTGGCTGGATCGAGTCCGAGCTCGGCCGCGCATTCGAGTTCGAGCACGTAATCCTCGGGTACACGCCATGAGTGGCTGGGCGCTCGCGATCTTCATCCCCGTGATGATCATCGTGCCATTCGGCGGGCTCGCGTTCGGCCTCAGCATCGAAAAATGGCCGTGGCTGCTCGACTGCTGCGCCATCGGCTGGGCGATGGCCGTCGCGAGCGTGTTCCTCGCCGCCGAGTGGCTCGCGCCGATCGCCGGCGCGGGCCTCGTCGTGATCTACTACCTGAACTGGCTTGCCTATCGCACAGCGCGCGCCTACGACGAGATCAGGAAGGGGAAGCGATGAGTGGGCTGGAGGGCTGGGCGCTCGTCGAAGAACGCCTGATCGTCGGCCGCAGCGCGCGCGACGCCGTCAACGGCACGCTCCTGACCGAGCAAGACGTGTTCGCGAAGCTCTCCGACGCGAAGTGGCGCAACCGCATCATGGACTCGCGCTACGCGATGATCGCCGAGCATTGCGGCGTCGTCGCCGCTCGCACCGCCGCGAGCGCCGTGAAGGCAATCGAGGTGCTCGAGCGGATCATCACGAACTCTGAGTCCGAGCGGAACCGGATGAGCGCCGCGAAGATGATCCTCGACCACCTCGGCCGCATCCAGGACATCATGGCGCAGCTCGAGGGCGCCGGCCAGCAGCGCACCGGGTTCGACAACGTGGTGATGACGATCACGCCCGAGATGCTCGTGCAGGCGTCGTCGCTCGCGCGGCGGCTCGAGATCCCCGAGCACGCCATCGGATAACCTGAGAGGCGCCCGCATTGGTCGTGGTGGCGCTAACCCGGGATGGGCTCCGGGTGTCGCCGGTGCAAGTCCGGGACCGAAGTGCTTCTCCTTTCGTGCGAACGGCGCTCCCCCGGGGGCGCCGTTCGTGTATCTTCCCGGCCAGTGAGCAACGGAGCACAAAACGGCGCTGGGCGGAACGCCGCGAGGCGTGCCTATCCGGCGCCACTTTTGACGCGTATGTTATCGTCGTGTCTCCACGAACCAGGAGGCGCACGATGGAGAATCAACATCGCAAGATCGTCGGCTATCGCGAGCTGAACCAGCGCGAGATCGACGCGATGAACGAGTTCAAGCGGCTCGAGGCGGTCTGCCTCATGGCCCTCGAGAGCGTCGCCG
>JAYVRN010000801.1:0-3332 GCA_043776275.1 Myxococcales bacterium | reverse complement strand
ACGCGCGCGACGTGCTCGCCCTTGAGCTTCACCGCGGCCTTCGCTTCGCGCAGGAATCGCTGCACGATGTCGCCGCGCTCCATCATCTCGGGCAGCAGACACTTGATCGCGACGAACTCGTCGAGCTCGATGTGCCGCGCTTTGATCACTGCACCCATACCACCCTCGCCGATCAGCGAGTCGACGCGGTACTTGCCGAGCAGCACCACGCCTGGTTGGGGAAACCGGGGCATCCAGTTCCCAGTTTAGTCGATCTGTTAGCTCGCTTCCAACGCAGGCCGATGTAGGTCCTGCTCGTCCCCGCCGGACGGGTAGCGATCGGTTAGCGCGTCATCACGGATAGACCGTGATCCGCGCGTAACCACCGAGACCGAGGTTCACAGAGTAGCCGTGGCAGTCGGGGGCACCGGCGATCCGCAGCTCGTTGGCCCCGCCGACGTTGTAGCCCGCACTCGAGATCGTCTCCTCGACCAGGTACGAGGCCGAATCGCAGCGGCAGCCATCGGGGTTGTCGAACGCGACGTCACCCGCATAGGTCCCGTTGAGGTTGGTGGCGAGCTGATACGAGCCATAGCAGTTGATGCTGTGATCGATCTCGATCCGGATCTGCGACGGCGTGAACGGCGTGGCATCGGTCCACACGAACCCGGTCTCGATCGAAGGGTCACACGTGTACAGGTGCCCATTGCCGCAGTAGTCGTAGTTCTGTCCGATCACGCCGGAGGTATCGACCAGGTACACGCGCGGCTCCCACCGGCAGCCACTGGTGCAACCGTCACCACTCGACAGATTGCCGTCCTCGCACTGCTCACCGGCGGCAGCGTTGAGGTGGCCGTCGTTGCACTGCACGGGCGTGCAATCGGAATCGCAGCTCGGGCTGTTGCCACCGGTGTCACACGCCTCGTTGTCCTCGCGGCGCCCGTTGCCGCAGTTCTCGACGTGACAGAACCGATCGCACCCGTCGCCGCTGCTGGTGTTGTGATCATCGCACTCGTCGCCGGCGGCCGGGTTCTTCACACCGTCGCCACACACGGGGAGCGTGCAATCGGAGTCACAGCTCGCCGTCAGGGCGCCGCCGCTATCACACGCTTCGTTGTTCTCACGGCGACTGTTGCCACACATCTCGACCCGGCACTGGCTGTCACAGCCATCGCCGTTGGTGAGGTTGTGGTCCTCGCACTCCTCACCCGCGAGCTGGTTGAACACCTGATCGCCGCACTTGGGGAGCGTGCAGTCCGGATCGCAGTTGTTCGCGAACCCACCGCGATCACACGCCTCGCCCTGATCCACGATGTTGTTGCCGCACGCTTCGTTCGACTGGCAGTTCGCGCTGCAGCCATCGCCGGAGATCAGGTTGTTGTCGTCGCAGGTCTCGCCCTTGGAGCGATCGATCACGCCGTTGCCGCAGGTCTCGTCGCTGGTGCAGTCCGCGCTGCAGCCATCGCCGTCCAGTGCATTCGAGTCATCACAGTTCTCGCCGCTGTCGATCACGCCATTGCCGCAGGCCTCGTCGCTCTTGCAGTCCGCGGCGCAGCCATCGCCATCGACGGTGTTGCCGTCGTCGCAGATCTCGCCGGCCTCGATCTGGAAGTTGCCGCAGGTGATCTCGGTCCCGATCTGCTGGCGATTGGTGGAGCCGATCCCGCAGCCCACGAGGGCCACGAACAGGCTCAACTTCCATCGATCGAGACCCATCACCATTCAGGGTCTCACGTTCAGCAACCGGCGGGCAGGACGAAGATGAAGGTGTTGGGGAGCTGCTGTAGTCCCATGACGCGACAGCGCTTCCCGACCTGAAAGCCCTCGAGACTGAACGATCCGCCGCCGAGCACGGCGAGCGCGGTACCGCTCGCGGCGGTCGCCGTCAGCGCCGGATCGAGCGTGCCGAGGCCGGGGCTCGTGAAGTACGCCGCCCAGGGCTCGGTCCCCGCTGGATTCATCAGCGGATTCGAGGAGTCCTTCGCCACTTGCTCGCCCTCGAGGGCGGTGCCCATCCGCGTGTAGCGCACGAGGTAACCGCTCGTGACCGCGACCGGGGTGGCCATCGTTGTCACCTGCGTGCCCCACGCCATCGCCGTGGCATCACTGACCGCGTAGGCCTCGAGGGTGTCGTCCTTGCCCGGCAGCGGGGAGCGCATCTTCACGATCGTGGCGTTGTTCTTGAACTGGTTCTGGTTCGAGAAGAACACGGCGACGTCGACGATCGCGGCATCGACGTCGGGCACCACGAACCGACCACAGTCATCCATCTGCCCTGCGGTCTGGCCCATGCTGCCGCCCGCGAAGTAGTCGGTGGCCGCCATCGCCTTGACCGTGAACGCACATGGACCCTCGGTCGTGAGCGCGGAGCAGAAACCTCCGGTGGGGGTGGCCACGCGGATCGGCATCCCGGCATCCGCGCCCGTCCCGAACAGCTGCCCGCACAGCGAACGTCCGGTGCTGGAGTTACACGCCGGCTGCCCATCGCACACGCTCGGCGCATCCGTCGCGGCGTCGCGGTACTCGAGCTTGGTGTCGTCGAGGCCGAGGACCTGCGCGCAGCCCGCGGACACGGAGACCAGGGTGACCATCACGTGCCACCTCACAGCGGCCCCGCGATCGAGAGCCCTGCGGTGGTCGGCGACATCGTCGGCAGGAACGTCACCGCTCGCTCGGTGGTCCGGTGCCCGGCGCTCGTCAGCATGAGGTAGACGCCGACGCCCGTGAGGACGAGGCCGCCGGCACCGACGAACGACATCAAGTTCGCACGCGACCGCGCGTCGTGCGTGGCGTCGAGATCGGTGCGGTTGTCACACAGCCCCATCGAGCACCCGTGATCGACCGCGTCCTTGTAGTCCTGCCGCGCGCCCAGCGCGACGATGCTGGCGACGCTCATCGCGACGACGCCACCGGTGGTGAGGACCAGCCCACCGTAGAGCCGGCCCTTCTTGCGAGGCGTGGTCCGCACGACGACCTGCGGTGCGGGCTTGGGGACGTCCACGGCGATCCGTCGCCGCTCGCCGACCTTGAGCACGATCTCGGTCTTGTTCGGAGGGTGCCCGGAGAGCCGGACCTCGATGACGTGCGGCCCAACCTCGACCAGGAGGTCGTCCGCGAGCTTGGCGCGATCGAACTCCTTGCCGTCGAACAGGACCACCGCCCCGACATCTGCATCGTCGGGGACCTCGAGCGTGACGTGCGGGACTTTTGGCGCGAGCTCGTCGGCCTTGGCCTGCGAACCCTTCGCACGCGCGTCGAACTTCAGCTTCGCGAGCCGCG
The DNA here is from genome assembly GCA_043776275.1 of Myxococcales bacterium. Classification (GTDB taxonomy): domain Bacteria; phylum Myxococcota_A; class Polyangia; order Haliangiales; family Haliangiaceae; genus JABFXX01. The sequence continues at coordinate 74 of JAYVRN010000801.1, read as the reverse complement.
TGGCCTCGAGATAGGCGCGATACGCCGAGGCGATCTTGCCCCACTCCTCGTAGCAGAGCGCGATGTTGAGCTGC
>JAYVRN010000800.1:0-3334 GCA_043776275.1 Myxococcales bacterium | reverse complement strand
TGGGCGGGACCGTGACCCGCAGCATCGCGCCGATCAGCGAGACGTCGCGACGCTCCGCGCGATCGAGCGCGACCGCCGTGAGCTCGCCCACCACGCGGACCCGTCCATCCGTGATGTGGCGGCGCATCGCCGCGCCGAGCTCGATCCCGCCCTCCGCGGGTCGATCGGCGAACAGGGCCCCGAAGTCGTCGAAGTAGAGGATCGCGTCGAGCGTCTCGGCCGCCGCGAGCACCGCGGCGACGCGGGCCTGCCACTCGCCGAGGCCGCTGGCCCCGGCGACCAGCTCGCTCGCCGAGGTGGCCCACATCATCCGGCTGGGGTGGCGCGCCGACCACGTGGTGGCGAGCGCGCTCTTACCTACGGCCTCGTCGCCGATCAGCAGCACGCTCCGGCGATTGCGTCCGTCGAGCAAGCGGGTCAGCTCGCCGATCAGCTCGTCGCGGCCGACCAGCGGAGGGACGGGATCCGGGGGCACGACACGCCGACCCGCGCCGTCGAGCGTGGCGATCGCCTGACGCCGCCGCTCGGCCTCGGCCAGCGCCTTGCGGCCTTGAGCGATCGCGAGAGGCGTGGTGGCGAGCTCGACCTCGATCGGCTCGAGTGAGGTCTTGGCCCACGTGATCAGGCGGCGCCAGCCATCGAGGTCGAGGGCGAGCGCGGCGGGGAGTACCGCGAGCTCGGCGGCGATCCGCTTCGCGAGGTCCTCCTTGCGATCGACGAAGCACGCGTGCTGGAGCACCGGGATGAACGCCCAGTGTCCGGCCGGTGGGCCCTCCGTCTTCGGCTCGGGGACGAGCGCGACCGTGATCGCGATGGTGTGCATCCGACCGAGCCGACCGGGGAGCTCGGGCCGTCCGACCTCGACCTCGATCGTCTCGAGGCGCACGCCCTGGGGGAGGAGCAACCGGGCTACCGTCGTCGGGCGGGACTCGTCGGGGAGCTCGGAGAGCGCGAGGGCGAGCTCGATCGTCGTCCGATCCTCGGGGCCATACGACGTGATCTGCGGCGCCACCACCGGCGCCAGCTCGTGATGATCGGAGGGCAACTCGCGACGCAGGGCGAGGGTCTGGAACCGCAGCTTCGGTTCGTTCGTACCGGTGGTCATGCCGGCCCCTTGGCGACCAGCGCGAGCCCCAGCGCGGTCGCGGCAGCGCAGCCCGTGAGCGCGAGGGTAGGGTGGGCGTCGAGTGCGGCGGCGAGGTCCGCGGGCTGGCGGCGCGCGACGAGGATCGCCATCGCGTTGTTCAGGAAGTGGGCGAGCATCGCGGGGACCACGGAGTTTGCGCGATGTGCGAGCGCGCCGAGCGCCAGGGCGAGCGTGAACGTCGGGAGCAGCTGGACAAGCGACATGTGATAGCCGGCGAACAGCAGCGAGGTCAGCACCACGGCGCCGATCGGGAACAGGCGGGTGGCGAGCGAGCGCTGCACGGCGCCGCGGAACATCACCTCCTCGCAGATCGCCGGGACCACCGCGATCGCGAGGAGCGCGATGATCAACGGGGGATCCACGACCACGCGGTTGAGCGACTGCAGCTGCCCGCCCTCGAACGGCAGCAGGCTCACCAGCCGCACGTTGAGGTACCAGGCCGTGGCGCCGATCAGCGCCGCGGCGATCAGCGACCGGCGCTCGGGCCACCGGAGGCCGAGCGCGGTGCGCCGCTCATCGAGGCGGAGCATCGCCACCACCGGGATCGCCAGCATGGCCGCCGAGGCGACCACCAGGGTCACGAGCAAGGGGAGGCGCAGCTCCTGCCCGACCGCACCGATCACGAGCATGCTCGCGATCCCCGCGAACAGCACGCCGACGGCCACGCTCGGCGGAAGGGCCGAGCCGGCGCCCGCGTGATACAAGCGTGGGGTGCGTGGTTCGCTCGGGCTCGTCATCGGCCTGGTCGTCGGTGCCGGTGGAATGTATCTCGCGCTGCGTCCACCGTGGGGCGGCGGGGCCACGTCCACGGCGCCGATCGACGCCGGGACGGTCGCGTCGATCCCCGGTGACGCCAAGGCCGCGCCCAAGGGCAAGAAGAAGCGCAAGCGGCCGGCGGGGACCGTCGATCCATCCCGGCCCGCCGGGCAGGCGCTGGGCTCGGACGAGGAGTACGAGGAGACCGAGCCGCTCCCCGTGCTGACCGCCGCCGATCGTCAGCTCGAGTGGCGCGGGGACGACGTCACACCGCCGCCGACCAAGATCGACATGGGGGGCGGCGCCGAGGCGCGTCCCCTCGATTCGGGCGAGATCAACGGCACGATCGGGAGCCAGGCCGGGCCCGTGCGGGACTGCATCGTCCAGAGCGTGACGGGCACCGATCTGCGTGGAGAGTTCCACGTCAAGCTGCTGGTCGATGGCAACGGGCGCGTCAGCAAGAGCCGGGTCCAGGCGCCGCGGTACACGTTCCAGCACGGGCTGCAGGCGTGCGTGCAGCGCGCGGCCGGACGCATGAAGTTCCCGGCCACCGGCGGCTCGACCTCGGTCGACCTGCCGGTCACGGTCAACTGACCCGATCCCCCGGGCAAACAGGCACCGCCGGTGAACAGACGATTCGCGTGCCCCGGTTGCCGGTGTCGAACGCTCTCGGGCCCTCCTGGTTGCTACCGGTCGTCGTATCCGGCCTCGCGCTGACTCCGTATGGCGAGGACGAACACGATGTCGAGCCCGGGAACGTAGCGGTAGAGGGCAACGTAACCACGGGCGCGTCGACCAATGACCAGCTCGCGATTGTCCGCCCGCGCCGGCCGACCGATCAACGGATTGTTCTCGAGGATCGCGATCGCATCGATGATGTCTCGAACCCTTTCATTGGTGTCAGCGATCTGATGCCTCTCGAGGTGGTCCAGGATGCGGTCGAGGTCCTCGCCGACACCCGGGGCGAGCTCGATCCGAGCCATGCCTACCGAGCCAGTTTCTTCGCGTGTGGTCGCTTCGCGCTTCTGCCCGTCGAGCGCTGCTCGAGGTACTTGCGCATGTCGGACCAAGGGATCGTCGTGCCGGACGCGATGATGCCGGCATAGCGTTCCTCGGCGACGTCGTTAAAATCGGCGAGTCGCTCTTCTTGAGCGGCCTTCTCGACGATGGCTTCCAGAATGAAGCCATGGGCAGTCTTGCCTGACCGCTTCGCGGCGACGGCCACCCGGGCCTTGAGAGCGACCGGGATCCGGATCGTGGTCGTCGCCATGATTTTTCGAGTGTAGCACATGAGTGCTACATGCGAAGTTCGAGCTCGGGTCAGTCGCTGAGGGCCGCGTTGAAGTACGCGTCCTCGGGGCTCGCGAGATAGATCTCGTAGGTCGCGAGGTTCAGCGATCCGGGGACCGTGAACTCCTGGCTGAACCGGCC
>JAYVRN010000799.1:0-3335 GCA_043776275.1 Myxococcales bacterium | reverse complement strand
GGCATGTTCCGGCATGCACCATCACGCCCGCTCGTCGCTCGCTACGCGGCAATTCTGGGTGACGAGGACCTCGCACAACGCGCAACCGACGACCTGTTCTGGGATCGCATCAAGTCGATCGAACCTGCTGGCGAGGAGCCAGTGTTCGATCTGACGGTTCCGGAACTGAAAAGCTGGGTTGCTAATTACGCAGTAATTTCACACAATTCGGGCGCAATTGAACAGGACGCCGACGTCATCATGTTCATCTACCGCGACGTCGTTTACAACAAGGACGCCGAGAACCCGAACGTCGCCGAGGTCATCCTCGGCAAGAATCGTCACGGCGCGACCGGCATGGTCGAGACCCACTTCGAAGGTCGCTACACGCGGTTCGAGAACCTGTCGCAGCGCAGCGACGGTGGTGGCGGCGGTGGCGGCGGCGGCGGCTACTAGAACTTCTTCGCGACCGCTGCAGCGCCACCTGCCGGGACGTCGACCTCGGCGGTCTTGGCCTTGCGCGAGGTGATCTCGAGCAGCGTGATCTTGTGGCTGCCCGGCGACAGGGTCAGCGTCTTGGGCGTCATCTGGTTGGTCGAGCGGCCATCGACGTAGATCAACGCGGACGGGCTGCTGGTGATCGTGAGCTTGCCGGGCCCCGTGCCCGAGCCCTTGGTCGGCGACCGCGTCTTCGTGGGCTCGGCGAGCGCGACGGCGACCGGATCGGCGCCGCGGCGTGGCTTCGCAGCGGCGACCGGCTTGGGCTCGACGCGCGCCACCCGCGCCATCGTGCGTGACGACGACGACGACGACGACGACGACGTCCGCTTGCTCGCACGGTGGTGCTTGACCACGGTGGTCGGCGCCATCTCGATCTCGGCGTCCGCGGCGTCGCCTTCGACCTCCGCGGCGGCGACGACCTCGCTGGCCGGCTCCGCGGCGACGACCTCGCTGACCGGCTCCGCGGCGACCGCGGCAGTGATCTCGGCGACGGGTACGATCGCGGCGACCGCGACGGGCTCGGGTACAGGCGCGGGCTGCGCGGCGGCCGGCGGCGGCGACACCGTCATCACGATCGGGACCTCGCGCTTGTGGCCGCCCTGCCCGTTGTGGACGACGTAGCCACCGACGAACATCATCACGACGGCGAGGCCGGCGAACGGCAACGCGAGCTGGGACAGGATCGCGCGTAGCTCTCCGGACGCGCCCGGCTCGGGCTCGGCGGCGGGCGGCGGCAGCGCCGCGACGCGAACGGTCTCGAGCCGATCGAACGGCCCCGACGAGCGTGAGGGTGGCGGCGCCTGGCGCGCGTGCCACTCCATCGCGGGGAGCGGGTCGTACTGCGCGACGCGCTCGGTGGCGTCGACGGAGGCGTGATACGGCATCGGCGGGAGCGGTGCCGGCGTCGGATACGCGTAGTGCGGGAGGATCGGCTGTGGCATCGGCTGCGGCATCTGCTGCGGCATCTGCTGCGGCGCGCTCCCAGCGGCGAACCTCGCCATCGCGTGCGGATCGACCTGGGTCGCGGAGTCATTGTCCGCGTAGTCCTCGATCGGGAACGCGGGTGGCGTGGCGTTCGGCGCGCGCCGCCGCGCCAGCGGTGCCGGCATGGCGTGGGCCGGCATCGCGTGGGCGGGTGGCGCGGTCACGAACAGGTGGTCCTGCGCGAGGTCCTCCCCGTGATCGATGATCCGCCCCTGGACGAGGTGGATCAGGTCGTTGATCGCGGTCGATTCTTGCTTCGCCATGTCAACTCCGGCTCCCAGGGGCTGCACGGCATGGACCACATGGGGTGCGCGCAATCTCGGTGGGTTCGGTGGGGATCTGTGGCTGGCGAGCCTGCGCTGGCAACCCGACCTGCCGGAGACTCTCGAACCCAGCAACGCGCAACCACACGCTTTCATGGGATAAGATGGCGACGTGCCGAATCCTCAGCCCGGAACGATCCTGGGCGCCTATCGCGTCGAGGGAACGCTCGGCTCGGGCTCGATGGGTGAGGTGTTCAAGGGCGTCGATATCGGGCTCAACCGGCGCGTCGCGATCAAGATCCTCAGCGAGAAGCACAAGGACAGCCCCGAGCTGCGCGCGCGGTTCGTGCGCGAAGGCCGCGCGGTCGCCGCGATCAGTCACCCGAACGTCGTCCAGGTGTTCGCGAACGGCCAGTTCGATGAGCGCCCCTACATCGCGATGGAGCTGCTCGACGGCACCGATCTCGGCACCACGATCGAGAAGAACGGGCCGCTCGATTCGCTGTCCGCCGCGCACGCCGTACTCGATGCCGCACAGGGGCTCGCCGCCGCCGCCAAGGCCGGCCTGATCCATCGCGACGTCAAGCCCTCGAACCTGGTGCGCCAGAGCGATGGCCGCGTGAAGGTCACCGACTTCGGCCTCGCCAAGCCGGTGGATCCCGGTGCCGAGCCGGCGCTGACAGCGATGGGCGTCGTCGTCGGGACCCCCGACTACATCGCCCCCGAGCAGGCGCGCGGCGAAGCGATCGACGAGCGCGTCGACATCTATGCGCTCGGCGGCACGCTGTACTTCCTCCTCATCGGGATCCCTCCGTTCCGCACCGGCAAGCCGCAGGAGGACAAGTACCTGAAGGTCGTCGCGCGACACCTTCGCAACCCCGCGCCCGATGCAGCGGTGGCGAACCCGTCGGTGGATCCCGAGCTCGCGGCGCTCGCGCGCACGATGATGGGCAAGAAGCCCGCCGAGCGGCCGAGCTATCCCGAGCTCGTCGAGCAGCTCTCGGGGATCGTCGCGCGTCTCGATCCCGGCTCGGTCCCGATGCTGATCAACTCGGCGCGTGAGCGCTCGCGCCCGAACATGATCCTCTCGCTCGAGGGCGGCGCGCCACTGCAGAGCGCGCTCGATCAATCGGCGACGATCAGCGATGGCGGGCACGACTTCGCTCCGCCGCGCGCGTTCCCGGGGTGGCTCGTGTTCCTCACGCTCGCGAGCCTCGCCTTGTTCGCGGCCGGGCTCGTGGTCTACCTGCGACGGGGCAGCGGTCCCGCCGGCGGAACCTCACCGCCCGCACCCGCAGACGCCGCGGTGTCGGCCGGCAGCGCCGATGCGGGCGCCAAACCCACGGCACCGATCGGGATGCTCGCGGTGAAGAAGGCCGACGGCACGGTCGCGTTCTATGTCGATGCCCAGCCGCTGGCCGTCGGCGTGTTCAAGAAGTTCGATCCGAAGCACGAGCAGGACGGCAAGCCCGATTTGCCGGTCGTCAACGTCTCGTACAACCAGGCGCGGTCGTACGTGACCACGCGCGGCGGGCGCCTGATGACGAGCGCCGAGTGGGACGCGGCCGCGGTCACCCCCGGGTTCATCATGCCGCCCAACATCCTCGA
>JAYVRN010000798.1:0-3337 GCA_043776275.1 Myxococcales bacterium | reverse complement strand
TCTGGAGGTCCGCGCGGATCGCACCGCAGGTGCCGATGCGCACGAGCACGCGGACGCCATACGCGGCGAGGAGCTCGTGGACGTAGATCGCGCACGAGGGCATCCCCATCCCGGTGCTCTGCACCGACACGCGCACGCCGTGATAGGTCCCCGTGAATCCGAGCGCGTTGCGCACGCGGTTGTGACACACCACGCCTTCGAGGAAGCGATCCGCGATGAACTGCGCGCGCAACGGATCGCCGGGTAAGAGGACGATCGGCGCGATGTCGCCTGGGCGCGCCTCGAGGTGAACGGACATCGCGGCACCGTATCAGAGCCGCCGGAAGCCGGGCGCTGTCCCGATTGCCGCGATCGGGACAACGCCCGCGAGCGCAGCTGATCACTCGAGGCGCCACCTACCGATCACCCGAGCTGCCACCCACGCTGCGGAAGGCGATCATGTGATCGAAATGATTCGGCCGCCTCGCGCCACCGCACTGGCACGGCGCTTGATGAACCCCGCCACATGCGAACCATCCAGATTTCGATCGGGGAGATCATCGAGGCGGTCTACGAGGAGCTGATGGACACCTATGGCGATCGGGAGATGGCGCTGGTCGCCGCGCAGGCCCTCGGCGACGACCTGCTGGCCCGGTTCCGCTCCAAGGGCTCGCCACAGCCCGACCGCGGGTGACCTGGAGCCAGATTTCGCTCGGGATCTTGTTTTCAGACCAAAAATCGCTCTCCAGGCGATCTTGAAGGCGCTGACACGTCGCAACTGGTTTCGAGAGCCCGACCAGGCCAAGCTCGTGGAACACACGCTGCCAGGTTAGCGACCTCAGCGCTGGAAGCTGGTCAGCACGTCGCCGAGCGTCGCGGGATCGGGCGCGATCACCAGCACGGACACGATCGCCTCGGCGTGGCCGGCCCCCGCCGGGATGGCGTACGAGACCAGCTGGAGGTGAACGCCCTGCGCCACCGCGTGGAGGTGGGCCTCGAGGTGCGCGTCGTCACCCGTGAGATCGTCCTGGAGGATCTCGAGCTTCGCGCCGCTGCCGAACTGCTGGGTCATCGACGCATCCAGGCCTCGGCGCAGCCCGGCGATCGAGCGCTCGAAGTCATGGCGCGACCCGGCCGCTCCGGCCATCAACGTGACCACCAGCGCGCCGGTCGGCGGGTCCTCCGCATAGCCATAGACCACGGACCCCGGATCGTTCGCCGCGGCGCCCATCGCCGCCGTGATCTGCGCGGATGGCTTGTACGTGGCCGGCGGGCGCGCGATCGAGAAGCCGAACGTCGGATGGCGCAGCCGGGCCTGCCCATCGACCACGCTCTCGACGAGCGGAGCCCGATCCGCCGCGCGCAATGGCCTGGCGCGAGGTGCCGTCGCGATCACGGCCACGAGCGCGCCGAGGCCCGCGAGCAGCGCGAGGAGCACGCCGAGCGCGGCCTTCTTGCGCTTGGTCTGCACCAGGTAGCTGATGCCGAGCGCCGCGAGGAACCCGAACACCGAGAGCCGCCCCACGCCCTCGCCGGCCTTCTCGGCATCGACCGGATCGGTCGCCAGGAACAGCGCGAGGCCGCCCGCGACCACGAACCCGAACCCGAGAAGCCCGTGGATCACGCCCCGCTTCCATCGAAACATCCCATGGTTCTAGCGCCTTTCGCGCCGCCACGTCGGCCGGGGCACACCTGGCACGTGGGAGCTCCCGCGATCACCCAGGGTGATAGAACACAAGGCCATGAAGAGCCTCGTCATCTGCGCGCTCGGCGGCGCCCTCGGCTGCTCGGACCCGGCGCCCTCGCCGGTCACGCTCGTCGAGCGCACGGGCTACGAGGCCGACCTCACCGTGATCGCGGCCCCGCGCAGCCCGAGCACCCCGCACTGGCAGGAGATCCAGGACCTGTGCGCCGATCGCTTCGCCGCGCTCGGCTTCGAGGTCGAGCGTCACGCCTATGCCACGGGCGTCAACGTGATCGGCGTTCGCACGGGCACCCCGAAGCCCGCCGAGCGCATCGTGGTCTCGGCGCACTACGACAGTGTCCCGAACTGCGCCGGGGCCGACGACAACGGCACCGGGGTCGCGGGCGTGCTCGAGACCGCACGCGTGCTGTCCCTGCAGGCGCATGATCGCACGCTCGTCGTCGCGTGCTGGGATGAGGAGGAGCGCGGCCTGATCGGCTCGAAGGCGTATGTCACCCGCGCCAAGGCTGCCGGCGACGACATCGTTCTCGGGCTCGTGTTCGAGATGATCGGGTATCGCAACAGCGCACCGATGTCGCAGATGACGGATCCGATGCTCGAGGCCGTGTTCCCGGAGGCGGGTGCCCAGATCGCCGCGAACGACTACCGCGGGGACTTCGCCCTCGTGGTCAACGACGAATCCGCGACGGCCGCCGTCGCCGATCTCCAGGAGGTCGCCACCGAGATTCGCCTGCCGATCGTGAACATCTCCCTCCTCGCGCCGCTCAAGCGATCGATCGATGGCCTCCGGAGATCGGACCACGCGCCGTTCTGGGACGCCGACTTCCCGGCGCTGATGATCACGGACACCGCCAACTTCCGGAACACGCACTATCACTGCCTGCGGTCGACCGCGGATGCGCTCGCCGACATCGACTTCGAGTTCGCCGTCGCCAATGTCAGGGTGATCGTCGGCGCGGCCGCGGCGGCGCTCGATCGTTAGTCAGTTGACCGCGAAGTGGACGTGGACCGGCTGCCAGACACCCGCCGGTGCAGCGACGAGCGCTACTTCTTCGCGGCGGGCTTGACCGCAGCAGGCTTGGCCGGGGTCGGGCAGCCCTTCGCATCGTCGCAGTGGCAGCGCATCTTCGAGAACTCGCCGGAGTTGTCGGTGCTGCGCGGCGACGTGGTCTCGGGGCAGTCGAGCAGCTTCGAGACCACGTTGGGCAGGTCCGTCGCGCCACCGTCGGACTCCTTGACCGCGCAGCTCATCGCCGTGCTCGTCGTGCCGTCCTTGACGCTGACGAACGTCTTCTTGTTGCCGTGCTTCGCGAGATCATCGACGCCGGCCTTGCAGGCCTCATCCGGCGTGGCGAACTTCGGATCGACGCCCGCGAACTTGTAGCTCACCGTCCCGTCGATCCACGCATCCTTGGCCTTCGCCTTCGGCTTGGCCTTTCCGCCCGCGGAGGCCATGGACACCGACGCCGAGAGACCGAGCACGACCACCAAGCCTTGAACGATTCGCATGGGACTTCATAGCACGCGGGCCGGATCGGGATCAGCTCGGGTTGCGGCGGAACACCGTGCCGTAGCACTCGACGATGGACGGGTTGAGCCGGACCTCGTGATCGGTCTCGCTGCACCGGATCCACAGGCGCCACCCGGCGCTGC
>JAYVRN010000797.1:0-3343 GCA_043776275.1 Myxococcales bacterium | reverse complement strand
TGAAGTCACCGCCACTCATCGTGGCGACGTTCTTTGCCTGAACCGGCTGGCAGCCGCGTGCGGCGTTGCCGCCCACGAGACCGCAGCTCATCAGCACGCGCCGCAAGATCTTCTTCAGCTCGGGGCTGCAGTACCCGACGTCGGATGCCGAGGCGATCGCGACGGCCTCGGTCGGCGTCGCCGTGGATTCGGCCAGCCGCGCATCGGCGGAGTGGATCCAGGTGCCGGTCAAGATCAGGGGGATCGCGAGCAAGACCGCAGCGATGCCTGCACGGATCGGCGTCATGGCGTACCTCCGGGTGCCGGTGCTTCTGGCGGCAGTGGATCGGCGGGCTTGGTCGGCTCCGGCGGCTTGGGCGGCGCAGGAGGCAGATCGGATCCGGCGCTCGGCGAGGTCACCGGCTTGTCCGCGGCCTTGTCGGCCGGCTTGTCGGCTGGCTTGTCCGCGGCCTTATCGGCCGGCTTGTCGACGGCGGGCTTGTCCGCGGGCTTGGCGATCGGCTTGTCCACGGCGGGCTTGTCGGCGGCGGGCCTGTGATCCGCGGCGCCGTGATGCCCCGCCGGCATGTCGGCGTTCGGCGGCGGCAGCTCGGCGGGCGGCGGGCCGAGGCGCACGCCGCGATCGTGGGCATCGAGCATCCGGGTCAGCGCGTACTCGAGGCCGAGGTCGACGTCCTCGTCGCACAGCTTGACGTTATCGACATAGAGCTGCGGCGTCAGCACGCGGATGTTGTGCGAGACCGCCCAGCGCATCGACTTGTTGAGCCGCGAGCGCGCCTCGGCCGAGCCCACGCACGCGGCGAGCTCGGGGAACCGCTGCTTGACGATGCGGGCGGCGGCGGCCGGATCGGTCTTCGCCTCGGCGCGCACTTGATCCTGCACCTCGAACGCCCAGGCAAGCACCTCGGGCGCACGGTCACCCGCGCACAGCACCGCCTCGCTCACCGTGCACGCGCCGGGATGCGTGGTCTCCGAGATCATCCAGTTGCACGCCGTATCGAGCGGAAACAGGATCGCCTTGCGATCGAGCCGCTCCGCGAGCCCGGAGCCCTCGAGCCGCTGCTCGAAGGCGCGACACGCGGGACACAGGGGATCGAGGATCTCGAGCGCAGGTACGGCCTTGCTCGCCGCGTTGCGATCCACGCGCACCATCACGCCGTACGGATCGTCGGACTTCGTGAGGTTCTCGCAGGTGCCGAGGAACTTCGAGTGATCGGGCGCCATCGCGATGTACATCAGCAGCGGGATCAGCACGAACGCCACGCCCACGCCGAACATCACGCCGAGGAAGCGGTTGGTGGCCGCGGGCTCCGCGGATTGCGCCTTCATCGCGCGCCGCCACAGCACGATGCTGCCGGTCAGGCACATCGCGCTCGCGATGTAGATGCAGACGCACAGCTTGCAGGTGGTGCCGAGCTTCGCGAGCGAGATCGTGAGCATCACCAGCGAGGTCAGCGCCGGCAGCCCGGCCGCGAGCGAGAGGAACGCGGTGGCCCGGCGATCCTGCAGCTTCCGCGTGAGCAGCAGATCGAGTCCGTAGAACGCGATGAAGGCGAACACGGCCATCGCGGGGAGCGCGATCGGGATCCCGCCCCACACCCGCGCGCGCAGCACGGACGAGTACGGGCTCATCATCGCGACCTGGCAGCCCGATTCTCCCGCGCCGTGTCCCATGCCGGGGATGAACGAGCAGTGGAGGCTATGCACCTGTCGATCGAGGTGCTGAACAAAGTCGTAGGTCGAGACGCTGGCGAACACGATCCCGACGAGGGCACCGAGCAACACCACGACAAGCCAGGTGGGTGGTCTCATCGCCGGGAGCATCCCACGTGACCGGGTTTCAGCCCACTTTGCGTTCGTGACCTAAGTCATCGAACCTGCAGGGCCTTGCCGTCATGGGGCATCCTGCCTCGCCAACCACAGGTCGCCTGCGCTATGGGTCGCCGGTGAAGACCGTTGTCCTGATCCATCCCGATGGCGACCGTGTGGAGCTGTTCATCACCGGCCGGCGCCTCGATTGGGTGCATCTGCGGCGGTTCAAGTCCCCGGTGCACGAGCAGATGGACTACGAGACGGGCGCCGACATCGAGCGCGCGTTGATGGTCCGGTTCGGCGATCTGACCAAGCGCGGCTTTCAGGTCGCCGACGTGCCGGTCAAGACCCGAGCCGCGCTCGATCTCCCCGGCGAGGCGCTCGAGCGTGGCCTCGGCCCACTCGTCGTACGGCGCCTCGATTCGACCGAGCGCGCGAAGCTCGTGACGTGGCTCGCGGAGTTCGAGCTGAACGGGCTCACCGCACAGCCGTGGCTCGACGAGCAGCAGATCATCCCGCACATCCCGGGCCTGCACCGCTTCGTGCTCGGCCTGCACACCCGCACCCTCGTCCTCGATGGCAACCCGAGCCGCGACATGCGGCAGGTCGTGGCCGATGCCACCAAGCTGCCGCCGCACCGTGCCTGGCTGCGCACCTGGCTCGGCGTGCTGTTCAGCGGCCCCGGCGAGATCCGCGATCTGTGCCTGCGCGCGTGCCGGCTGCATGACTTCGATGCCGACGAGCTCACCGCGAACCTGCAGCCGTTCACCGGCCTCGCGTTCATCGGCGGTTTCCCGAAGACGCTCGCCTCCGCGGCCCACGCTACCTCGCTGACCCTCGGCCTCACCGATCCGGATACCGTGCTCCCCGATGCGATCCTCGAGGCGCTCGCGACCACGCCAATGCGCGTCGAGCGCCTCGCCCTCGAGCTGGCGCGTGGCCGCCAGGAGGTTGGCTCGCCCCTCGCCGATGTGCTGCGCACGGCCAAGCTCCCCGCGCTCCGCGAGCTGGAGATCGTCGGCCTCGCACCGACCACGGTGATCGTCGCGCTCGTCGAGAGCCCCGTGCTCGAGAACCTCACGCGGCTGCGGATCGATGCCTCGCTCGACACCGCGACCCTCGATCACCTGCGCGAACATGCCACCGCGCTCGGCCACCTCGAGCGGCTCGAGCTGCGCCTCTTGCCGGGCTCGAAGATCCAGAGCCTCGCCACCCTCCGCACCGTCCTCCCCGCGGCCGTGGAGCTGGTGGACGCGCCGCCCGTGTGCCCGTACTGAGGGCCGACGAATCAGGCACCCCGCGGGCGGAAACCGACTATCCTCCTGGCACATGGCCAACGCGGACAAGAGAAAGCAGTCTCTGTACTTCCCGGACGAGATGCTCACGGAGATCCAGCACGAGGCCGCGCGCCTCGATCGCTCGCTCTCGTGGATCGTCCAGCAGGGTTGGAGGCTCGCGCGCACCAAGCTCAAGGAGTTCCCGTCGAGCACCGAGGAGCCGGGCAGCCTGCCCGATCCGCGCGAGGAGTAGC
>JAYVRN010000796.1:0-11554 GCA_043776275.1 Myxococcales bacterium | reverse complement strand
CCTCCTCGTGGAGCTTGCGGTTGTGCTCCATGAAGGCGCCCTTGGTCGTGAACTCGTGACGGACCAGCGCGTGGGTGATGAACATCGATCGGCACAGCGCCTGATCGAAGCGACCGTAGGACACCTTGCGATCCTTCACGATCGGGAGCCCGTAGAGCGTGAGCTGCTCCTTGGCCATCACCTGCGCTGCCTTCAGCTCCCAGTGCGGATCACCATGGCTGCGCCGGCACAGCGTCCCCGCGGCCCGCTCGAGCCAGGCCGGATCGATCTTGGCCACCGAGCGCGCGAACAGCTGTGAGGTCTCGACGAGCTCGGCGGCCATCACCCATGCGGGGGGCTTGCGCGCGAGGCTCGACGACGGATGGATCATGAACCGCGTCTGCCGCGCGCCGATGTAGACGCGCGCTTCTGGGTTCCACATGCCGATCTTGCTGAGCAACCCGGGCAGCAGCGCGCGATGGATCTGCTCCGCGTTCGCCGAGTGTGGGTTGGGCGCAAAGCCCAGCTCCCGCATCACGCGGATCAGCTGCTCGTGGATGTCCTCCCACTCGCGCATCCGGTTGTACGAGAGGAAGTTCTCGCGGCAGAGCTTGTGGAGCTGGCTGCGTGATCTCCCGCGGCCCTCCTGCCAGAACGCCCAGATCTTGAGGTAGCTCGCGAAGTCGCTGCCCTCGTCGCGAAACTTGCGATGCGCCTCGTCGGCGCGCTGCTGCTGCGCCTGGGGCCGATCGCGCGGATCCTGCAACCCGAGCGCGGCGGCGATCACGAGGACCTCGCGGAGCGCACCCTCGTCGTTGCCTCCGAGGATCATGCGTCCGAGTCGGGGATCGATCGGGAGCCTTCCGAGCTGCTCGCCGAGCGGCGTCAGCTCGCCGCGCTCGTCGAGCCCGCCGAGCTCCTCGAGCACGCGGTAACCCTCGTCGATCGCTCGCTGCTGGGGCGGATCGAGGAACGGGAAGCGCTCGATGTCGCCGAGCCGGAGCGCCTTCATCCGCAGGATCACGCCAGCGAGGCTCACGCGCTTGATCTCTGGATCGGTGTGCGCGCGGCGGCTCTCGTAGTCCTGCTCCTCGTACAGCCGGAAGCACACGCCGCTCTCGGTGCGGCCGCAGCGACCCTTGCGTTGATCGGCGCTGGCCCGGGAGATCGGCTCGACCAGGAGCTGCGAGACGCCGGTCCGCACGCTGTACCGGTTGACGCGCGCCACCCCCGCATCGACGACGTACACGATCCCCGGGATGGTGAGCGAGGTCTCGGCGACGTTGGTGGCCAGGACCACGCGGCGCTGCGGCAACCGCTGGAACACGCGCTGCTGCTCGGCCGCGGACAACCGCGCGTACAGGGGGAGGATCACCGTGTGAGGCAACGCGCGCTGCTCGAGCTCTCCCATCGCCTCGCGGATCTCGCGCTCGCCCGGCAAGAACACGAGGACGTCGTTGCGCGGATCCATCTCGGTGATCTCGTTGACCGTGTTGGCCACCGCGTCCGCGAGATCCGCCTCGTCCTCCCGCGGCGGCCGGTACAGCACGTCCACCGGGTAGGTGCGGCCCGAGACCTCCACCACCGGCGCGTTGCCGAAGAACGCCGAGAACCGATCGGTCTCGAGCGTGGCCGAGCTGACGATCACGCGCAGCTCGGGCCGGCGCGGCAGCAGGCGCTTGAGAAAGCCGAGGAGGAAATCGATGTTGAGGCTGCGCTCGTGGGCCTCGTCGATGATGATCGTGTCGTAGCCCCGCAGGAGCGGATCGCCCTGGATCTCGGCGAGCAAGATCCCATCGGTCATGAACTTCACGTACGAGGTCTTCTTGACCTTGTCGCTGAACCGCACCTTGTAGCCCACCACCTCACCGAGCTCCGTCTGGAGCTCCTGCGCCACGCGGGCTGCCACGCTGGTCGCCGCGATCCGCCGCGGCTGTGTGCACGCGATCTGCCCGTTCACGCCCCGTCCCATCGCGAGGCAGATTTTCGGCAGCTGCGTGGTCTTGCCCGAGCCGGTCTCGCCCGCGACGATGATCACCTGGTGGGCGTCGATCGCGTTGACCAGATCGATCACGCGCGCGGTGATCGGCAGCTCCGGCGGGAACGACACCCGATCGCTCAGGCGCATCCCCGGCCGCAGCACGGATCCCGACGACGCGCCTGGGGAGTCCACGGTCGGGGGAAGCTAGCCGGACGGGTCGAACGTCGCAAGCCTTGGGCCCGCCCCGCTTTGCCGGTGGACTACTCGCCGATGCAGGAGTTGACGTCGCGGGCGGCGAAGTCGGTGGCGTCGAGCTGCGCGGTGAAGTCGAAGGCCCCGGCGAACTCGAGCGTGCAGTCCTCCACCACGCCATTGGTGTACTGCAGCGCCTTGCGCCCGTGGAGCGAGAGATCGAGCGCGATCTCGAGACGACGGTGGAAGTCGCCGGTGACCAGCGCGGGGTACGGCGCGAACTCGCCGGTCGCCTCGGTGACGTCCAGCTGGTACGGCACGTCGGCCAGGTACGTGTAGCACTCGGGCGCGGAGGCCGTGGCCCGATAGCTGATCCGCAAGCCGGAGTCATCCGTCTGCAGCGCATGGGCGCCGGCGCCGAGCCTGCGCGAGTCATCGATCTCGAAGCTCAGAAGGAGGCGCTCGCCGCCGCTCTCGCACGTCAGGTCCACCGTGGTGCGGGTCTCGGCGTTGGCATCGCGATCACCCGAGGCGCGCGACGTGATCGTGCACGGCGCGCTGCCAGGTGCCGCGGCGCGGTCGAACGTCTGGTTCAAGCCTCCCTCCACGGTGACGCTCCCACCCAGCCTCGAGAACGTCGCATCGCCCGGCTGACACGGGCCCGGATCCGAAGGGCAGGCCGCCAGGACACAGAGCGCGGAGACGACAACGAGCTTGGTGGGCGACATGCCACCGCTCTATTTCAAGTCCTGTGCCGGGAACATTCCGCGCACTTGGCCGAGCGGTCCGAGCAGGATCCGGACAGGCGTGTCGCGATCGGAGGGGGTTCCTGCGAACGCGCGGTCAGAGGATGATGTGGCCGCAGACGTTGGGCGCGTCGCCGCCGCCACAGCTCGAGTCGATCGGGCAGGTCCCGCAGTCCACCGTTCCACCGCAGCCGTCCCCGAGGGCGCCGCAGGTTGCGCCGGCCTCCGCGCAGGTCCGTGGGATGCACAGGCCGGTGCCGCACACTCCGGGTCCGCCTCCCCCGCAGATCCGGCCGTTTGCGCAGCTGCCGCAGCTAAGCACCACGCCATCGTCGCAGCCATCGCCCGAGAAGCCGCACGCGAGGCCGAGGTCTCCGCACGTCTTGGGGATGCACGAGGTCGGAGGCGGTCCGATACACGAGGCGAGATCGAACATCAGGAACTCCAGGGTCTTCTCTTGCGGCGTCATCGGCCCGTCGGAGCACTCCGCCGGGAACGTCACGCCGTTGGCCATCGCATCGGAGACATGGAAGTCGCTGTACAGCACGCGCCCACAGCGCTGGGTGGGAGCGGCGGCGGGTGCGTAGGCCGCCGGGGTATCGAACGAGTACTGCAGAGGCGCAGCCAGCGCCGGATCGGTGGAGTACAGCCAGCGCTGCGCCGGCGTGGCATCCGCGGTGGCGGGCAGCGCGCTGACGGCATCGAAGTCATGACGGACCGCCTGGACGGGGATCTGACCGGCCGTGGTCGAGGCTCCGACGAGTTGCAGCCAGCTCGCGAACGCGATGCGACGCGCCTGGGTCGCGGGATCGCCTTGGAGCGTCTGATCGACCTCTCCGACCACTGCATCTGTGGTCTGCGTCTGGTTCACGAGCCAGGTGGCGGTCTGGGAGAACGGCTTGGGCCCGACGTTCGATCCCGCGGTGCCATCGCTGTTCGTCAACCACACGTAGCTGAAGTGGGTTGCGAACACGCGCCCTCCCGCGTTCGCGAAGTTGATCACGCGCTGTTGATCGGCGGCGGACTTCGCGACCTGGCTGCCCACGCACTCGAACAGCGCCATGTCGTACGTCGCGAGCTGCGCGGGCTGCGCGTAGAGGGTCGACGCCCCGGGCGTGGTGTTGTCGATCTGCGCCCCCGTGTCCTTGTAGAAGTGGATCCGTCCCGTACCGGTCGGATTCGTGAACTCGTTGTCCGCCACGCCGATCTTGCGCAGCACGCAGTGCAGCGTGTCGACGTCGCCGGTGCTGAACGCCATCCGCGGGATGTCGCTGCGCAGATCGCCCGGCTCGCCGACGTGATCTCGCGGCAGGTGAGTCTGCGCATTGGTCAGCGTGGTCGCCGCGCAGCACGCCACGCTCGGGATCGTGATCTGCCGACGCCACCGTCCGAGCTGGATCACGAGCGGGATCTGCGTCCCGCACGGTGCATCCGGGAGCGTGAACGTCCCATCGACGCCCGTCGTCGTGCTCACCAGTGGCGATCCCGAGACGAGCGACCGGCACGAGTCACACGACACGCCCGGCGTGAACGCGGTGACGCCATAGCGCGGCGGACCGGCCGCACCGTTCGGGACGTAGACCAGCGCCCCGTAGATCGGATCCGGCGCGCCCCACACGCTGGTGTCGGCGTGGCCGGGCGCGGTCACCGTGCCCCGGATCGTCGTCTTCGGCTGACTCGGGCATGCGTCCTGCTGCGTGCACAGGCCCACGCAAGGCGGGACGCCGCAGGTGTTCGCCACCCCCGCGCCACCGCACTCCTGTCCCGCGGAACACCCTCCACACGTCGGCGTCAACCCACCGCAGCCGTCGGAGACCCGGCCGCAGGTCGCCCCTGCATCCGCGCAGCTGCGCGGCGTACAGCCTTTGCCGCAGGTGAACGGGACGCCATCACCTCCGCACACGTTTGGTTCGAGGCACGTGCCGCAATCAACGGTGTCACCGCAGCCATCGCCGATCGGGCCACACGTCGCGTGCGCCGAGGCGCACGTCACCAGACCGCAGCCCATGTGCGCATCGATGTCCACCGTCGGAAACGGCGCGTAGTCGGACTCGCGGCTGCAGCCCGCCACCACGAAGGCGAGCATCAGCACCGGTCGCAGCCATGCGATAGACATCCGCGACGCGCTACTTGACCCAGACCGCGCCGCTCTTGCCGAACGCGCCCTTGCAGCCCATCCCGTTGCGCGGGGTGCCCTGCGACGCATAGTAGCGATAGCCGCAGTAGGTCCCGAAGCCGATGTTCTCGCTCACGACCGCGACCCCGCAGTCGCTGTTGCACCCCGTGCTGGTGATGAAGTTGTATGTGTACGGGCCGGTGAGCGCCGGGGCTGCGACATCGGTCAGCGAGAACCCACCGCCGCTGAGATCGAGGGACGTGACCTTCGCGTAGACGATCCCCGTGTTCGCGATCTTGAGCCGTGCGGTGGAGAACCCCAGCGTGTTGATCGTGGTGCCCGCGAGCTTCGCCGTGGTCGGCTGCTCCGGATCCGTGACCGTGCCCACCGCCGCCGCGGTGACGTGGGTGGTGCTCGTCCCGAGCACGCGTGCCACCAGCGTCCAGCCGCCGCCATCATTGGTCATGTCGCAGTACGCATCGAGCGGCGCGCCAGGATTCACGCTGTAGATGCCGTCTTGATCGGCCTGCTCGGGGAACGCGGTGAGGAACGTCGCGCAGGTGGTGGGGGCCTGCCCCGGGGCGACGAATGGTGACGCGACCGTACCAGCGCCGGTGACGGGCGAGGTGGTCGTGCCGCGCACGGTGTCGAGCAGGCTGTTCTCGGCGGAGGAGTTCGCGACCGTCAGGAAGGCCGAGTCACCCACGTTCCCGCGCACACGGAACTGCAACGTGCCGCCCGGTGCGACCAGCACGTTGGCGGGCGCTGACGGGGAGAATGCGGAGAACGCGGCGCCATCGAGGCGGTACTCGATCGTCGGCATTCCCACGCCGAAGCTGGCCTGGAGCTGGAGCTCGATCTCGCGATTCGTGCCCGTGATCGGCTGCGACGTCGATTGATTGGAGAAGTCCGTCCAGTCCACGAGGTCTGGGACGTAGTCGGGCGGACCGAGGGCATCCGTGGTGTCACCAAAGCCGGACCGACCACAGCCGGCGGCCACCACGACGAGCAACCACGCCCGCACCATGCTGCAAGCGTACCACGTCAGACGAAGCGGACCGAGATGCGCATCGCAGGAGGATCCGTCGGGCCGAGCACCAGCTCGACGGTGGCGTCGTCGACCTCGCACGCCCGCGCGATCCGAGGGAGCTGCCCGACCGCGCCGTGCTCGGGATAGAAGCCGCCGACCATGCTCTGGATCGGCTGCCACTCCACACGATCCCACGCCAGGGTGACCCGCGGCTCCACCACACCGCCCTTCGCGCGCAGGCTCGCCCGCGTCCGCGACGCGCGGGCCAGCGAGCGATGCAAACCGCCCGCGATCCGGCGCTGCGCGGCCGTGACCCCGAGGGTCTCCGCCACGCTATCGATCCGAGCGAAGGTCGCATCGCACGCAACGGCATCACCGTTCTCGTGCTCGACCACGTAGGTCCAGGTGGCGCCGTCCCACGCCAGGGAGGTCAGGTCGTCTCCGAGCGTGGTCACCAGCGCTGGCGAGCCCGGCGGCAGCGCCGCCTCCTCGGAGCGTGCGGTCACACCGTTGGTGTCGATCTCGAGCTCGAGTTCGTCGCCCGGGAGGGCGTCGAGCCAAGCGCCGCAGATCGAGCGCGCCGTCTCGCGCGCGACCCGCGTGGTCACCCACAGCGCATCGAGCCCGTGCGACATCGTGACCACGAGGTGACGACTGCACTCCGTGGTGAGCGGAGCGAGCCGCTGCACGAGCCGCGTGGTCTTGATGCCGAGCAGGTTGCCGAGCGAGACGATCCGCCCGAGCTCACCGATGGTCGCCGAGGAGTTGGTCACGGCGCGGACGATAGCTGAAGCGCCCGAACCGCGGCTATGGCCGGCCGCGCCGGCGCTTCCACCAGCGACCGATCCGGCCGGGCACGAACAGCCAGCGATGGCGCAGCAGGTAGACCACGATCCCTACGTTGACGACGAGGGTCACCACCTTGCCGAACGTCGGCTCCACGGCGAGGTGATGGATCTCGAATGGGATCAGCGAGGAGGTCACGAGCACGGTGAGCCACTCAGCCCAGACCCGGCGGCGGTGGAGGCCCCACGCTTCGAGGAACATCACGCCCGCGAGCGCGATCGCCGCTGCACCGAGGCCGGCGATCCGCCCCGGGGTCAGCGTCAACATCCGATCGAGCAAGCCCTCGACGTGCGGGCCCGCGGGATCGATCCCGAGCCACTCCACGAGATCGGTTGCGAGCGCGTGAAGATCGCGGTGTCGGAGCACGAACGCGGTGACGCCGAGCACCGTCAGGAGGCCGCCCTTGACGAGCTTCCAGATGATGATCACGCGCACCCCGAAATCGGGGCGTCGGACCTCGTCCTTGACGAGCTGCGCGACCTCGTCGCGGAGGTGCGGCTCAGTCATGGACGCACCGTAGCACCTGTGGGAGCTGGCGCCTCAGGGTGCAGCGATGACCTGCCAGGTCGGCCCGCCGAGGCTGCACCAATCGCCGCTGGTCAGGCACTCGTGCCATAGCTCGATGAGGATCTGCCGCGTGCCGGGGATCGGGCGCGCGTCGTGGATGCAGTTGAAGGTCTCGACCTTGGTGCTCGGATCGTCGACGTGCGGGATCGGAGGCTTGCGCCAGGCGCGGGTGGAGAGCGTGGTCGCGGTCTTACCCCGGCGCAGCTTCAACGTCGTCACGGCCGTCCACCCCGGCCGGTGGGGGTACTCGAGGACGACGTCGCCACAGGTCCAGATCGTGTGACCGTCGCACCCCGGGCTGAACTCCGTGGGCATGTCGGGCTCACCGTCGCCATCCGCGTCGGGTGCCACCGGATCGGTGCCGGTGCACGCAGGCATCGTGGTGAATCGGGTGAGCGGCTGCTCCACGAGGGCGAGCCGCGCATCGATCGTGGTGCCGAGCTTGCGCAGGTTCGCGTCCGTGGTGGGCTCCCCGACGACGGCCTGCGCCTCCTTCATGGTCCACACCGGGATCGTCGAGACCAGGCGCGCGTCGGCTGCGCGCAAGATCCGGAGCTCGAGCTCGGAGAACGCGAGCATGTGGTAGTGCGGCTGGTACGCGACGAGGATCGTCTTGCTCGCGAGATCGAAGGCGGGGAGCCCCGGTGCCAGGATCTCCGCGCCGAGGGCCGAAGCGTCGTCCCCGCCGACCTCGAGGAGCCGATGCGCCGCCCGGGCCGCATCGATCGGTGGTGCATCGACGAGCTCGACCGGCGCATCGGGGAGGGGTGCCGCATCCACACGAGGCGCCACCGCGGGCCCAGGCGCAGGTGGCTCTGAGGTTGGCGCCGGGGTTGGCTCCGAGGCGCGCCTGCAGGCCACGGCCAGGACGGCGCACGCGAACCACCGCACGGCGCTAGCCGACATAGGTGTCGTCCTGCTCGATCTTCGACAGCACCCAGTCAAAGCTCCCGTTCTCCACGGTGGCATTGCAGTGGGGGCAATCGCCGAGGTCGCTGATCTCGAGAGGCGCACCGCAGTTCGGGCACGTCGGTGTGGTCAACAGCGGGCCACGACGGGTCGACGCGCGCAGGAACGTCCAGTACTCCGTGTACGCCCGCCGATCCGTTCGCGAACCTCCGACGAGCCGACCGTTGCCATCGAGCGTGTAGTCGCAGCCATCGGCGCGGACCCTCACGGTGATCGCGTCGAAGAACTTGTCGCGGAGCACCTTGGCCAGCTCGACCCGCTCGATCTGGGCATCGTCGAGGTAGTTGCGCAGCTTCTGGCGCTCGTACTCACCCAGCCAGTAGTCGAGGTAGCCACGCATCGCGCCCGTGATCAGGCCGCGCGCCGGGGTCAGGTCGCTGGAGTTCCACGCCTGGTTGAGCCGTCCGTAGACGAACTGGATCCGGGCCTTCAACGCGGCGGCCGTGACGTGCGGATCGTCCGCGGCGATCGCGGCCATCAGATCGCTGGCCTCGGGATCGATCGCGGTCGCCAGATCGTTGCCGTACTCGGCGATCGTGCCGGTCAGGCTCGCGAGCGCTGGCTCTTGTGAATGAACCTGGATCGCCTCGACCGCCCAGTCGAACCGCCCGACCTCGACGTTCTCGCCGCAGTGCGCACACTTGCGAGCTGCGGCGCGCTCCCAAGGTGCACCACAGTTCGGGCACGGCCAGGTGCGGGTCGACACCGGAGGTCGGGACTGCGCGCGCGCGCTGCGCACGAACGTCCAGGTCTCCACGGCGAACACCGCGGTCGTCGCCAGGAGGAGCGTGGCTTCGATCCGGACGCGGATCTTGTCGACGGCCGGGACAACGAACGGCGCCGCGGTCGCGACGCTCTCGATCCGCAGCGTCCCGATCACGATCTGCTGTGGTGCGAGGCCGCGCTGGGCGAGCTGCGAAGCGGCGTTGTCTGACAGATAGGGCGTCAAGGAGTCGTCGCCCCGATGGCGGTGCGCCGCGGCATAGAGCTGGAACGCGAAGTCCTCGAACACCGCCCGGGAGAACTCGCCATCCCGCAGCAGGATTGGTCGCAGATCGAGCGGACGCCAGGGGGTGGAGATCGACATCGGGCGGTGGCTGATCTGGCCGATGTTGAGATCGGCGGAGCGGCGGTTCCTCGCGGCGGCGACCGCGAGGCCCACGATGCCGAGGCCGACTGTGATGCCGACGAAGCCAGGACTCACATTGCTGCTGCCCGAGCCAGTCCGCGACGAGCTGCCGTAGGATCGGGACGACGATCGCGACGACGACGAGGACGAGTGACTCCCGCCCGACGACGAGTGACCTCCACCCGGGCGCGCGACAGCGAGAGAAGCCCCGAGCAGGATCGCAAGGATGGCGCCGCGCTGAAGCCAGCGCACGAGGTGCAGCGCGGTCAACGCGCACCTCCGCGGAACCGGCGCGCCGGCGGTGGTGCCGCCGCGTGAACCGCATCCGACAGCTCGTTGACATCGTCGGCCGAGCGCGGGAGCGCCGCCGCGAATTCGGGTGCAAGAGTGGCGAGCGCGCGTGCCGTACCCTCGCCCCCCTGCCCGATCGCTGCCGCGAGGACCGCTCCCATCTTCACGAGCGCGGGATCGCCCACGCGCTCCACGACCGCGAGATCGCCGACGAGCAGCACCTCGCGCTCGCGCAAGGCAAAGAACGCCAGCACGCCCGTGCGACCGCTGGTGGCATGCACGCCGAGCTCGTAGAACGCAGCACGCGCTGCCTCGCGGAGGATCGCGGCGCCGGTCGCGCGCGAGCCCAGCCCCCGCTCGAGAGGAGCGATCAGCTCGACGGCCATCCCACCCAGCGCGCCCGCCACGATGGGCAGCACGAGGATCTCCCACAGCTCGAACTCGATCTCGCTGAACAGGACGAACGCGAGGGCGGCGGCGGCGAGCACCGCGGCGACCGCGAGGTACGGGACCGGCGACCGCCGCAGCCGCGCGCGCACGGCGATCACGACCTCGGCCGAGGATTGGCCCTCGATGCTCTGGATCGCCTCGCGAAACCCGCGCTCCGCGGGCTCGGTCATGAACGTGGCCATGGCCTATCGTAGAGCACCTCAGGCGCGGATCAGCTGCGACCGGGGCGGCGCATCGTACGCAAGCGCCGGATCTCGGCCTTCAGGTTCGCGATCTCCTCGTCCCGTGCCTGCAGCTCTGCTTGGGCCTTGCTGAGCTCGTCGAACATGCCCTTGACGTTCGCGAACAGCCCGTCCTCGAGACGAACGATCTCGAGCGAGGCAGCCGCGGGCTCGCCCACGAGCGGCGCGGTGGCCGGCTCGGCCTCGGCCTGCTCGAGGTTGAGCTGTCGCAGCAGCGCGCGGAGGCGCTTCTTGACGTCGTCGGGGAGCGGGTCGAAGGCGATGCCCACACCGGGCGCGAGGCCGGGCTCGTCCTCCGCCCGGAGCGGCACCACGTTGACCACGCGACCGCTGACCTGGAACTGCCCGTCGAGGCCGGGGCGCACGAGATCGACGAGCACCGCGACGCCGATCGGCAGCGACACCGCCGTGCGCACGAACATCCCTCCGGACGAGATGTTCTCCACCGCGCATGCCGCCGTCCGTCGATCTGCGCGGACGTGCCCGGCGACGCGCGGTGCCTTCAGCCTACGGTGCCGCCGCTTCTCCACCCCTCCACGCTATCACCGGATGGCGGACCGTCGGATCAGTGAGCCGGCTTGGCGATCCAGGAGATCCGTGCGCCGGCGACCACGTAGACGCGATCGGAAGCGACCACCAGGCTCTGGATCGCAGGCAGGTCGGTCGCGATCACCGCCGGAGCACCACCTGGATCGCGCACGGAGACCCGCACCAGGTTGCCGTCGCCTTCCGCCACGTAGAGATCCTGCTCGTCCACACCGATGGCACGCGCAGCCGTGACCAGAATCTTCGTCGGGGCCGTGCCCTCCAGGGCGTCCGCTGGCCAGCCCACTCCTGAAGCATCGCGTCGTGCGCGAACGACAACGACAACGACAACGACAACGACGCGGCGTGGG
The DNA here is from genome assembly GCA_043776275.1 of Myxococcales bacterium. GTDB lineage: Bacteria > Myxococcota_A > Polyangia > Haliangiales > Haliangiaceae > JABFXX01. The sequence goes on along the minus strand of JAYVRN010000796.1, from coordinate 120 downwards.
CCAGTGCACAGCATAGCGGTGTCGATCTCTGTGGAAGCGCACTCCAGCCGCCGTGCGCGTTCGCCCGGCTGGGACGGATCTGGCTCACTGTCGACGTGGCATCGGCCCCAGCGGGCCCCC
>JAYVRN010000795.1:0-3349 GCA_043776275.1 Myxococcales bacterium | reverse complement strand
GCGCCGGCTGCGCCGGCTGCGCCCATCGGGCCCATCGGGCCCATGAGGCCCATGAGGCCCATCGGCCCTTGTGCACCCGCTGCGCCGGCAGGACCGGTCGGACCCTGCGCACCAGCGGGTCCCGGCGCACCAACGGGTCCCGACGGGCCCGGATCGCCGGCGCCCGAACCCTGCGGACCTTGAGGACCTTGCGGTCCCTGCGGCCCAGCCGGACCTTGCTGGCCTTGGACGCCCTCGGGGCCGGCCGGGCCTTCGCCGCCGTCTCCGTTGCCGCATCCGACGAGCGTCGCGACGAGTATTCCGAGAAGGACGTGTCGCATCGTGCTCGCATATCGCGGATCGTTCACGCCGGTACAGACGGATCGTCTGACCCGTCAGTCGCACGCGTTCACGATCACCAACCGGGCGCGACGGTCGAACACACGATCAATCGCTTCGAGGCCTTCCGCCGCTCAAGCTAGGGTGCCATCGTCCGGGCGATGCAGCTCGGAATGATCGGTCTCGGCAGGATGGGTGCGAACATGGTCCGCCGCCTCATGCGCGGTGGTCACGAGTGCGTGGTCTATGACCGCAGCGCCGATGCCATCAAGGGCATGGTCTCCGAAGGCGCGAAGGGCGCGGATTCCCTCGCGGCGCTCGTGAAGTCCCTCGCGGCACCACGTGCGGTGTGGATCATGGTGCCCGCGGGCGGCCCCACGGAGTCCACCGTGACCGCGCTCGCCGAGCTCCTCGAGCCCGGAGATACGATCATCGATGGCGGCAACTCGTTCTTCAAGGACGACGTGCGCCGCGGGCAGATGCTCGCGCCGAAGAAGATCACGTATGTCGATGCCGGCACCAGCGGCGGCGTGTTCGGCCTCGACCGCGGCTATTGCCTGATGGTCGGCGGCGACACCGCGGCCGTGAAGCGGCTCGATCCGATCTTCAAGACACTCGCGCCGGGACCCGGCAGCGTCGAGAAGACCCCGAACCGCAAGACCGGCGGCACCGCCGAGGACGGCTACCTGCACTGTGGCCCGACCGGCGCGGGCCACTTCGTCAAGATGGTCCACAACGGCATCGAGTACGGGATCATGCAGGCGCTCGCCGAGGGTTTCGACATCATGAAGGGCGCGGCCAACCCCACCGTCGAGGAGCAGCACCGCTTCACGCTGCCCGTCGAGGAGATCGCCGAGGTTTGGCGCCGCGGCAGCGTGCTCAGCTCGTGGCTCGTCGATCTCACGGCCAACGCGCTCGCCGAGGACGCGGCGCTCTCGAAGTTCGAGGGCTACGTCCCGGACTCCGGCGAAGGCCGCTGGACCGTGATGGCCGCCGTCGAGGAGGCCGTGCCCGCCGACGTGATCACCGCGGCGCTGTACACGCGGTTCCGCTCGCGCATGGATCAGTCGTTCGCGGAGAAGCTGCTGTCCGCGATGCGCGCGCAGTTTGGCGGACACGCCGAGCGCCCGAAGTGACCTGACCGGACCTGAGCCCAAGTCCATCTGATGTCCCTCGTGGTGATCCGCAGGTTCTCGGAGCTCGACGCGCTGAGCCGCGCCGCCGCGGACGATCTCGTCACGATCGCGCGCGAAGCGATCGCCGCGCGAGGCGTGTGCCACGTGGCGCTCTCTGGCGGCTCCACCCCGAAACGGCTGTTCACGCTGCTCGCCGCGATGGGCCGCGAGGCCGTGCCGTGGGACCACGTGGTGCTGTGGTGGGGCGACGAGCGCACGGTGCCGGCCGACCACGCGGACTCGAACTACCGCATGGCGAAGGAGACGCTGATCGCCCCGCTCGGGCTCACCCGCGTGCATCCGATCGACGGTGGCGCGGCGGATCCCGAAGCGGCCGCGCGTGCGTACGAGGCCGAGCTGATCGCCAACCTCGGCGAGCCACCGATGTTCGATCTGGTGTGGCTCGGCATGGGCCCCGATGGACACACCGCTTCGCTGTTCCCCGGGAGCCCCGCGCTCGACGAGGAGCGGCGGTGGGTGGTGGCGAATCCCGTGAGCTCAGCCCTCACCAAGGGGCCGACCACGCGGATCACCCTGACCGCCCGCGCGATCAACGCCGCGCGGCACGTCCGGTTCCTCGTCGCGGGGGCCGACAAGGCCGAGACCCTGGCCGCCGTGATCGGCGGTCCACGGCTCCCCGCTCGCTATCCCTCTCAGCTGATCTCGTCGGAGGACCTCGCGTGGTTCCTCGACGAGGCGGCGGCCGCTCGCCTCCACGTACCGAAGGACGAACCTCGATGAGCCGAAGCAACCCGACCACTCCGCCGCCCATGGACCACTCTTCCGTCGTCGGCGAGATCCTCAGCGACCAGCCCACCAAGCGTCGCCGTCCCGATCCCACGGCGATCGTGATCTTCGGCGCCACCGGCGATCTCACGGGCCGCAAGCTCGCGCCCGCGCTGTTCAACATGATGCTCGATCGCGCGCTCACCGAGCCCACCGTGATCATCGGCGTCAGCCGCGGCGAGCTGACCCAGGCAGCGTTCGCGGCGAAGCTCGAGGGTCCCGTCCGCCAGCACTCGCGCCAGAAGGTGGAGCTCGCCGCGTGGGACAAGTTCGCCTCGATGCTCGACTACGTGGGCGGCGAGTTCGCCGATGACGCCACGTACATCGCGCTCAAGGCCCGCCTCGAGGCCGCGAAGGTCAAGGGCACGCGTGGCAACCGCGTGTTCTATCTGTCCACGCCGCCGTCGCAGTTCCCGATCATCCTCGAGAAGCTCCACAAGCATCAGCTGATCGATCGGACGCAGCAGCGCGGCGCCGAGGCCTCGTGTCGCGTGATCGTCGAGAAGCCGTTCGGCCATGACCTCGCGAGCGCCCGCGCGCTGAACGAGATGATCGCGCAGTACCTCGACGAGTCGCAGATCTATCGGATCGATCACTACCTCGGCAAAGAGACCGTCCAGAACATCCTGGTCCTGCGGTTCGGGAACTCGATCTTCGAGCCGATCTGGAACCGCAACCACATCGACTACGTCGAGATCACGGCCGCCGAATCGATCGGGATCGAGGGGCGCGGCTCGTTCTACGAGCAGACCGGCGTGGTGCGCGACATCATCCAGAACCACCTGCTCCAGGTGATGTCGCTCGTCACGATGGAGGTGCCCGCGAGCTTCTCGGCCGACGACATCCGCGACGAGAAGGGCCAGGTGCTGCGCAGCGTGCGCGCGCTGACCCTCGACGACGTGGCGAACCAGTGCGTGCGTGGGCAGTACCGCGGTTACCGCGAGGAGCAGGGCGTGGCGACCGACTCGCAGGTGCCGACGTACGCGGCGATGCGCCTCTTGATCGACAGCTGGCGCTGGGAGGGCGTGCCGTTCTACCTCCGCGCCGGCAAGAAGCTGGCGCAGCGGCTC
>JAYVRN010000794.1:0-3354 GCA_043776275.1 Myxococcales bacterium | reverse complement strand
CCCGGAGCTCGCCGATCGAGATCGCGCGCGCGCAGCTCGCGGTCGCCGTCCTTGCCACCTCGAGCAACCCGGTGGTGATCCCCGGGGGCGCCCCGGTGGCCGCAGCGCCCGGTCCACGCAAGAAGTCCGCGACCCGCGCGCCGATCCCGGCACCCACGCGGCAGCGCCCCAAGACGATCCAGATCCCGACCACGAAGCTCGAGGCCGCGCTCGCGGCGCCGCGCACCGACGTCGCGCCGAGCATCGCGGTCGCGCCGAGCATCCCGGCCGCGCCGAGCATCGCGGTCGCGCCGAGCATTCCGGCCGCGCCGAGCATCGCGGTCGCCCCGAGCATCACGGTCGCGCCGAGGGTCCCAGTCTCGACCGCACAGGCACAGCTCGTCGCACCCGACCTGGCGGCGTTCCCGCCTCCGCCACCGCGCACCGTCACCAACGAGCCGAAGGCGCCCGTACCTCTCGAGAGCGGCGCCGATGGCAGCGGGCCCGCCTTCGTCGCCGCCGTCGAGCCGATCGCCACAGCGGTCGAGAGTGATCGACCCAAGCGAAGACACGATACCGAGCCGGTCCGGCCGCTCCCTCCGCCGCGCAGGTTCGAACGCGACGACGAGTGGGAGCCATCGCCACCGAGGAACCGCACGATCCCGATCGCGATCGGCGGGGTCGTCGCACTCGCGTTGGTCCTGGTACTCGCGATCGGCCTCTCGGGCGGTGGCACCGATGCGGTCTCCGCCCCGCCGGCGCCTCAGATCGCCTCGCCACCTCCGACCGAGGCACCGACGACGCCACCGCCAACGGCGATCGCTGGACCTGCGATCACGACTCCCGCGATCACGACTCCCGCGATCACGAAGCCCGCGATCACGAAGCCCGCGATCACGAAGCCGGCGATCACGAAGCCCGCGATCACGAGGCCGGTCGCGAACATCGTCGCGAGGCCGGTGACCAAGCCGGTGAAGCCGCCGGTCAACGTCGCGAGCCGGCCCGTGGCAACGCCAGCGCCACAGCAGCCGGTGACGAAGCCCGTGCCATCCAAGCCCGTGCAGAAGCCCGTGAAGCCACCGATCAAGAAGCCCCCGCCGAAGCGGGGCTCGTGGGATCCTGACTCCTTGTTCCCCAAGAAATGACGATCCAACTCTCGTCGCTCACGCTGTCGCTGGTCCTCGTGTTGCCGCTCGTCGCGCACGCGGGCGACCGGGCACAGCCGCACATCGCGAAGGCGATGGAGGCGCACAAGTCCGGCAACTTCGCGCTCGCGCTCGCCGAGCTGCAGCAGGCCTACAGCCTCGAGCCACGGCCCGAGCTGCTGTTCGCGCTGGGCCAGGTCAACGTCAAGCTCGAGCGCTGCGCCGACGCGATCCCATACTACGAGAAGTACCTCGCCACGGCACCGAGCGCGCAGGCGACCGCGGATACCGAGCAGGCGATCACGACCTGCAAGACCCAGCTCGCCGCGGCCGCGCCTCCGCCTGTGCCTGTGCCTGTGCCGGCACCGGCACCGATCGCGTCGATGGGAGGACGTCGGCCCTGGTACACCGACAAGCTCGGCGATGGTCTGGTGCTCGCCGGGATCACCACGAGCGTGATCGGGCTGGTGGTCTACGTCGGGGCGCGTGGCGAGCTCGACGATGCCGAGGGCGCCGTGGATCTCTCGCACTATCAGGACGCCGTCGATCGTGCGCACGAGAAGCGCACGTGGTCGGTGATCCTCGTCGGTGGTGGTGTGGCGCTGATCGGCGCGGCCGTCGCGCACTACATGCTCGGTGATCGATCCACCGAGACGCGAGGCGTCGGCATGGTCCCGACGCGCCGCGGTGGGCTCGTGACGTGGAGCGGGAGCTTCTGATGTGGAGGCTGCTCGTCCTGGGTGCGCTGCTCTCGTCGTCGTGTCTGCGAGACACGTCGTTCAAGTGTTCGACCAACGCGGAGTGCGGTCAGGGCGGGATGTGCGAGCGAGGCGTTGGCTACTGCAGCGTCACCGACACGGCCTGTACGAGCGGCTCTCGGTTCGGATCGTCGGCGGGGCCGTACGCCGGCCAGTGCGTGGGCGAGGATGTACCCACCGATGCACCAGTCGTCGATGCGCCGATCACGGGGTGCCCGAGCAACTTCATGGCGATCGCGGGCGGGCAGGGAGCTCACGTCTATCGATCGATCCCGATGACCAGCAGCTGGCAGTCACAGCGCACGCTGTGCAGCGCCACCGCGAGTGCCGCCTACCTCGCGATCCCGGACGATCTCGCGGAGCTGCAGGCGATCTCGACGCTGGCCACCGACGAGGTGTGGGTCGGGATCAGCGACACCGCGACCGAGAACGCATTCCTCACCGTGAAGGGTGTGCCGGCGACGTTCCTGCCCTGGGACAACAACCAACCCGACGATCAGGGCCCGGGCGAGGACTGCGTGATCATCCACCGGCAGAGCTCGAAGTTGCGCGACGAGCGCTGCAGCGACCGGTTCCGCGCGGTCTGCGAGTGCGAGCCCTGAGCGGGCTTCAGCGTCGAGTCAGACCCCTCTGGCATCCTCGACGGGATGCGGGTGCTGCACACGTCGGACTGGCACCTCGGGCACACGCTCCGGGGTGAGGTCTCGCGCGAGCACGAGCATGCGGTGTTCCTGGCGTGGCTGCTCGAGACCTGCTCGCACGAGCGGGCCGATGCACTCCTGATCACGGGGGACGTGTTCGACAGCGCCACGCCGCCCGCGAGTGCGGAGCGCATGTGGTTCGAGTTCCTCGCTGCCGCGCGTCGCGCCTGCCCGGCGATGGACATCATCGCGATCGCCGGCAATCACGATTCGCCGGCGCGCCTGGGCGCGGCCTCGGCGGTGCTCCGCGAGCTCAACGTCCACGTGATCGGCGGCCTGCCGCGGACGAGCGAGGGCGCGATCGATCTCGATCGCGTGCTGATCCCGATCGGTGGAGGGCGCGGCCTCGTGGCCGCGGTGCCGTTCCTTCGGCCGGTGGATCTGCCGCCCGATGTGACCGATCCTCTCGAGGCGATCTATGCGGAGGTCCTCGCCGGCGCGCGCGCGCGTCGCGTGGCTGGGCAGGCGCTGATCGTGACGGGCCACCTGTATGTCGCGGGCGCCGATGCGGCGTATCTGTCGGAGCGCCGGGTCTCGATCGGCGGCGTGGAGTCCGCGCCGCTGCGGCTGTTCCCCCCGGAGATCGACTACGTCGCGCTGGGGCACATCCACCGTGGGCAGCGCGTGGGGCGCGAGACGATCCGGTACGCCGGAGCGCCGATCTCGCTCGCCCTCGACGAAGCCGCCTATCGCCACCAGATCGTGGCGGTCGAGCTCGGCGCTCAGCCGATCGCGATCCGGCAGCTGCTCGTACCGCAGGCGATCGAGATC
>JAYVRN010000793.1:0-3362 GCA_043776275.1 Myxococcales bacterium | reverse complement strand
AGCCGTAGTACGTGTCCCACTTGGCCTTCGAGCCGGGGCCGCAGATCTCGGCGGGCATCACCGCGCAGCCGGCCGCGCTGTTGAACGCGGCGTCATACTTCTCGAGCGGGGACTTCACGGCCGCGCCCTGCCAGCGTGCGTTGTGCGAACCCTCGGAGGTCGGCCAGTAGGTGTCCGCCCACGCCACGGGTACGCGACCCACGGCATCGGGGAACTGCGACTTCCAGGTCGGGGTCTTGAGCGAGCCCTTCTTGGGGAGCTCGGTGAGCTTGTAGTTGAGGCTCTGCGACATCTGTGCGGGGTTGTTCGTGGGGTCCCACGCGTCGCCCTTGCCCCCGGTGATCGGAGCAGCGCACTCGATGTCACCCGGCAGGCAGTCCTCGTCCACGGAGCTATCGTCCGCGCAGCCGATCAACTGTACCGAACCGAGGAGGGTGAGACCGAGACCAGTGAGGAGGCGCTTCATGACGATTGCTCCGGCAGGAGTGAGGTTGTTGCCGACCCCAGGAGCATCCGGTGTGCCAGCTCGGTACACCCCATTCCGATCGTGGTTCCAAGGGGTTGCACACAGGAGGCGGCAGCGCGACTAGCCGATCCAGGTGGGGTCAGCGAGACCGCTTGCCGGCGGATCGAGGAGCCATGACGCACTGAACCATCAGCATGTCAGGCGAGTCCAACTCACCATGATAGCGTCGCTCTCCATGCAGCGCTGGGTGCTCGCCGCGATCGCCCTGGCCGCGTGCCACGGCGGCGGGACCGCGCGATCCCCGCTCTCGCTCCGTGGTGCCTGTGCCCCGGCCGAGTACTGGTCCGCCTCCGCGTGCAAGCCGCGCGGGAACGCGGCCGAGAAGCTCGCGGAGGGCAAGGCCGCGCTCGACGCGGCGAACATCGAAGCCGCGAGCTCCGCCCTCGATGCGGCGGCGAAGGCCGGCCCGCTCGATCACGACGCCAACATCACGCTGTGGGAGCAGCGCGGGATCGCGGCGTCGTACGTGGATGACGATGCGAGTGCGCGCGCGGCGTTCGAGATGCTCCTCGCGCTCGATCCCGGCCACTTTCTCAGCTACCTGACCTCGACCAAGGCGACGTTCCGGTTCGAGAAGGTCCGCAACGAGACCAAGGCCCGCAGCGCGCCCGCCGTCGAGGTCGATTGGGCGTTCGGCCAGCGCGTGGGCGCTCCGATCGCGATCGACGTCAGCGTGCTCGCGGACCCGAAGCAGTTCCTCCACGCCGCGACCTTGTTCGTGCGCACGCGCGGCGAGACCCAGTGGCGGGCCGCGGACCTCGCGCTCGGCGCTCCGACCAAGGATCACCACCTCGTGTTGCCCGCGATCCAGGCCGCCCGCGCCGTCTCCCTCGAGCTCTACCTCAAGGCCTACGACCAGCAGGGCAACGAGGTGCTGACCTGGGCTCAGCCCACGCGGCCGCGCGAGATTCCCCTGCGCTACGATCCGCCGCGTCCGTGGTGGCAGAAGTGGTGGGTGATCACGATCGCAGGCAGCGTCGCGGTCGCCGGCACCGCGGGCATCGTCTACGCCGTCACGCGCGAGCCACCGTCGACCGTCTCCGGCGGCGCCATGGTCCACTGACCGCGGGCGTGGTACAGGACACCTCGTGCGGACGCTCACCTCGGTCCTGGGGAACTCGCAGCGCCTCGACGGCGGCGCGATGTTCGGCAACGCTCCGAGGCCGATGTGGGAGAGCTGGATCCCGCCCGACGAGCACAACCGGATCCCGCTCGCCTGCCGCTGCCTGGTGGTGCGCGAGGGCGGCAAGACGATCCTGCTCGAGACCGGCATCGGCGCGTTCTTCGATCCGAAGCTCCGTGAGCGCTACGGCGTGGTCGAGCCGCATCACGTGCTGCTGCAATCGCTCGCCGCGATCGGCGTGCGCCCCGAAGATGTCGACGTGGTGGTGTTCTCGCACCTCCACTTCGATCACGCCGGCGGTGCGCTGACCGCATTCGCCGACGGTGCGAACCCGCAGCTCGTGTTCCCGCGCGCGATCTATGTCGTCGGCGCGGAGGCGTGGCAGCGCGCGGTGGCGCCCCACGCGCGGGACAAGGCCTCGTTCATCCCGGGGATGACGAACCTGCTCGCCGGCAGCGGACGCCTCGAGCTCGCGGCCTCGGATCGCGCGGCGGCGCTCGGCAACGGCTTCAAGTTCCATCGCAGCTCGGGCCACACGCCCGGCCTCCTCCTCACCGAGGTGGAGATGCCCGCGGGCCCGGTGCTGTTCACCTCCGATCTGATCCCCGGGCGCGCGTGGGTGCACCTGCCGATCACGATGGGCTACGACCGCTTCCCCGAGCTGTTGATCGACGAGAAGGCCACACTCCTCAACGATCTGATCGCGCGCGATGGCCGGCTGTTCTTCACCCACGATCCGAACGTCGCGATGGGCAAGGTCGCGCGGGACGCCAAGGGCAAGTTCACCACGGTCGACGAGCTCGCCACGGTCAACGCCCTGACGAGTTGAGCGGTCGTGACCGAGCAGTACCCCAGTTTGGCCCCACCGACAGTCGGTGGCTCGATCCTGGCTCCCGGCGAGCTGGTGGACGGCACGTTCGAGATCCGGCGACAGATCGGCGTCGGTGCCATGGGCGAGGTCTACGAAGCCCTCGACGAGCGCCTCGGTCGTCGGGTCGCTCTCAAGATCTCGAAGGATCCGGCTCGCGACTTCGATGCGGAGGCACGCACCCTCGCGGCGCTTCGCCATCCCGCGATCATCCAGATCTTCCACCGTGGGACCCACGGCGGGCGCGACTACTTCGTCATGGACTTGATCGAGGGCGGTTCTCTCGACGAGTTCTTGGGCCGTCCCGAGTCGCTCCCGATCGCGAACTGCCTCGATCTGCTGGACGCGATCGCCGATGCACTCGAGTACCTCCATCGCAATCGCCTGGTCCATCGCGATCTCAAGCCCGCGAACGTGATGCTCGCCCCGGGCGACCGCGTGGTCTTGCTCGATTTCGGGATCGCGCTTCAGGAGCGTGGAGCGGCCGACGTCAACGAGATCACCGGCACGATGCACTACCTCGCGCCCGAGGCGCTCCGCGGAGAGATCGAGATCGGGGACGCGCACCTCGTCGACATCTATGCGCTGGGCGTGCTCGGGTACCAGCTCCTCACCAAGCGGGTGCCGTTCGATGCCGCGTCGGCGGTCGACGTTGCACTTCAGCACCTGGCGAAGGCCGCGCCCCGTCCTTCGGGGCTGCGCGCGGATGTCCCACCGCGGTTGGATCACCTGATCGTGGCGATGCTGTCCAAGAGCTCCAAGGATCGGCCGGCCTCGATGACCGCCGTGCGCGGTCAGCTGCGCGCGATCCGGCGCTGGATGGAGCAGCCGCCGACCAGCCCGCC
>JAYVRN010000792.1:0-11635 GCA_043776275.1 Myxococcales bacterium | reverse complement strand
CGGTAGTTACCGATCGATGTGCCTAGCCGTGCGATGTCGTCTTCCTCGACCAGCACGGCCGAGTCATGCAAGCAGAACCGCTCTCCGTCGGGAAATCGCGTGAAGCAGCGGGGGCAGACCTTCACGCTGCTACCGCCCGAACCGTGACTGCACGTAGAACGTCAGGAAGCGTTGGTCGTAGAACTTTTGGCCTTCGGGCGGCTTGACGTTGAGGAACGTGAACTCGGCGCCAAGGTCGAGCTTCTGACTCGGCGAGAACTGCACGCGGGCCGTCGCGGGGACCGTGAAGTTCGCGGCCGAGGTGTCGAAGTCGATGATCTGGAGCTGGGCGAAGATCACGACCGAAAGCGCTGGGATGGGATTGGTGGAGATGCCAAGCGACGGGTTGAGGTCCGGCTTGATGCCGTTGCCCACCTTGGTTGGATCCCCGTTCATGTCGGGGGGGCCATCTACCTGTGCGGAGTTCAAGTCGAAGCTGATGAGCGTGTCGAGCGCGACGATCGCGATCTCGGGCTTTGCAACGTAGCGGAACGGGAAGCCAACATCGATGGAGGCCTTGACCTTCCCGGCGGTGGACTTTCCGGTCGTTGGGTCCTGCCCGGCTGAGCGACTGATGCGGAACGCGGTCCGGAAGTCGACCAGGTCGTAGCCGAGCGATGCTTCCATCCCCGCGTAGAGTCCGAATTGCTTGAAGTTGTACGCGTTGGTGAACCCGGCCAGGCCCATCACGTTGTCCTTGAAGCCGTACTTCGCCTCAAGGTTGACGCCGAAGCTCTCGAAGGCGCCCTTGGCGCTGACGTCGACGCCGACGCCGAGCCGGAACTGGGCGATGCCTTGCGTCATGGTCAGCGGCCGCCACAGCTCGCGAACCGGGTAGCTCTTGAGGGTGAACAGCCCGCCTGACGTCACCGCCGGCTGGTCCTTGTCATCCTCCTCCTCGCCCTCTTCGTCCCCGGCACCGTCCTTGCCGCCACCATCGTCACCACCATCATCGCCGCCGTCTTCCTCGTCGTCATCACCGGCGTACGCGACGTGATCGTGACCATGCCAGGCCACGTATCCAAGGCTCATCAAGAGGACCAGCGCGAGCCGGAGCCCACGTGACTGCGAAAGCATCACCACCTCATGGAAATGCTACCGCAATCCCCAGGTGCCTGCTCGGATCCCGCGCTCGAAATGCCGGGAGTCCGAAACGCCGAAGGGCCCGTCGAATGACGAGCCCTTCGAACACAAGTGAAGCTAGTAAGCCGCTAGTTGGTAGCCGTAAAACAGCGCAGAAGCCGTGAGTGACGCCGGGACAGCCCCAGCGTCAGGGCTCACTTCTTCTTGCCCTTCTTGCCGCCGGCCTTCTTGGCCGGGGCCTTCTTGGCCGCCTTCTTCGCGGCGGGCTTCTTCGCGGCGGGCTTCTTCGCAGCCGCCTTCTTCGGAGCAGCCTTCGCAGTCTTCTTGCGCTTGCTGCCACCGACCTGCCGCTCCTTGCGAGCGACGTCGCCGTCACCGTCGAGGTAGTAGAGGTACTTGCTGTAGTCCATCTCGATGCCGGCGGCCGCAACCTTCTGCGCCTTGCCCTTCGGCATGCCCGGCTTCTTGCGGGGCGTCGCCCACACGTCACCAGTCTTGATGTAGTACATCAGGTCGTTGTCACGCTTGATACCAGTCTTCGCGATCTTCTCACCCATGATCTGAACCCTCCCTAGGGTAATTGGGGTCGCGAACGTACAGCAGGCATCTGACAGCCGTCGCTGGTTATCGCGAGAAAATCGTCGTCGGAGACCGAGCAGATCTCCGTCGAGGAATGTTCCGGGGTGCCCTGGGGCAGATTTCCTCGTCGGGAAATGCCTGTGGATAACTCGTTTCTCGACGAGGATCCGAAATGATCTAAATCCTCGTCGGTAAACGAGAATTCCTCGTCGACGATCACCTGCCGCGGGGCAGTTTTCGACGAGGAACTGCACGCTCGCAGACGAGGACCTGGCTCTCGGCCCCCCCATCGAGGGCCCCCAAAAAAAAATCGCCATAGCGGGCCGCGACCCGCAGTCCGGCATGGGCGACCAGCCCTTCGAGCTCCGCGGGGAAGTACTTTCGCTGGGTCAATTTGACGATCCGGGACGGCCCGCGGCCATCAACGGGATCGTAGTAGATGCGGATCAGGGCGATCTGGTTGACCGCGTCGTAGTCGTGGTTCGTCGAATAGTAGGTGGCGCGGCCGGTCGACGGATCGGTGAACCGGGTCTTTGCCCAGCGCTTGTTGGGATCGCGGCCGAGCCAGGCCAGATCGGGCAGCTGCACGTCAAAGGCGAACGCCCCGCCGGGGGCGAGGTGGGCCGCGGCGCGCCGGAGGCAGGCGTCCAGCTCGCCCCGGGTATAGAGGTGCTCGAGGACGTTGAACGCGGCGATCACCAGGGAGAACTTCCCGGGCGCCTTGAACGTACACAGCTCGCCCGGCAGCACCGTGATCCGCGAGGCGACGGGGGTGGGGAGGCCCCCGACCCGGGCCCGCAGGGCAGCGAGCATGGCCGGCGATTGATCGATCGCGACGATCTGATGGCCGTCGCGGGCCAGCGGCACCGTCACCCGCCCCGAGCCCGCCCCCAGCTCGAGGATCCGGCCGGGGCCGCCGAGCCGGCGCTGCGCCAGCTCACGATAGAACGTGACGTCGGCGCGTCGGCGTCGGTACTCGTGGTCATAGAGAGCCGCGTCGGCGTAGTGCTCGCGGGACCCGGCATCGACCAGCTCCTCGACGAGCTTCTGATCGAGCTTGCGGCTCACTAGCGACGACGGCCGCCGCGGCGACGACGGCGGCGCTTGCGCGGGTTGTTCGGATCGTCCTCGCCGTCCTCGTCGTCACGGCCCTCGGCGATCGCGGCGACCGTCGGCAGCTCGGTGACCTCGTGGCCCGCGGCGCGCTCGAGGAGCTCGAACAGCAGGACCGCGTCGTCGATCAGCTCTCGGCCACCGGCGAGCTCGGCCTGGCCACCCTTCTTCTTCGCCGCCTGGAGCCGCTTCTGGGCGACGAGGATGTAGCGGAGCCGCTCGCTGTCCTTCCGGGTGACGTGGAGCTGGACGATGATCGGGTTGGCGAGCTCCTGGATCGCGCCGTGGAGGTCGCCGGCGCGGACCTCTTCGCCGCCGAACACGAACGGAGCGAGCAGGGCGCCAAACGCGACGGCATTGGAGGGGTCACGGCCGTCCTTGACCGCCTTGTCGATGCCGCTCAGCGCGTTCCACGCCAGCTCTCGCCGCTTGGCCAGGTCAGGGGTCGTGGGGGCGAAGGACAGGCGAACCGGAGCGGCGGCGGCAGCGGGGCGGACGGCCGGCTCGTCAGCCCACACGCGATGCCAGGCCTGCTCCTCGGCGTCGAGCTCGGTCTCGTCGGCGTCGTCGGTCTCGTCGTCGTCGTCATCGTCATCGTCATCTTCGTCGTCGCCGCCCGGCACGGTGACGCCCTCGGCCTTGGCCGCCGCGGCTGCCATCCGGGCGAGCTCGTCCGGATCATCGGGATCGTGCTCCGCGGGATCCTCGTCGACATATTCGACGCGGGCGACCGTGGGCCGGGGCATCGTCTGGGTGGTGATCGCCGGGGCCACGGCAGGCGCGCCCGGACCTTCGAGCAACCCCGCGAGGTAGGGCGAGAGCACGGCGAGGGAGCCGGTCTCGACCAGGAGCTCGAACGAGCGGCGCGCCGCACCGCCGCGCAGCAGCCGGTGGATCTCCTCGAGGAGGCGAGGGGGCGCGCACTTGCTGATCTCGCCCCGCCAGCGGAGCAGGGCTCGCCAGGTCGCCGGCTCGAAGCCGAAGTCGAGGCGCGCGGCGAACTTGACCGCGCGAAGCATCCGGACCGGGTCCTCCTGGAACCGGACCTCCGGGTCCCCGATCGTGCGCATCAGCTTGGCGTCGAGATCGGCGAGGCCGTTGACGTGATCGATGACCTGCTCTTTCTCGACGTCATAGAACAGCCCGTTGATCGTGAAGTCGCGGCGGCGTGCGTCCTCGGTCTCGGTGCCGAACACGTTGTCGCGGCGGATCAGGAGATCGTCGTCCTCTCCCTCGCGGGGCGGGGCCCGGAACGTCGAGGTCTCGATGATCTTCGAGCCGAAGAACACGTGGGCGAGGCGGAACCGGCGCCCGATGATCCGGGAGTTCCGGAACGTCGCCTTGATCTCGTTCGGGGTCGCGCTCGTGGCGACATCCCAGTCCTTGGGCGTGCGTGAGACCAGGAGGTCGCGGACGCATCCACCGACGAGGTACGCCTTGTACCCGGCACGGGTCAGCTTGCGGACCACGCGATCCGCATCCGGATCGATGGCAGCGCGATCGAGCGAGGGCACGGCGGAGTCAGCCGTACCACGCAGCAACAATCGCGCGCAAGTACGCGAACCCTTTACAGTGTTTCGCGGCTACCCGAGGCCATCCCGAGGGAGTACCCGGGGCTTCACTGTTCGAGGGTCTATCGTGGTCGGATCCTGTCTGGAACGTTCCCGGTGGAGCTGTCCTCTACAGCCTGTCCGAGTCGGTCCCTCCTGCCTAGATGCCGCCCATCACCTCCCACGTCGCGTTCGAACGGATCCCCGTTCCGGCCTTGCTCCTCGAGGCCTCCGGCGAGGTGATCGCGGTCAATCCGGCAGCGGAGCGGATGTTCGACCAGCTCGCGGCGAAGGTCGTCGGCCGCCCGGTCGGCGACCTCCTGCTCGAGGACGACCTCTCCCGGATCCTCGATTCCTCGCGGCTGCGCAGCGAGCAGGTCCACGAGCTCCAGTTCGAGACTGGTCAGGGCCGTCGTACGGCCGAGTTCGTGATCTCGGCCATTGAGGTCGAGGGCCGGGCGGTGTTCCAGTTGTTCGCGATCGACATCACCGCCCGCAAGGAGGCCGAGGCGGCCGCGCGCACCCGCGCCGATGCCGAGGAGAAATCGTCCGCGAAAGAGCGGCTCGAGAGCCTGGGCCTGATCGCTGGCGGCGTCGCCCATGACTTCAACAACCTCCTCGTGGGCGTGCTCGCCGAATCGAGTGCCGCGCGCGAGGAGCCCGGGCTCGGCGAAGGAACGCGGGATGCGCTGCGCCGGATCGAAGCGGCGGCGCAGCGGATGGCCCACCTGACCCGGCAGATGCTCGCGTACGCGGGCCGCGGCCGGTTCGTCATGCAGCGCCTCGATCCCGACGAGCTCCTCGGCGAGAGCGCGGAGGCGCTGACGCGGATGATCCGCCCGGTGGTGCAGCTCGCGATCTCGCGCGGTGCCGGGCGCGTGGTCGTCGATGCGGATCCAGGGCTGCTCCGGCAGGTGGTCTCGAACCTCGTGGGCAACGCCTCCGATGCGAACAGCTCGAAGATCACGCTGTCGACCCGCGTGCTGCTCCACAACAGCGAGCCGTTCTGGCAGCTCGAGGTCGCGGATGACGGGGCCGGGATGTCGCCAGCGATCCTGGCGAAGGTGTTCGAGCCCTTCTTCTCCACCAGCCCCGAACGCCATGGCCTCGGGCTCTCGGCGGTCCACGGGATCGTGCGCCGTCTCGGCGGGGACATCGAGGTCGATTCGACGCCGGGGCGTGGCGCGCGGTTCACCGTCCGGCTCCCGATCGTCGCCGGTGCGCAGGCGCCGCGGCCTCGCCAGGACTCGACCGCAGCGCCCGCGGCCAAGCTCGCCGGGCTCCGCGTGCTGATCGCCGATGACGAGCCCTCGGTCCGCGCTACCGTGCGCCGGCTCCTCGAGCGCCGCGGCGCCACCGTGGTGCTAGCCGCCGACGGCATCGAGGCGGAGGCGCGGCTGCGTGACCAGGCGTTCGGCCTCGTGATCCTCGATGTCGTGATGCCGGGACGCAGCGGCTACGACGTGCTCGCGATCGCGCGGCAGCTGCTCCCTCGCTGCCCGATCATCCTGATGTCGGGCTACACGGACCGCGTGCGGGGCGAGGGTGGGGACGAGGAGCCCGATGCGTTCCTCGAGAAGCCGTTCACCGCCGCGGTGCTCGATACGGCGATCGACGACGTGATGCTCAAGCGCCCACCCTGAGCGTTGTCGTTTCGGCGCGCATGCGCGATCGTCTCCGTGCGTGACCCGAGCGCTGCTCCTGACGATGCTCGTTACCGGCACGGCGGTGGCCGAGCCGCGCGAGCTCGATCGCTCCGTCGATCAATCACTGACTCTCGACCCCGGCCAGTGGGCTGGGCGCGGCTCGTTCGGGATCGCCTGGACCGCGCGCAGCTCGCTCGGCACCACCGTGCGAAGCACCGATCCGATCGGGCGCCTCGGCGCTGCGTTCGGCGTGGCGCGCTGGTTGACGGTGGGAGCCGAGTACGCCTTCGTCGTCGATGCGCCGGGCACTGCGGGGCTGTTGACCGTGTCCGGATCGAGCGAGCTGTACGCCTGCGGCCGGCTCGCGATCGCGGTGAGCCTGGCAGCGTCGTTCGATCTGGACTCGACGGGCGACGGCGATCTGGCCGCCGGGATCGCCGTGCGCTATCGGATCTCGCCGCGGCTCGCGGTGTTCACCGGCGCGCCCTGGGTGCCCGGACCCTTCGGCCGGCAGCTCGCGGCCAGCTTCGGCCCGGAGCGCTCCGCGGCGCTCGAGCTGCCGGTGGGCCTCGAGGTCCAGCTCGCGCCACGGCTCCTGGCCTATGCGTCCACGGGGATCACGACGATCATCCTGACCGACCCTGGCCGGGAGCGCCGGGGGAGCTGGGTCCTGCGCCGGACCCCGGTGAGCGCCGGCGTGTGGCTCTCCGTCGATCGTCGGCTCTCGCTCGCCGGCACGTTCGCGACGCCCGATCTCCAGGACCGCGACCACGTCGAGATCGCGCTGTCCGTGCGGTACCTGCGCTGAGGTCGGGGAATTTGCGCTCGCGGTCCCGCGTTGTCACCCTCCAGGGATGCGTGCGCTGCCGGTCACGATCGCGTTGTTGAGCTCGTTGTCTGTTGCCCGGGCTGCGCCGGATGCGGATCCGCCGGGTGCGTGCGCCGATCCCGATGCACCTGCCGCGACACCGCGGGACGCGCTGACCTTGAGCAAGGTGAAGTTCACCGAGCTGCCGGGCTGGGCCGACGACAAGCTCGCGCAGGCGGTGCCGTCGTTTCTCCAGTCGTGTTCGGCCCTCGCGGCGATCAAGGACGGCGATCCGATCGGGCACGATGGCCACGGCGGCAAGGCCGGGCAGTGGCGGAAGGCGTGCGCCGCCGCGGCCAAGGTCAAGCCGGGTGACGATGCCGGCGCCAGGGCGATGTTCGAGGCGGAGTTCGTGCCGTGGGCCGCCGCGGGCAAGGCGGGCACCGAGGGCAAGCTCACCGGCTACAACGTCCAGCAGATCCACGCCTCGCGGAAGAAGGGCGGCAAGTACCAGATCCCGATCTACGACCGGCCCAAAGATCTGGTGATGATCGATCTGTCCAAGCACATCCCCGATTCGCACGGCCGGCGGATCTGGGGAAAGCTCGACGCCAAGGGCGAGGTCGCGCCGTATCCGACGCGCGCCGAGATCCGCAAGGGCGCGCTCGCCGGGCAGGGGCTCGAGCTGATGTACGCCGACGACGCGGTCGACGTGCTGTTCGCGCATATCGAGGGCAGCGCGAAGGCGCTGATGGACGATGGGACCACCGTGTGGCTCGAGTTCGCGGGCAAGAACGGCCGTGCGTATCGTGGTGTCGGCGGTGTGCTGAAGAGCATGGGCGAGCTGGCCACGCCGGGTAGCGGCACGATGCAGGGCATCCGCAAGTGGTTCAACGAGCACCCGGGGAAGTTCGACGAGGTCGTGGATCAATCGAGCTCGTACGTGTTCTTCCGCGAGTCCAAGCTCGCCGGCGCCGTCGGCTCGCAGATGGTGGTACTCACCGCGGAGCGCTCGATGGCGGTGGATCGCGCGTTCATCGCGCACTCGACGCCGATCTGGGTCGACACCCGCGCGCCGAACCTCGGCAAGCCCGGCGCCGCGCCGTGGCGCCAGCTGCTGATCGCGCAGGACACCGGCGGCGGGATCCTCGGCCCGGTGCGCGGTGACATCTACTGGGGCGATGACGTCGCCGCGGCCGAGCGTGGCGGTCGGATGGGCGGCCCTGGGAAGTACTGGCTACTGCTTCCGAAGGGCGTCGCGAAGTAACTCAGTTCGCGAGCAGATCGCCGTCGCCGCGGTGCCAGCGGCCGTCCCCGTCGGCGTCGATGAGGATCGGGCTCGCGATCGCGAACGGCGTCACGCCGGGGTGCTTCCACTTGTCGCGCTGATAGGTCCCGGTCTGCTCGAGCGGCATCGCGGTGTCACCGTCGGCGGTGACCCCGATCCAGGTGTCGACCGTGCCGATCGGGATCGCGCCGGCCCAGTGAAAGTCGCGGACGTTCGCCGGCACCTCGAGGGTCTGGATCACCGCGGGCCCGGTGGGCGTGCCGACGGTGATCTTCAGCTTCTCGACGTGGACGAACCGCGCCTGGGCGAGCGTGATCTCGACCCACGCCGTGCCGCTGGCGCGGAGGAACTGCCCGGGGCCCGCCACGGTCGCGGAGCCCTGCGCGTCGGTGACCTTGACGTCGAGCCAGGGCCCGGTGGTCGCGACGACGCGACGGGCGAGGATGGCGTGGATGAAGGCGGGCTCGTCGAACGGCTTGGTGCGCGGGTCGGGGACGAACACGTAGGTCCGCGCGAGCCCATCGTGGTTCCAGTTGAAGTCGTGCGTGTCGCTGCTACCGAGCGGCGCGAGTGGGTGGCCGTGATCGATCATCGTGTAGAGGTCGCGCACGCTGTCGTCGAACCGGCGATCGCCAGGGACATTGAATGCGGTGAAGCCGTTCAGCACCTCGACTGCGTCGAACGTGACGGGGAACGGCGGCGGCCAGCTGACGCCGTCCCAGCCGAGCACGTCGTAGAGTGCGGTGACCCGGAACCGCGGATGGTTGACCTGGACCACGTGCTCGCCGGGGAGCTTGCGCGCCAGGTCGAGCAGCTGCGCGGGCGTGGCGGGCTTGACGATCGCCTCGGTCGGCGCACCGCCGCGCGGCGCTTTCGGGTCCACGATCACGGGGTAGACCCCGAGGTGGATCGTCTCGGAGGTCAGCTCGTTCGAGGCGACCGCAGCGATCACGCCCTCGAGCCCCGCCGCCGCGATCGGCTGCGCGAGCGAGCCATTGGTGTTGTGATCGGCCAGCACGATCACCTGGACGCCACCTGCCACCTGCGCGAGCACGCGCTGCTCGTTGGGCATCGTCGAATCATTCGAGGCCTCGGCGTGGACGTGAAGATCCGCGGCGAGCGTGCCTCGGGGTGTCCACGCGCGCTCGAGGGGGATCGCGAGCTCCACGCGGCCACGTCCGCGGGACAGATCCACCGTGCCCTCCCAGCGCTCGAACTCGATCCCGCGGTAGGCGAGGACCTTGTAGACGCCGTAGGGGATCGCGGGCGACGGCGCACACGCATCGCCTCCCACCGGGACCTCGGCGCGCCCGGTGCCGAGCACCAGGCCATCCCACGAGCCGACGACGTCCGCGGCGATCGCACAGGCGGCCGCGCCCTGACGCGCGCCGTACAGATCGATCTTGCCGATGTGGAGCTGCGCCCCGCTGGCATCGAACAGCACCACGCGCGCGCCGACCGGCACGCCCTCCGCGGTGACCGTCACCGCGAACGAGGTCGAGGACTTTGCTTCGCGCCCGCACGCCGCCACGGCGAACCACGCGCACGTGACCAGCACGAGCGGCGCGCGCGAGCTCATCGCAAGCGGAACTCGGCGCCCGCGGTGACGGCGAGGCCGACCTGCGGCTCGAGCCCGAGCGCGTTGCCGAAGCGGCCGAGGCCGAGCACGAGCTCGCCTTGGGCGACGATCGCCACGCTCGGTGCGACCCGGGCGCGGACGCCACCGCCGAGGTGGAGCGGGATCGCGACGCCGCTCACGTCATCGTCGGCGAACTGCACGAGCTCGATGCCGACGCCGACGCGCGCGAACGGACGGAACGCGCCCTGCGCGGCGAACATGCGGCGCACGCCGGCGGAGATCTCCACGCCGCGGCCATCGGTGAAGCCGTGATCGCAGACCATGGTGTCCATGCGATCACGAAAGCACGCCGCGCTTCCTCCGCCGAACGTGAACGCGGCGGTGCCATCGAACCAGTCGGACGCCGACAGCTGATACAGGTAGTGGCCGGCGACGCGCAGCCCGCCCGGCGTGACCCGGCCACCGCCGGCGATCCCGGTCTCCGCGCCGATCGCCTGATCGCCGATCTCGTCGGCGGGATCCGCGGCCGCGGTCACCGAGGGCTCGGCCTGTGCGACGCCCACGGCGAGCAGACCGACGAGCGAGCAGCTGGAGATCAATCGCCGCGACATACCTTGAGGTTCCCTTCGGCCCCGCGCGCGTCCGTGTCCTTGCAGGTCCACGCCGCTCCGAGGAACGCGCAGTCGGCATCGACCGCGCAATCGAACAGGCACACGCCACCCTCGCGTTCCGCGCACGAGGCCGACATCGGGCACTCGTTCGTGGTGTTGCAGGTCAACGTGCAGAACCCGTCCGGATAGTCCTGACCCGGCGGGAGGCAGCGATCATCGCAGTCGCGCGACGTGGCGCACCGCGCGCCGAGCTCGCGAGAGACGTCCTCGCTCTGGCAGCCGGCGGCCCCGAAAAGGGCGATCATCGCGACCAGCGCCGTCCGCATCCCGCGAAGCTACCGCGCGCGATCTGGCTGCGCCAGTTTAGCCCCGCCGTCGGCGTCGTGTGGCGCCGGCCACATGGGCGAGCGCCGCGAACAGGGCCTCGGCGACCCGCTGCGAGTGCCGGGCGGCGTCGGCGAGTGGCTGCAGGGCGGTGTCGAGATCCGAGCCGCCACGCAGCGGTCCGCGCGCGACCCACACGAGCTCGAGCGCGCGCTGCGCCGCGACCTCGCCGATCACCGCGGCGAACTGCGGCGAAGCGATCGCGGCGAGGCGCGCGAGATCCACGATCGCGCACGCGGCGAGCCGCCCGCCGCCGAGCACCCAGTCCGCGAGAGCATCGAACTCCGCGGTGTCGACGATCGCAGCCTCGGGCGGGGCCTCGGGGACCCGCACCACGTTGGGGGCCACGGCACCGTGATCGGGCGGCGTGATCACCACGATCCGTGCGTGGCGCTGCTCGAGGCTGAGCATCCGGACGAACCTCCGCTCGGACCGGGAATCGATCCGCGCCGCGACGAAGCCGTCCCCGGCGGTCGGGATACAGCCATCGAGCGAGAACCGCTGCCACCGGCCGTCGGGCAAGCGGATCTGCAGGGCGTCGGGCTCGAGTTGAACCTCTGCCCGCGCGGGTCGAAACGGCACTGGATCGCGATACAGGGCTGTGCGCCCCATCCCGAAACCATAGCAACCACCCGCGAAACCGCGCGTGACAATTGTCCGCCAGCGGTCCCCGCGTCGGGCCGGCAATTGCCAGTCAGCGCTTGGGCTTGGCGGGACGGACGATCGGCTTGGCCGCGGCCCGGGCAGGCGCCTTGGGGGCGGCCGCCTCGACCTTGGGAGCTACCGTGGCCACCGGCAGCGCCGGGGACGGGATGAATGGCTTGGCCGCCTTGCCCCGGCCCTTCTTCTTGCCCCGGCCTCCGTCGAGCGCCGCCTGGCGCTTCTCGGCGGTGGTGACCTCGGCCTTCTTCTGGGACTGCAGGCGGCGGATCGCCCGGAGCCGGAGCTGCCGGTC
>JAYVRN010000791.1:0-3374 GCA_043776275.1 Myxococcales bacterium | reverse complement strand
TGGGTGGACGATCCAGGCGATGTCGAGGCAGCCCTGCGCCGGAGCGAGAAGCACCTCGCCGCCGCGCAGCGGATCACGCATTGCGGGAGCTGGGAGCTCGATCTCGTCGATCTGCTCGAGCTGAACCGGAACCCGCTCCGCTGGAGCGATGAGGTGTTCCGGATCTTTGGCTACGAGCCGGGTGGGATCGAGGTCACCAACGAGAGCTTCTTCGCGCACGTCCACCCGGATGATCGCGAGGGCATCGCCACGGCGGTGCGCGCTGCGATCGAGACGGGCATCCCCTATTCGATCGATCACCGCGTGATCCGCCCCGACGGCAGCGTTCGCCTCGTGCACGAGGAGTCCGAGCTCCAGTGCGATGACGCCGGGCGTCCGATCCGGATGATCGGGACCGTGCAAGACGTCACCGAGCAGCGGACCACCGAGACCCAGCTCGTGTTCCAGGATCGCCTCGCCGCGGTCGGCACGCTCGCCGCCGGGGTGGCACACGAGATCAACAACCCGCTCGCGTCGGTGCTCGCGAACCTCGAGATGATCGAGCGCTCGCTCGCTCAGGTCGCGGGGTTGCCGCCGCAGCTCGCGGGCCAGCTCCGGGATGCCCACGAGGGCGCGGATCGCGTGCGCACGATCGTCCGCGATCTGATGGTGTTCGCTCGCGCGGATGACCTGCCGCGCGGCGCGATCGAGCTCCAGGGCGTGATCGAGTCCTCGCTCCGCCTCGCCAACCACGACCTCAAGCACCGCGCGCGCGTGATCCGGGACTTCGATCCCATTCCGCCCGTGGTCGGCAACCAGGCGCGGCTCGGGCAGGTGTTCCTGAACCTGTTCCGCAACGCGGCGCACGCGATCCCCGAAGGCGATCCGGATCAGCACCACGTCCGTGTGTCCTCACGGGTGACCGCGGGCCGGGTCGTCGTGGAGGTCAGCGACACCGGCTCCGGGATCCCCGCCGAGCTGCGCTCGCGCCTGTTCACCCCGTTCGTGACGTCGAAGCGCGATGGCATGGGCCTCGGCCTCTCGATCTCGCACCGGATCATCACCGAGCTCGGCGGCGATCTGTCGTTCACCAGCGAGCCGGGGCAGGGCACCACATTCACCGTGTCCCTCGTCCCCGCGAGGGCGCTGCGCTCGCCGCAGGGCAGCGGCACGCACGCGGCCCAGCCACTCGAACGCGTCAAGGTGCTGATCATCGACGACGAAGTCACGATCACCAACGCCCTGCGCCGCCACCTCCAGTCCGATCACGACGTCACCGTGGAGAACGATCCGGTGGCGGCCCTCGCGATGATCCGCGATGGCGGCGCGTTCGACGTGATCCTGTGCGACCTGATGATGCCGCGGATGACCGGCGTGCAGCTGCACCGCGAGCTCACGGCGATCGCGCCCGCGCAGGCCGCCGCGACGATCCTGATGACCGGCGGCTCCGTGCCGCAGGATGCAGTCGAGCTGCTCGCCAGTGGCCGCGTCGCCAACCTGACCAAGCCGTTCGATCTCGATCACCTGCGGACGATGATGGGGACCATGCTCGAAGCCGTACGCAACCGTCGCTGACGAGGTAGGCGCAGGTATGCGTCGGTGGTTGATCTCCGACGAGCACGCGATCCGCGGGGTCAGTGCACCCGGTTCTGTCGTGGCTGAGGTCGGATGTCCCGAGGTGCACTCCGAGGCGCCGCGCCGAGTTACGCGAGGCACGCCAGCTGCACCGTGGGTGCTCGATGACGGGGGTCACCATGGATCGCTTTGCGCCCGGTACACGCCTGGGCGACTACCACATCGACGGCGATCTTCCCGGCGGCTGGAACGCCGAGGCCTACGAAGCCACCCACGTGCTGCTCCCCCGGCGCGCCCGCCTGATCGTGCTGCACGCGGCGTTCGTCGATCAGCGCGAGGCCGCCGTTCAGATGATGCGCGAGGCCTGCCTGGTCGAGGCGATGCACCACCCGGGTGTCCCGCGCGTGTTCGAGTGCGGGGTGATCGCCAGGCGTCCGTGGATCGCGTGCGAGCTGATCGAGGGCACGCCGCTGTCCGAGGCGCTCGCGGCGGGTCCGCTGCCGGTGGTCGAGGTGCTCGCCCTTCTGCGCGATGTCTCCGAGGTGCTCGAGCACGCGCATCGCCGCAACATCGTCCATCGCAACCTTCGCCCCGAGGCCCTGCTCCGCACGCGCGAGCGCGCCTTCCCGGTCTGCATCACGGGCTGGTGCGATGCCCGGATCCACGATGCCGCGGCCGAGCTCGTGGATCTCCGCGCCGACGTGTTTGCTCTCGGCGCCGTGGCGTTCACCGCGTTGACCGGGGCACGCCCGACGATGTCCGCCGCCGCGCGCTGCCCCGGCGCGCCTCGCGCCTTGACCGCGCTGATCGATCGGATGCTCGCACCGGAGCCCGAGGCTCGCCCGAGCTGCGCCGAGGTTCGCGCCTCGGCGATCCGGATCGCCGAGATGTCCGAGGTGGCGGTCGCGGAGCACGAGGTCGAGGACGACGAGTTGATCGAGGTGGTCGCCGTCGAGCTCGTCGAGATCCGCCACACGCCGCCAGGGCTGCCGCGCATGCCGCGCTGGACCCCCGCGCTCGGCAACCTCCCGTCCCCGCCACCCGCCACGGCGCTCGCCGCGCTCAAGCTCAAGCCGAAGCGCTGATTCAGCGCGCCGCTACGCCGGCCGCGGACGGTCGACCATGCCGAACGTCGCGCGCGCGGCCGCGTGCATCGCGGTGGGCGCACCGTGCTCGTCGCGAACCACGTGCGGCGGCTCGAGCACGGGAGCTCCGCCGGCCTCGCTCGCGGCGCGGCACGCGAACAACGAGAACAGTGGGGCGGCGCCCACGCGTGGGATCACGTCGCGCGAGCGGATCACCGCGAGGTCCGCGGCGGCGACCGCGGCTTCGGCTCGCGCGCGCTGCACGGTGGGGAAGCAGAACACGAAGCGTCCACCGTCGGCGAGGTGGGCGCGGGCGGCGCGCGCATAGTCTCGGATGTCACCGCGTAGCTCGAACCGGGCATGGGCCTTCTGCGAGTCCGCGGGGACCACGCCCTCGGAGACGTCCCAGTACGGTGGGCTCCCCGTGATCAGCTCGAACTTCGGATCGAGGTGCAGCTCGCGCAGGTCGCCATGGATCGCGCGGACGCGGTCGCCGAGCCCGTTGCGCGCGATGTTGCCCTCGAGGAGCGCGAAGCTCACCTCCTGTGCCTCGATCGCGACCAGCGTGGCATCCGGGGTCGCGCGCCACAGAGCGAGCAGGCCCACGCCGCCGATGCCGGCCCCCAGATCGAGGAGCCGGCGCGCCGCAGGAGCGGTCTCCGCGGCGTACCACCCGGTTAGCAGATCATCCGTCGAGTGACGGTGACCCTTCACGCGCTGCGCGATCGACCAGCC
>JAYVRN010000790.1:0-3377 GCA_043776275.1 Myxococcales bacterium | reverse complement strand
CGACGTCGGCGTTGATCTGATCCTCGTCCAGATCATCATCGTCATCGTCGAGGTCGTTGACCGACGGGGCCTGCTTGCCCGGCTGGTCCTTCTTCACGGCCTGCGCCGCCTGTGCCTGCGCAGCCTGGGCCTTCTTGGCCTCCTGCGCCTTGCGGACCACACCCGGCTTGGGCGCGATCACCATGATCATGCGGCGGCCTTCCATGTTCGGAGTCGCCTCGACGGTGGCGATGTCCGCGCACAGCTCGACCACGCGGTTCAGCACGTTCATGCCGGTCTTCGGGTGCGTGATCTCGCGACCACGGAACACGACAGCCAGACGGACCTTGTTCCCACCCTCGAGGAAGCGCCGGACATGCTTCACCTTGAAGGC
This sequence comes from Myxococcales bacterium, assembly GCA_043776275.1. Lineage (GTDB taxonomy): Bacteria > Myxococcota_A > Polyangia > Haliangiales > Haliangiaceae > JABFXX01. The sequence goes on along the minus strand of JAYVRN010000790.1, from coordinate 3,004 downwards.
CATGTCGTGCTCTTCCGTCTTGGGACGGAACTTGATTTCCTTGGTCTCGACGGTCGAAGCACGCTTGCGTGCCTGCTGCTTCTTCTTCGCTTCCTCGTACTTGTACTTGCCGTAGTCCATGATCCGGCAGACAGGAGGAAACGCGCGCGGAGAGATCTCGACCAGGTCGAGCCCCTTCTCCTCGGCGAGGCGCAGCGCCTCGTGCGTCGGCATGATGCCGAGCTGCTCTTCCTCGAGGATGACCCGGATCTCCGGGACGCGAATACGGTGGTTGATGCGGAGCCCCGCTTCGGGGCGGCGGCGATCAAAACGTCCGGGCGGTCGACCGTTCATGGATGAGTTCCGGGAGCGACGTCAGTCATGGACATGTGGCTAAGCAATCTCCTCTGCGTGCGCAGGCGGAGGTTGTACCCCGGGTCCCGAGGGGTTGGGAGCGGTTTCGGCGCCGAAACGGCCTGCGCTTACTTCTCGGTGGCGGGCAGGACCTTGTCGGCACCGGCGCTGAGCACCGAGCCGAAGTTCCCCATCGCCATGTTGCCCATCGCGCCGATCTCGAACCCGGCCTTGGTCGCGCGGCTGTTGCCCTCGGCGAACCGCTCGACCTGCGAGTTCTTGGCGTCGGTGCCATGGAGCAGCCCGGCGGTCGCCCCGCCGGCGAAGTTCTTGGTCCCCTGCCAGGCGTTGGAGACCGATTCACCGAACCCGGCGCCGCCGGAGACGGCGGTCAGTTCGGCGGAGTCGATCGCGGCGAGCGGCGCGAGCGGGGACGGTACGGTGGTGTTGGTCATGCCCTGCTCCGGTGCACGGGCGGTGCCGACGGCACGACGTGCAGCCTCGCGGGGTTAGCGATGATCGCGGCCTGGCGATCGCCTCTCGTGGGTTACGCGCTGGTGGGGCCGGTCAGCGGCCCGCGCAGCCCGGCGAGGTAACACACGCCATCGATCGTCACGAGCTGGTACTCGCCGCCGAGGTGGCCGACCGTGAGCGCATCGAGGCGCGCGCCACGACTGGTGTGCGTCCCTTCCGCGAACAGGCTCGCGATCCCGGCGCGCTCGACGGCGCCGCCCGCGGCATCGAGCAGCGGATCGAGCTCTGCCTGATCGTGCGCCGAGCAGATCGACATCGGGGTGTCCGGGATCATCGGCAGCAGCGCGAGCACGACGGACGCCGCGACGTTGACGCTCGTGACCCCGGCGTGGCCGCTGGTGACGAACACGATCGACCCGGTCGGCATCACGGCGATCGTGCCCGGGAACCGCGCGAGCGCCTTGGCCACCAGCTCGCGCCACGCCACCAGCGTCAGCGGCGTCAGCTCCGGCCGCGGCGCGGTGAGCACCACGGACATCTTGGGGACGGTCGGCGACGGCACCGTCGGTGGCTCGCGCCGCCGGACCTTGCGCGGCGGGAACACCGGGATGTCGGCGAGCTCGATCGCGTCGAGCGCCGCCACCAGCGCGGCACCATCGGAGGGCCGTCCCGGCGCGAGCTTGTGCAGGCACCCGTGGATCAGCTCGATCAGCGGCTCGGGCAAGCCGGGGACGAACGTGTCGATCATCGGAGGGTCAGCGACGATCAGCTTGGCCTGGATCGCGAGCTGGCTATCCCCATCGAACGCCGCCGCGCCCGCGAGCGCCTCGTACAGCACGCAGCCGAACGAGAACACGTCCGCACGCGCGTCGAGATCTCGGACCGCACACGCCTGCTCGGGCGACATGTAGCCCACGGTGCCGACCACCGCGCCCGCGTGCGTGCGCTGGATCTGATCGCCGATCACCCGGGCCATCCCGAAATCGATCACGAACCAGTCGTCGCCCGCACCGAGCAAGTTGCTCGGCTTGACGTCGCGATGGATCACCCCGAACCGGTGCGCTTCGGCGAGTGCGGACGCGAGCTGGCGCGCCATCGCCACGGCCTCGCGCGGTGTCAGCCCGGCGGTATCGAGGCGGCGGCGCAGCGTGATCCCCTCGACCCAGCGCTCGACCAGGTAGTGCGAGCTGCCGCTGGTCCCGTAGTCGAGGAACCGCGCGACATGCGGGTGATCGATGGTCCGCAGGATCGCCGCCTCGAGCCGGAGCCGCTCCACGAACTCGGTGGGCGCATCCTCGACGAGCTTGATCGCCACGGCATCGCCGAGCACCCGGTCGCGCCCCTGGAACACGGCGCCCGCGTCGCGCTTGGCGACCTGCCGCACCACCTCGTACCGTTCACCGATCACATCACCCGCTTGCATCGTCCTGCCCATGCTATCGCGCCCGGCGCGCTCCGGGAGATCACGGGCGACGCGACGATCGGTCCGCGCCGACCGCTGTGCCCTGCCCGATCAGCGTCGGTACAGCCCGAACGCGATGCAGTCCTCGCGTACGCCATCGAGCTCGAGCCAGCCGGTCTTCGCGGCGGTGTCGATCACGAGACTCGCCGTCTGCTTCGCGCCGCGGAACCGATAGATGTACCGATCGCCGCCGCCGGGCTCGGCCTCGCCGTAGAGCCGCGCGACCGGGTTCTCGACGTCGAGATCGTAGTTGCGCGGCAGGGTCTCGTCGTGCAGCCCGAGCTGCAGCGCGATCGTGTTGCTCGGCTTGTCCTGGCAGCCGACCTCGACGTACGCCATTCGCTTCGCGGTCGAGCACACGGCGATCGTGTCGTCGGGCAGCGCGCGGCACATGTCCTCGACGCCGTGGACCCAGCCGCTGGTCGCCACCCACTGCGGTCCCTTGAGCTGTTCGATCGAAGGCTCGTCGACCGAGCCCGTCGCCCAGGTGCACGTGACCTCACCCTCGAGGCAGCCCTTCGAGCTCGCGAGGATCGGCACCGGCACCGCGGCCCTACGCGGATCGCCGGGCCGCGCGAGCGACCACGCGGTGCCGCCGACCACCCGCTTGCCGCCGCTCACGGTCTGCTCGGCGGCGAGCACGATCACGCGCGACGGCAGATCGCAGAGGAACGTCGCGGGGTGGAACCCCTCGCGATCGCGAAACCCGATCAGGGCGAGCGGCGAGATCCGATA
>JAYVRN010000789.1:0-11662 GCA_043776275.1 Myxococcales bacterium | reverse complement strand
CCCGGACCGATCCGCGGCGGCGAGCTCGCGATCGACATCGGCAGCGCCGGCTCCACCACGCTCGTGGTCCAGACCATCCTGATCCCCGCGATCGTGGGCGGTCACGGGCTGGTCGCCACGATCCGTGGCGGCACGCACAACCCGATGGCCCCGCCGTTCGAGTTCCTCGAGCGTGTGTTCCTGCCGCGGCTGCGTGAGATGGGCGCAGACGTCACGCTGGCGCTCGATCAGTACGGCTTCGTGGGTGACGTGCGTGGGCCGCTCGGGCAGCTCACGCTCGAAGTCCGCCCAGGTGCCCTCGCGCCGATCGAGATCCTCGAGGCCCTGCCCAGCGCCGCGCTCCACGCCACCGCCCTGCTCTCGCGACTCCCCACGCACGTGGGCGATCGCGAGCTCGCCGTGGTGCGCGAGCGGTTCCCGGCCGCGACCTGCAAGGTCCGCGAGGTGACCGATGCGGCGATCGGCAACCTCCTCATGATCGACATCGGGGAGGGCCACGAGCTGATCACGGGCTTCGGCGAGAAGGGCGTGCGCGCCGAGCTGGTGGCCGCGCGCGCGTGTGAGGCGGCGGCGGCGTATCTCGTGGCCAAGGTCCCGGTCGGCGAGCACCTCGCGGATCAGCTCGTGCTGCCCCTCGCGCTCGCGGGCGGCGGCCGGTTTCGCTGCGCGCCGCTCTCTCTACACGCGACCACCAACATCGAGACCATCGGGCTGTTCCTCGACGTCCCGATCCGCGTCGAGCCCGAGGGCGATGCCGTGATCGTCAGCGTGGGGTAGGCTCGCCGCATGGCCGACCGCTCTCCGTTGATCGCTCTCGGTGCCCTCAACGCGGCGATCGCCGTCGCGGCGGGCGCATTCGGCGCGCACGGGCTACGCGATCGGCTCGAGCCACGCGCACTCGAGATCTTCGAGACCGCCGCGCGCTACCAGATGTATCACGCGCTCGCGCTCGTCCTGTGTGGCGTGATCGCCACGCGCGGCGCGGCCACGGCGGGCTGGCTGCTCCAGCTCGGGATCGTGGTGTTCTCCGGTTCGCTGTACGCGCTCGCCTTGACCGGCGTGAAGGGCCTCGGCGCGATCACGCCACTCGGCGGCCTCGCGTTCCTGATCGGATGGAGCTGGCTCGCCTGGTCGGCGTGGCGCGGCTGAGCCAGCGACGTACTAACGGCGGATGCCGTGGATGCGGTCGGACTCGGCCTGCGTCAGCGCACCGAACTTCGCGGCCAGCTCGGGATTGAACTTCGGGTTCGGCTGCCCGAGGATCGTCGGCGCTCCCACGATCGGCGTCCAGTAGCCCTCGCACTCGAGCCACGCCTGGTGATGGGTGCCGTTCTCGGCGAGCACGAGGTGATGGTTGATCTTGTTGCCCATCACGTCCTTCTTGAACGCCATCTCGGCGTGGACCTTCGTGTAGAACTCGAGCGTGCACGGCTCCTTGCCGCCGCGCGCCCGGGCCTGCGCCGCCGAGTACAGCGGCATGAACGCCATCGCGGTGCGCCCCATATCGTTCGGGTCGCTCATCTTCGCCGTGTAGCCGGTCTTCGACGCGTGCCACGCCTCCGGGCTCACCCCTTGGGCGGCCGCGATCGCGTTCTCCTTGTTGGCGTCACCGCCGGTGTCGGCCATCAACGCGCATAGCTCCGCATACTGTTCGATCGGGATCATCGAGGTCCTCCTTGGAGTCAGGACGGTCGCATGGATCCGTGGCTCACGCAGGCGCGCGCTTCCACGGCGGCGGATTGAGCGACTTCGCGAGGTGATCGAGGAACAGGGTCAGACGCGGCGGGAGGTTCTGCCGCGCTGGATAGACCGCCTGGACCTCGATCGCGCGGCCACCCCACCCGGGGAGGATGCTCACGAGCTTCCCCTCCTGGATGTCGCAGGCCACCATGAACTCGGTCATCACCGAGATGCCACCACCGGCGAGCACCACATCGCGGACCGCCGCGAGGTTGTTGCTGATGAATCGCGCCGGACGGCCGATCTCGTAGGTCTGGTCGCCGTTGGTCAGGGTCCAGCCCGTGGAGCGCGCACTCGGGAGGAACAGCACCTTCTCGTGATCGTCGAGCTCCTCGATCGCCGTGGGCGTGCCGCGCTTCGCGAGGTACGAGGGCGCCGCGCACAGGATGCCATCGAACGTCGTGAGCTTGCGGGCGATCAGGGTCGACTCGGGGAGCTGACCGAACCGCACGGCCAGATCGAAGCCCTCCTCGATCAGATCGACGACGCGATCGGTGGCGTCGAGCTCGACGGTGATGTCGGAGTGAGTGGCGATGAACTCGGCGATGATCGCGCCGAGATATCGCGTGGAGAGATCGATCGGAGCCGTGACGCGGAGCCGCCCGCGCGGGGTGGCCTGCATGTCCGTGACGACCTGCTCGGCGGCCTGGAGATCCGCGACGATCCGCGCTGCGCGTTCGTAGTACGCCTCGCCGATCTCGGTGAGCGCGAGCTTGCGCGTGGTGCGCTGGACCAGCCGCACGCCCAGCCGCTCCTCGAGCTGCGCCAGCTTGCGACTCACCGTGGACTTCGGGAGCCCGAGCAGCTCGGCCGCGCCGGTGAAGCTCTTGGTCTCGGCGACCTTGGTGAACACGACGATGTCGTTGAGGTCCATGCCGCACGGACAGTACCCCACGTCTTGCGCGGTGCGTGCTATCCCGCTGCCGTGAGTCGGCTCGACGAGGTGACCGCCAAGGTCGATGCGTTCTTCGCGCGAGTGGAGGCGCGGCACGGGAGCGACATGCAGTGCCGGACCGGCTGCTCGGACTGCTGTCACGCGCGCCTCACGGTGACGAGCGTCGAGGCCCGGTCGATCGGGCAGGAGCTCGCCACCTGGGAGGCTCCTCGCCGCGCCGCCCTCGCTGCGAACGCGGCCTCCGGTCCCGCGGATCGCTGCGCCGCGCTCGATCCTGCTGGGCGTTGCCTGATCTATGCGGTCCGGCCTGTGGTCTGCCGATCGCACGGCGCGCCGATCCGCATGCGCCAGGACTCGCTGCCGGTGGTCCAGTCATGCTTCAAGAACTTCACCCAGGTGACGCCAGACGCGGACTGCGTGATCGACCAGGAGACCCTGTCGGCCCTGGTCCTCGCGGTCGACCGCACCGAAGGTGGCGACGGGGCGCGCATCGACCTCGCGAGTCTGTTGCGAACAGAGTAGATTCCGCCGCCCCATGGACACGTCATCGCTCGAGTCGTTCGTCCCCCTCGACCACCCGCGGTTCCGCCAGGTGTGGGCGCTGATCTTCACGCAGCGGATGGCCGCTGATTGCATGGAGCACCAGTGCACCATGGTCGAGACGCACACGAAGAAGCTCGACGCCTGCTGCCAGTACGGCTGCGATGTCGATCTCGCGGAGCGCGACGCCATCCTCGCGCGCGCCGAACAGATCCGTCCGCTGCTCAAGCCCGCGGTGCAGCAGCGTCCGTGGTTCGACAACGAGGTCGAGCACGATGACGACTATCCGTCCGGTGCCGTCGTGCGCACCGAGGTGGTCGACGATGGCTGTCTGTTCCTCCAGCACGACAAGCGTGGCTGCGCGATCCACCGCGCCTCGATCGAGCAGGGTTGGGACTTCCGCGGCGTGAAGCCCGCGATCTGTCGCCTGTTCCCGCTGTCGTACGAGGGTGACGCGATCGTGATCGCGGATGAGTACACGGACTACTCCTGCGTATTCGTCGATGGACCCACGCTGTACCGGATCACGCGCGACACGCTCGGCGACGTGTTCGGTGCCGAGCTGGTTCAGGCGCTCGATGCGGCGGAGGCCCAGGTCCTCGCCTCGCTGCCGAAGAAGCTCCCCGTCGTCAGCGCCTAGGAGCGCCTAGGAGGGCGTTGAGAAACCGGAGGTTTCGAGACGAACCCTGCTACCCGTGCCCATGCCCGTGCCCGACGACTCTCAATCAAGGGCGACAGCGGCCGGTGTGCGGAGCTAGGAAGTTGTTTCCGGCGAAGATTGGCGACTGATTCGAGCACTGTCCGCGCATCCCATCGATAGATCACGGATTCAAGGGGTGTCGATTCGAGCAACCCGGCGCCGCAACGGTCGATATGCCAGCCATGGCGCTCGATCACTCCAAGCTGGACGTCTATCACCGCAGCCTTGAGCTACTCGACCGTCTCGACCAAATCCAGGACGTGATGCCACCGGGGCGCGCTCACCTCAAGGACCAGCTCGACCGCGCTGGCACCTCGATCGTGCTCAACATTGCCGAGGGCGCGGGCGAATTCAGCCTGCCCGACAAGCAGCGCTTCTATCGGATGGCTCGTCGCTCGGCAACCGAGACCGCCGCTATCCTCGACATCCTCGAAAGACGCAAGTCCGTTTCGCCCGTTCTCATCCAGCCCGCACGGGATCTCACTGTCCGCGTCGTCTCGATGCTCGCCCGACTCGCCAGTAAATAGTCGTCGGGCTCGGGCACGGGCACGGGGCAGCTTGACCTCGAAACGCTTCGCGTTTCTCAGCAACCTGCTACGTCGTCGGAGGCGGATTCGTCGCCGCCCGCGAGCGGAGCGGCTGCATCACATCGACCACGCCGGTGACGAGATCGTACTCGGCACCCACCACCATCAGCTGCTCCGAGACGCTCAGCCCCTCGAGCAATGGCGTGCCGCGCTGGATCGCATCGACGGAGGCGCGGATGTTCGCGCGCACGGCCGCGCGCATCAGGGTCTCGCGCGGGAGCGCATTGCCGAGCTCGACCAGCGGGACGACCACTGGCCGGATCCGGCTGATGATCGAGTTCAGGCTCGCGGGCGCATCCGCCGCACCCGGCGTCATGTCATCGAGCGTGGCACTGACCGCGCTGCACTGCGAGTGGCCGAGCACCACCACGAGGCCGCAGCCGAAGGCCTGCGCCGCGAACTCCACGCTCGCGAGCTGCGAAGGAGCGACGATGTTGCCGGCGACCCGGATCACGAACAGATCTCCGAGACCCTGATCGAACACCAGCTCGGCCGGGACGCGCGAATCGGAGCAGCCGAGCACCACCGCGAACGGCCGCTGCGCCGTGGCGAGCTCGATCCGACGGAAGTGACTGGGAGTGGACTCGGCGCCGCGCACGTTGGCGACGTACCGCTGGTTGCCCTCGATGAGGCGCTGCAGGGATTCGCTCGGGGTCACGCAGTGCTTATGGCATCGGGCGCGACGAAGGATCAACCCCGCATCGCGCCGTTCACGACAGCGGGCGAGTCACTCGAGTGGGCCGCTCTCGCTGAGCTTGCCGGCCGCTCGGTACTCGAGGCGAACCGCGCGCATCAGGTGGTCCTGCGACAGCGTCGCGTTCTCGGCCGCGGCAAGGAACGCCGCGCGCAACACGCAGTTGCGCACCGAGCCGCCCGTCAACGGGTACTTGTGCGCGAGGTCGGCGAGATCGAGATCGTCCGTGGTCGGTAGCGTGGAAGGGAGATGCGCGCGCCACAGCTGCTCGCGCTGCTCCTCATCGGGGATCGGGAAGTGGACGCGGAACGCGAGCCGGCGCTTGAACGCCGGATCGATCGACGTCCCGAGGTTGGTCGTCAGGATCGCGATCCCGAGGAACGAATCGAGGCGCTGCAGGAGGTAGTTGACCTCGAGGTTCGCGAACCGATCGTTGCTCGACTTGACCTCCGTCCGCTTCCCGAACAGCGAGTCCGCCTCGTCGAACAGGATGATCGCCTGGCTCTCCTCGGCGGCGGAGAACACGTTGCCGAGGTTCCGCTCCGTCTCTCCGATCCACTTCGACATCACCCGAGAGAGGTCGACGCGATAGAGATCGATCCCGAGCTCGCGCGCGAGCGCACCCGCGACCATCGTCTTGCCCGTACCAGGCGGCCCCTGGAACAGCGCGGTGATGCCGCGACCCGTACTCGCCACGCGCGTCATACCCCAGTCTTCAAACACCAGCCGGTGCATCCGCATCCGCGCGAGGAACTCGGTCATCGAGTCCATGATGTCGGCTGGCAGCACCATGTCCGCGAGGTTCGGCAGCTGGCGGATCCGCTCGGCCACATCGCCGAGCTTCCGCTCGAGGTGTTGGCTCACGGCCTGATCGATCTCGGCGGTGGCGACCTCGGGCCGCCCACCTTCCGTCACGTGCGCGACGACGCGATGGATCGTGCCCGGGCCGATCCGCCACCGGGAGGTGAGGGGCCCGAGCGTGTCGGCGGGCGAGGTCACCCCGTGCGCGGTGAGCTCGGTCCGCCAGATCTCGAGGCGCTCGGTCTCGTTCAGATCCGGAATGTCGACGAGCAGATAGCCTGGATCGATCGGCGGCTGGGTGTCGCGCTCCATCCGCAGGCCGAGCGGCCCGGGAAACGTCGCGAGCGCATGACGCATCCTCTCGCGGAGCGGCCGATCGTCCGCCGCGACGCTGTCGAGCCCATCGATGCACGGGATCCATCCGGCCAGCACGCATCGATCGAGCGCACGAGTCAGGGCCGCGATCGGCGAGCGCCCACCCTCGCCGAGGTAGTGCAGGTTGATCATCGCGAGCTGCCGATTCGCGAGCCGCGCCAGCGACGAGAGCAGCGTCCGGCGCCCGCTGCCATCGCGGCCTCGCACCACGATCCGCAGCGGCCGCGGCGACCGGTGCGAGATCGCCGCGCGGATCGGAGCGGCGCTCTGCTCCGGAATGCGCAGCTCCGTGATCGGCTTGCCAGAAGGGAGCAGCTCGAGCTCACCGAGAGGATCCTCGTGGAGCTCGTCGCCGCGGAGGCGCGCGAGGATGATCGGATCGGGCGCGAGGCCCGTGAACGGACGAGGATCGTCGCTGGTGGCGTGCAGGAGGCCGAACCGCCGCAACGGCTGCCGCGGGTCGAGCTCGGAGGCGAGCTCGTGCGGGTTGATCGTGGGCCCGAGGAGCTGGCGCAGCAGGTGCTCGTCAACGATCGCGCGTGTACCGTTGTTCGCGACGATCGCGTAGAGCTGGGCGATCTCTCCCCACATCTGCGGCGCCGCGGTCAGCATCACGATCATCCGGCCGAGCTGGCTGATCCCGAGCTCCTCGAGGATCTCCTGCAGCGGGTGGCGGCCGGCGACCGAGGCCTCGATCTCGCGGTGGCGGTTCATGACCTCGATCAGCGACTCGCTGGCCTCGGTGACGCGCGCACTGGCGAGGCCCTGGGCGACACCGAGGAGGCCGAGGACCTCGCGCTCGCGCGGCAGCACCTCGGTGCCGGTGCCGAGGCGACCAGTGTCCCAGCCATCCGCGATCGCCCGCACCGCGAGCGCGGCGGCGACGGTGCGCTCGCTCTCGAGGAGCAACATCGCATCGCTCCGCGAGGTGCGCGGCCCGGTGCGGCGTGGGAGGAGCCCGAGCGGAAGCGATGGCCAGGTCACCCGACGAGTCTATCCGGGCGGGCGAGGGTCGTGGCGCGCGGACGCCGCTACTGCGTGGCGACCCGGCGCGGGTTGACGTGCTCGGTATCCTGGTGCGCGGGCGGCTGTTCTGGCTTGTAGTGGAACTGCGCGCCCGGTGCGCGTGCGTCCTCGTGGCTCCAGAAGTGGTTCTGCTCGCGATCCGTGGTGGTCATCTTCTTGGTGTCGGCATCGCTCTCCGCACCGTTGACCATCTGCACGCCGTAGGCGCTGAGCTTGAGGCCGGCCGCGATCGCGAGCTTGTAGCTGTGGCCATCGGCGACCATCGTCTTTGGGCGAAGCTGATCGCGTGGGCCCTTCGCGAAGTGATCCTCCCACAGGCACGCGACCGGTGCGTTGGTCCAGGGATCCGAGACCACGAGGTCCTGATCGCTGTCGGACTTGAGATCGCCGACGATCGCGAAGGCGTGATCGATGTACGTCGGGCTGACGCGGTTGATCGTCTCACCCGCGCCATGCTCGCGCATGTAGCAGTACGCGACCCACGAGTGCTCGCCGCAGTTACCACCGTGCGCGATGTCCGCGCGCGCAGCGGTATCGGCCTCGGGGTACTTGTCCTTCAGCGCCTTGGCCTCCGGCGTGTACTCCCAGCAGCGCGGATCACGCATCGCCGAGAGGCGATACGCGGAGTTCATCTTCGTGCTCTGGAGCGACGGGACCTGGTTGCCCTGGTGCGCGATCGCCCGCTTGGTCGCCGCGATCGCGTCGGCGGCGAGGTTCAACCGTGCGCCCGCCTTGCCGGAGACCAGCTTGTCGGGGCTCGACTGATCGAGGTGGCGCTTACGCTCTTCGGGGGTCGCCGCCGGGGTATCCGTCATGGGTCAGCTCCATGTTACGGGCAGATCGGCCCGTTAGTTCCCGCTCTCTCCCTCGACCTCCGCGAACGTCACTCCCGCGACCCGATCTGCGGGCAGTTCCTCGGCTTTCTTCACATCGAACTCGAGGCCGGGTCCCTTGGTGCCACGCCAGTAGCCCTCCGCCAGGAACGCGCAGGTCACCGCGGTGTCCTCGCAGGCCGAGTGAGCGCGGTCGGCGAGTCCGACCCCGAGCGAGGAGTCGTTCGCATAGACCTCGAGTGCATCGGCGCCCGTGCCGATGCGAGCCTTGCTGATGTCGAAGCTGGCGCCGTCGCGCGGCAGCACGATCGGCAAGCGCACGAGGCGTGGCTGGCCCTCGAGCTTCTGGCTGTCGAGCCACGTGAGGAAGGCCGCCTTGGGGGTGAGTGCGATGCCGCGCACGAAGGCCGCCTTGGTGCCGCTGCCGGGCTTGTTCATCATGGTTCCACTTCCGGTGGCGACATCGGAGCCGCCGTTGGGCTTGTCGACCGCGTGGCCTTTGCCACAGCCGACGATCAGCGCGATGAGCCACAGATGCTTCATCAGGGATCGCTACTGTAGATCACGGCGCCGAGACCTGACGTGCTTCCTGGACCTTCTTCGCATAGCCGCGCAGTGGCGGATCTGGCTCATTCTTCGTGCGGACGCGGACGATCGAGCCCGGCGCCTCGACGACGCCCGCGGCCATCGTCCAGCCCGGCGGGACCTGCGGATCGCTCCAGAAGTACAGCCACCGCGCATCACGCGGCGCGAGGTTCACGCAGCCGTGGCTGCGCTTCACGCCGAACTGGTCGTGCCAGTACGCGGTGTGGAGCGCGAGCCCCTTCTCGGGGCTGAAGAACTGAGTCCACGGCACGGTGGCCACCGAGTACGGATCCTCGCCATTCAAGCCCTTCATGTCGGCCTCGGATTCCTTGACCCACATCCGATAGATGCCGGTCTCCGTCGGCGTGTCCTTGCCGCCCGTCGAGACCATCGTCGCGTAGACCGGGATGTCGCCCTCGAAGGCGACGAGGATCTGGTTGTCGAGATCCACATCGATCCAGCGCTCGCCCTTCTGCAGCAACGCAGGCGGGGGTGCGGGCTGGAACACGCGGACATCGGCCGCGCGGATCCACTCGTTCTCGCCGACCCGATACGCCACGGGCACGCCCTTCGGATCGTTCGAGGTCTCCGCGATCCCGAGCGGCGTGCGTGCCGCGACCTGACGCACGGCGCCCGCGCCCGTGGCCTTCGCGGTGATCCACGCCTGCTGGTAGCCAGAGCGCGGCCACACGAACGCGACCGGCACGCCCCAGCCCGTCTCGTCGCCGAGGCGCGCACCGCCGTAGAGCGAGGGCTTGTGCTGCGAGATCGACGAGCGGAGGACGTACTCGTTGTCCTTCTGGCTGACCTTCCAGTAGGTCTTGCCGGCGACGGTGACCTCGTCGTACTGGCGCACGTTGATCGAGCCGACCAGCGGCCGATCCTCGATCATCTTGGGCTCGGGGACCTTGACCGGATCGACCTCGGTGGTCGAGGTCACCGGCTTGGACTTGTCCTTCGGATCCTTGGTCTTCTTCTTGTCGGGCTTGCCAGGCTTCTCGGGCTTCTCGAGCGTGAACGTCACCGAGTTCGGCGCCGTCACCTTGCCGTAGACGCCCGGGACCAGCTCGCCGCGATCCAGCATCGGGACCTCGCGACCCATCGCGATCTTCTTGCTCGGCTTGACGTAGTCGCCGCAGATCCAGCCGCGTGGCTCGATCTCGATCCACGGCTTGGTGCAGCCCTTCCCCTTCGCGGTGCGCTTCCAGCGGACCCGCGTATCGATCGCGACCGTGCCGATCCGCTTCTCGTCATCCCCGGCCTCGAGCCGCACCCCGACCGTCCGCACCAGCTCGAGCGAGTGGGTGCCCGCGGGAAAGTCCGGAGCCGTGGGCTCTGCTGGCTCGGCGTCCCCACCACCGGTCAGCGCCGGGGTGGGCACGGGCGGAGGTGGGGTGGGCTCGCCGCTCTTGCTGCCACATCCGGCGAGCACGACCAGCAGCAGCGCCCCCAGGTGACCGAGCCACATTCTGGTGCAGTAGCACGTCCGTGATACCTTCGCAGGCAGATGAAGCTCGGCGAGATGCTCGTGCGAGACGGACGGTTGAGCGAGGAGCAGCTCGATGCCGCCCTGAAGTTCCAGGCGCGGGATGGCGGGCGGATCGGGACGGTCCTGTTCGAGCACGGCTTCATCGATCTCGAGGCCTTGACCGTGTATCTGGGGCTCGAGCTGGGCATCCCGATCGCCACCGGCGCGATGCTGGAGCGCGCCAAGCGCGCGGCGGTCCGTCTGCTGCAGCCGGCGATCGCGTTCAAGCACAAGTGTGTGCCGCTGGTGGTCCAGGACCGACAGCTGATCGCGGCGATCGAGGATCCCCACGATTTTGCCACCCTCGAGGCGCTGAACTCGATCACCGGGTACCGCGTGCTACCTCGCGTCGCTCCCGAGGTCCGGCTCTACTACTACATCGAGCGCTACTACGGCGTGGCGCGCCCCGCGCGGTTCGTGAAGTTCGCCGACACCGCACGCGGCGACGAGAGCTCCGTCGATCCCGGCCTGCCTTCGCCGCCGCTGCCCGGGCTGCCACCGGTGCCGGTCTCGCTCGTCACGGCTCCCGGTCCGCGCCCTCGCCTGCGCAGCATGAAGATGGCGAAGATGTTCGACGACTCCGAGGCGCTCGAGCTCGAGGCCGACGATCTGATCGATGCCCTCGACGCCGATGATGCGGCGCCCGCCGAGACCGCACCGCTCGCCGAGACCACGCCGATGCAGGCCTCGGCGCCTCGGACGCGCACCACCATCCCGCCGCCGCTGATGGTGACGCCGATGACGGCCGATGTGGCGATGCGCGAGCTCGCGATCGCCGCCGATCGCAACCGCATCGTCGAAGCGCTGCTCGGCTACGCGGCCTCCACGTTCGATGCGAGCGTGGTGTTCACGGTCCGCGACAACATGGCGTTCGGCTGGAAGGCGCTCGGCGTCCCGGGCTACCCGCACATCGAGCACGTGCTGATCCCACTCGATGCGCCGAGCGTGCTGCAGTCCGCGCTCGCCGCGGAGACCATGGTGTTCCACGGACCGCTCACGCCGTCGACGGTGGGCTCGTACCTGTACAAGGTGCTCGGCTGCGCGGAGCCGCTCCACGTCTCGGCCGGGGCGATCACGATCGGCAAGCGCGTCGTCAACCTGCTCTACGGCCACGGCAAGGAGCTGACCCCGATCCAGATCGGTGTGCTCGGCCAGGTCTGCAAGTCCGCCGCGGAAGCGTACACGCGCCTGATCGCGGCGAAGAAGAAGTAGGCGCCGCGCAAGGGCGCCTGATCGCGTCGAGGAAGAGCTCGACGCGGGCTTACCTGCGCGCGTCGAGGAAGAGCTCGACGCGGGGTTACCTGCGCGCGTCGAGGAAGAGCTCGACGCGGGGTTACCTGCGCGCGTCGAGGAAGAGC
>JAYVRN010000788.1:0-11662 GCA_043776275.1 Myxococcales bacterium | reverse complement strand
TTGATCTTCCTCTTGCTCGTCGAGACCTCGGTGCTCCACGTGGTGCTCGCGGCGTACGTCTCGCCGCTCGTCGCGTGGGTGATGTCGGCGATGTCCGTGTACAGCGCGCTGTGGCTCGTCGGCGACGTGCTGGTCCTGCGTCACGGTGGCGTGGTGATCGGCGCGCGCGAGCTCGAGCTCCGGATCGGCGTGCGCTGGCGAGGCCGGGTCCCCTGGGCGGCGATCGCGGCGATCGAGTGTGTCGAGGGTGCCCCCGCGGGGGCGATCGATGCCTCGATCCTCGGCGCGAACATCGTGCTCCGCCTGCACACGCCACATCAGCTGATCGGCCTGTTCGGGCGACGGCGCGAGGGGACGGTGATCGCGCTCTCGATCGACGACCGCGATGCCTTCGTGGCGGCTGCGCGCGCGGCTACACTGCGCGTATGACCGCGCTACGGCAGCTCCTCGCGAGCATCCCCGAGATCGTCCTCGCTCCGAGTCCGGCGATCCTCGATGGCATCGAGGCATCGGTCGCCTACCTCGGCTCGGACGCGGCGCTCGACAGCATCGCCGACGACACGTACTGGCCGAAGTGGCACTCGCCGTGGTGGCACATGCTGCTGCTGTTCGAGCTCGGAGAGGCCGCGCGGATCCCCGAGCGCACGGTCGCGCGGATGATCGAGGGCCTCGCCGCGCTGCCGCTCAAGACGTTCCCGATCCATCCCGAGGACGCTGCTGGCTTAGATCCGCACGCGTCCTCCACGTGTCACTGC
Organism: Myxococcales bacterium; assembly: GCA_043776275.1. Taxonomy (GTDB): domain Bacteria; phylum Myxococcota_A; class Polyangia; order Haliangiales; family Haliangiaceae; genus JABFXX01. The sequence continues at coordinate 10,907 of JAYVRN010000788.1, read as the reverse complement.
GCCCTCGGCAGCATGGTGCAGATCCTCGCCGCGTGTGGGGTGGAGATCGAGCGCGCGCTGCCGTGGGCGCGGCCGTGGTTCGTGCGCTACCAGATGAGCGACGGCGGGCTCAACTGCGACAACGACGCGTACCTCGTGACCGACGAGTGTCCGACCTCGATGGTGGGGACGATCGCATCGCTCGAGGCGATGCTGCTCGGGGCGCCCGGGCGCTGGACCGCCGCGGAGCGTGGGTTCGTGGATCGCGCGGCGGCGTTCCTGATCGAGCGAGGCCTGATGCTCGGCTCACCTACCCGCCACAACGCCGAAGAGCGCGTGGCTGCGCCGACGTGGCTCGCCCCGTGCTTCCCGCGGTTCTACTTCTATGACGTGCTGCGCGGCCTCACGGCGCTGGCGACCTGGGCGGAGCGCTGCGGGGGCGTCGTACCGGAGGCCGCGATCGCGCCGGTGTGCACGCACCTGGTGTCCACATTTCCCGACGGCGCGGTGCGGCTCGGTCGCGATGCTACCGCCGACAAGATGACGCGGCTCCGGGCCGAGGATCGCAGCTGGACGCGCCGGGTGCCGGCGTCGCGGTTCCCGCTGCTCGACGCGGTGAGCACGGTCGGCGTGGTCAGCCCGTCGGCGACCCGGCAGTGGACTGCCACCCGTGCGGGGCTGCTCCGCCTGTTCGATGCGGGCCAGATCCGCGTGTAGGATCGCCGGCACGTGCGGATCTGCTTTGTCTGCCTCGGGAACATCTGTCGCTCGCCGACCGCCGAGGGCGTGATGCGGCGGTTGGTCGCCGACGCGGGGCTCGCCGCATCAATCTCGATCGAGAGCGCAGGGACCGGCGCGTACCACGAGGGCGAGCTCCCGGATGCGCGCTCGCGGGCGGCGGCGCGCCGGCGCGGGCTCGAGCTGGTGTCGCGCGCGCAACAGTTCACGAAGCGCGATCTCGATCGCTTCGACCTGGTGATCGCGATGGACCACCGGAACCTGCGCCACCTCCAGACCCTCGCCGGTGGACGAGCGGCGCCGGCGATCCATCTCCTGCGCAGCTTCGATCCCACCGCACCCGCGGGGGCAGAGGTCCCCGATCCGTGGGCGGGCGGTGAGGCCGGGTTCGAGGAGGTGCTCGATCAGTGCGAGCGCGCCTGCGCAGGGCTGCTCGAGCACGTCCGCGAACCGCTCTGACGCGTCAGCTCACTTGGCCTTGGCGACCGAGTTGCCCTTGCCGTTGGTCGCGACGGCCGGCTTCTTGCCGGTCTTCGCCTTCTTCCACGTGATCTTGTTCTTGGCGCCGTTGATGTTGATCGCACCGACGAGGTCGGCGGTGATCGTGTTGCTGGCGCCGTTGACGTTCAGCTCGTCGACCTCGGCGACCGTGATCTTCACGCTGCCGCCGTTGACGTTGATCTGCTTGCACGCACCGGTGAACGTATAGGTGCCACCCGCGGTGGAGATGTTGACGGTCGGGTCGGCGGCACAATCGTAGGTCGCGCCGGTGCCGTCTTCGAAGTCCTTGTCCGCGAGGGCGACGGTCGGGATCAGGGCGAGAGCAAAGGTCAGGGCGAGGGTCAGTTGCTTGGTCATGGGGCCTCCGGGCGGTGAGACGTAGAGCATGGAGCGAGCTTCACCGCCCGCGACATCACGGCGACATCATTCCACACCGACCTGGGGTGGTCGCCACGTGCGCAGCGCGATAAGCAACCAGCATGGCCGATGCCCGCGATGTGATCTGCGCCGCTGCCCGCGCCCTCGCCACCCGCGCGATCGAGGCCGCTCGCGCACTGACCAGCCACGGCGCGGCGATCGACGATCACCAGGTCATCGTGGAGCGCGTCGCCTATGCCGCCACCGAGGCGCGTGTGATCGAGGAGCTGGTACATGCGCCCGCCGGGCTGGCCGACATCGCGCTCGTCGCGGCCGCCGAGCTCGCGGCCCAGATCCCGCACCGCCTGGCGCCGGTGGCTCGGCTGCTCGGTCTCGGCGCGCTCGGCTATGACCCGGACGCCACCGCGGCGATCGAGGCGAGCCTGGAGCCGTCCGCCGTCGAGGCGATCGGCGCCGCGGCGATCGCGAATCAGGGACGGTTCGCATGGCCGCTCGACGAGGTCCTCACCGAGGTCCGCGCCAACGTGCGGGCGTTCGCCGAGCGCGAGGTGCTGCCCCACGCCGAGCGGATCCACCACCATGACGAGCTGATCCCCGAGCGGTTCATCACCGAGATGGGCAAGGCGGGATACTTCGGCCTCGCGATCCCGGAGAACTACGGCGGGCACGAGCTCGGCAACCTCGCGATGATCCTGACCACCGAGGAGCTGTCGCGCGCCTCGCTCGCGGCCGCGGGATCGCTCATCACACGGCCCGAGATCCTCGCCAAGGCGCTGCTCGCCGGTGGCACCGAGGAGCAGAAGCAGACCTGGCTGCCGAGGCTCGCCGCCGCCGAGGTGATGGCCGCGATCTCGGTGACCGAGCCCAACGTCGGCTCCGACGTCGCGAGCGTCGCTTGCCGCGCGGAGCGGGTGGCGGGTGGCTTCGCGATCACGGGGCCCAAGGCGTGGTGCACGTTCGCGGGCCGGGCCGACGTGATCGCGCTGCTCGCCCGCACCGACGCCGATCTGTCCAAGGGTTCGCGCGGGCTGACGCTGTTCATCGTCGACAAGCCGCGGTTCCCGGGCCACGCGTTCGAGGTCTCGCAACCGGGCGGCGGCACGCTCTCGGGCAAGGCCGATCGCACCCCGGGCTACCGTGGCATGCACTCGTTCACGCTCGCGTTCGAGAACTGGTTCGTGCCCGATGCGCAGGTGGTGGGCGGCGAGGCGGGGATCGGGCGCGGGTTCGCCCTGCAGATGGCGGGGTTCGCGGCCGGCCGGCTCCAGACCGGTGGTCGGGCGTGCGGCCTCACGCAAGCCGCCGTCGAGCACACCGCCCGGTACGTCGCCGAGCGCAAGCAGTTCGGCCGTCCGATCGGCGACTACGGGCTGACCCGCTATCACCTCGGCCGGATGGCGAGCCGGCTGGTCGCGGCGCGGTGCATCACCTACGCCGCCGCACAGGCGATGGACGGGGACGAGCGGGCCGCGGCTCCCCTCGCTGCGATGGCCAAATTGTTCAGCTGTGACGTGGCCGTGGAGGTCACCCAGCTGGGCCAGCTCCTCCACGGAGGGTGGGGGTACGCCGAGGAGTATCCGATCAGCCGGTTCGTCGCGGACGCCCAGGTCCTGCCGATCTTCGAAGGGGTCAAGCCGATCCTCACCCTCAAGGTCATCGGCCGGTCGATCCTCGCGATGTGATCAGATCGGCTCAGCTACCCCAACGCCTACCCGACGGCTATTTCCAATTCATGTCAGCACCTTCTATGATGGCGCACCATGAGAAAGCGCCTCGCGTGGCTAGGGGTAGCCACGCTGACGATGATCTTTGCGACGTCTTCTGCCTGGGCGGGTGATCCGCTCAAGCCGTATGTCGTGCTCGTACTCGACACGTCCGGCTCGATGGGCGCGGCCACTGGCTCCGGACCTCCGAGCTGTGGCGGCGCCGATACCAAGCTGAACCACGCACGCTGCGCGATCGATCGGATCGTCAACAGCTACGGCGACATGGTGTTCGCGCTCGGTCGGTTCCGGATGGCGATGAGCGGCACCACGACCGCGAACACGTTCCCCACCGGCTGCGCGACCTCGCAGGCCGAGTGCTCCGCCGACGACGATCGCTTCGAGCTGCTGACCCCGCTCGTCGACGGCGCGAACAACTATGCGGCGGACTGGACGAACTTCAGCGGCAACCGCTGCAATGCACCGTCGGCGTTCCCCCCGCCAGCTGGCGAGGATCCGGAGATCTGGATCGCCGGCGGCAACACCCCGATCGAGGGTTCGCTCCGCGGCTCGCGGCGCTACTACCAGGGCCAGCAGAGCTTCCTCAACAACGACACCACCGGTGGCGCTGGCTCGACGACGATCTGGCCGAGCGGCACCGCGGGCTTCGATCCGATCGGCACCGATCCGCTGAAGAACGCGTTCCTCCCGCAGCCGTCGGCGAACGCCACGACCTGCAACTCCAACCCGGCCACCTGCAACGCCGCGGTCGGCTGCACCGGCACCAACTGCTGCTGCGCCGAGCAGTGCCGCCCCTACGTCGTCATCATGCTCACCGACGGTGACGAGACCTGCACGGGCACGCCGGCCAACGGCGCCACCTCGCTGCTCACCACGCCGTATCCGATCATGGCGAACGGAACGACAGTCGCCGGCTTCAAGAACTACCGCATCGAGACCCGCCCGATCGGGTTCGGCAAGCCGCTCGGCGATCCGGAGATCGAAGGCATCGCCCACGCGGGTGGCGCCGTCGACATCGCGGGCGTCAACGAAGGCTTCTACGCCAACGACGAGGCCGGTCTCCAGCTCGCGATCAGCGCGATCCTCGCGGACGCGATCAAGACCGAGACCTGCAACAACCTCGACGACGACTGCGATTCGTTCATCGACGAGGACTTCCCGGGCAAGGCGGCGGTCTGCAACAACGGTCGCCAGGGCAAGTGCCGCGTCACCGGCGCCAACGTGTGCCGCACAGATGGCACCGGCCTGTCGTGCGACTCCGGTCAGACGGCGTGCAATGGCCTGTCGGCCGGCAATGCGTGCAACGTGGCCAACGCCGCGGGCGCCACCGTCGTCGGCACCTGCATCGCGAGCCCCTCGGGCCTGCTGTGCGATCCCACCGCCGCGGGCACGCCGGGCAACCCGAACAACGAGCAGCCGTTCGGCTGCAACAACATCGACGATGACTGCGACGGCCTGGTCGACGAGAACGTCGCCGGCTGTAACTGCATCCCGCTCGGCGAGATCTGCAACGGCCTCGATGACGACTGCGACGGCACGCCCGACGATGGTGTCCCGCCGCTGCCGTGCGGCACCGGCACCTGCCTCGGCAACCGACCCTGCGTCGGCGGCGCGGGCTGCAACCCGAGCGTGAGCTGCACTGGCGCGAACTGCTGCTACGGCGCGTGCACCGCGGCCACGCCGACCACCGAGATCTGCGATGGCCTCGACAACAACTGCGATGGCAACGCCGATGGCTTCACGCTGGCGTGCTCGAACATGAACACCGGCTTCCCGGCGTTCGATCCGAAGAACAACCCGGGCGGTGTCCACACCCCGATGTCGGGCTGCGAGGCGCTCGGACCGGCGAAGTGCATCTGTCACCCCGGCATCCGGACCTGCCCGCTCAACGGCGGCGGCGTGTTCGGTGCGTGCAATAACGAGCAGCAGCCCCGCACCGAGATCTGCAACGGCCTCGATGATGACTGCGATGGCCTCGTCGACGAGACGCCCTCGATCACGTGCACCAACGACACCCAGTGCGCGGCCTCGCCGCTGACGCCGAGCTGCGACAACCCGTCGGGCATGGCGAACATGGGCACCTGCCAGCCGCCGGACTGCTCGTCGGGCTGTGGTGTGGGCCAGCTGGTCTGCGTCAACGGCATGCAGGTGTGCAACGGCACGCCGTCGCCGACGGACAACACCTGCAACGGCATCGACGACAACTGCAACGGGCAGGTCGACGAGGGCTGGCAGTGCACTGATCCAGACGGCCCCGACAACATCCTCGGCAACGCGGACGATTGTCCGTGCACGTCGCCCACGATCTGCAACGGCAAGCAGAGCTGCAAGAACGGCGGCGTGGTGTGCGAAGGCGATCCGGTCGGCCAGGAGAGCTGCAACTGCCTCGACGACAACTGCAACGGGCAGGTCGATGAAGGCACGCTGTGCGCGGCGGGTGCGGCGTGCACCAACTGCCAGTGCGCGTTCCCGTGCAGCCAGTCCGAGTTCCCGTGCCCGATGGGCAAGACCTGCATCGGCAACTTCTGCCTCGCCGATCCGTGCTTCAACGTGAACTGCCCCGCGGTCCCCGGTGACAAGCAGGTGTGCAAGCCCAAGCCGGGCAACCCGAACGATCACGTCTGCGTGTCGGCCTGCGATCCGCTCGTGATCACCTGTAGCCAGCCCGGCACGATCTGCTTTTTGCCCACGGGCGAGTGCAAGCCGGATGACTGCACCACGTTCCCGAACCGCTGCACCGCGAACCAGAACTGCATCAACGGCGCGTGCGTCACGAACCTGTGTCAGGGCGTCAACTGCCCCACGGATCAGTACTGCGTCGCGGGCCAGTGCGTGGCGAGCTGCGCCGATGTCGACTGCCCCACTGGTCAGCGCTGCCGGCTCGGCGTGTGCGAGACCGACCCGTGCGGCAAGGCTTGTCCGTTCGGCCAGGTCTGCCACGACGACACCGGGAAGTGCGTCGATGATCCGTGCCAGTTCGTGACCTGCCCGGTGGGTCAGTACTGCAACGCGAACAACGGCGGCATGTGCGAGGACGACGCGTGCGTCGGCACCACGTGCCCGAACGCGGGTGAGGTCTGCAAGGGCGGCACCTGCTACGACCCGAACGACTTCCTGCCCGACGCGGGCACGGAGCAGCACGTCACCACCGGTGGTGGTGGTGGCTGTAACGCGAGTGGCGGCGCCAGCGGCGCGATGCTCCTCGGCCTGATGGTCGCGGGGCTCGCCTCACGCCGCCGTCGTCGTGCAGGAGGTGTCTCGTGAATCAGGGAAGCTGGACCATGCGCGCGCTCGCCGCGCTCGTGTTGATCGGGAGCTCGGTGCTGCACCTGTCGTGCAACGTCAACGAGTACTGCCTCAACTGCGCCAAGGGCGGCGACGGCGGCGCGGATGACGCGAACGATGGCGGCGATGGCGGTGGCGACGATGCCGACAGCGGCGACGGCGGCACCTGCGTCAACACCGGCGCCGAGGTCTGCGACAACAAGGACAACGACTGCGACGGCATGGTCGACGAGGGCCCGCTGCCGACGGTCGGCGATCAGTGTCAGAACCAGATGGGCGAGTGCGCCGGCGGCGTGAAGCAGTGCACCAACGGCACGATCACCTGCACGAAGCCGCCGATGCCGGAGATCTGCGATCTCAAGGACAACGACTGCAACGGCACCCCGGACGACGGTGATCCGGGTGGCGGCGCGGTGTGCGGCACCAGCGTCGGCGAGTGCGTGGCCGGGACCAACCACTGCATCAGCGGCACGATCCAGTGCATGGGGGCGGTCGGCACGGTCGGTGGGCAGGTGGAGATCTGCAACAACCGCGATGACGACTGCGACGGCATGTTCGACGAGAGCATCGGCGTGATCGGCGTGTGCCCGACGGGCACCAACACCGGCGAGTGCAACATCGGCAACCTGATGTGCGTCGGTGGTACCCCCACCTGCGTCGGCGCGATCGGTCCGTCGCAGGAGGTCTGCGACGCGCTCGATCAGGACTGCGATGGCAATCCGACCAACGGCTTCAACCTCAACACCGATCCTACGAACTGTGGCGGCTGCGGCAACGTCTGCAACCTGAGCGCTCAGCACGCGTTCGCGGGCTGCGGCGGGAGCCCGGCCGCGTGCACGATCGCCGCGTGCCAGACCGACTACTACAACAACAACGGCCTGGTCTCGGATGGCTGCGAGTTCGGCCCGTGCACGTTCACCGGCCCCGAGGTCTGCGACGGCATCGACAACGACTGCAACCCGGCGACCAACGAGGCCACGCTCGTGCCGCCCGCGAACCTCTGCCTCAACGTGGGCGAGTGCTTCAACGCGCACACGTCCGCATGCACCGGCGGCGGCTTCAAGTGCACGTACACCGATCCAGACGTCTCTCAGACCGCCGGCGTGATCCAGCCGGAGACCCTGTGCGACGGCAAGGACAACGACTGCGACGGCAAGATCGATGAAGGCCAGCCGAACCTCGGCCAGGCGTGCAGCAACGGCGGCGTCGGCGATTGCCGGAGCTCGGGCACGTTCCAGTGCGACGCGCTGAACCTCAACGGTCCGGCGACCTGCGTGTTCACGACGGTGGGGCCGGGCATGTCCGCGTTCGAGACCTGCGATGGTCGCGACAACAACTGCAACGGCCAGACCGACGAGGGCGGGAGCACCGGCAGCCTCGTGGGTCAGGAGTGGGTCAACATCCCGAACACCACGCCCGCGACGCAGATCATGAAGTACGAGGCCTCGCGCCCGGACTCCGGCGCGGTCACCCCCGGCACGATCCAGAACCTCGCGTGCTCCAAGCAGGGCGTGCAGCCGTGGACCAACGTGAACTATCCGACGGCGGTCGCCGCGTGCACCTCGGTCGGCGCACGCCTGTGCACCGAGTCCGAGTGGCAGCAGATGTGCGCGCCGCCGGCCACCTACCCGGTGGCGGGGCCGGCGACCACCAACGTCTCCGACTTCACCTTCATCGAGGCCGAGGACGCGTTTGCGAACACCACGATCGGTGGTGGCACGCGTGCGTGGACCAAGATCGCGCCGCTCGCCTTCCAGGGCGTGACCGCGATGCAGGTCCCCGATAGCGGGTTCTCGCAGCTGGTCGCCGCGAATGCGCTCGCCCAGTCCTCGCGCCTCGACTTCCAGCTCACGCTGGCCAACGCCACCGCGTACCGGGTGTGGCTGCGCATGCGCTCCCCGGCGCCGAGCGCGAGCACGATCGGGACCCCGACCACGGCAGCGCCGGGGCTCGCGCCCGCGTCGGCCGCGTCGACCGCGGTCGGTGATCTGGTCGTGGTCTCCACGTGGAGCCCGACCACCACCAATGGCATCCCGACCCACACGCTTCAGGCCGGGTTCACCGAGATCATCACCCAGGCCCTCGACGATGGGAACAACGACGGTCGGCTCTCGGTCGCCTACAAGATCGTGACGGTCGCTGGCGCTCAGACCTACCAGGCGTACACCTCGACGGGCGCCACCAATGTCACGGGCATCGTGGTGCTCCGCGCGGGCTCCTACGACATCAACAACATCGTGTCCGCAGGGAGCACGAGCACCAACGCGAATGCACCCGATCCGGCGGCCGTCACGCTCAACGGGACGATGACGGTCCTCGCGTTCGGCGGCTGGAACCTCACCGCGAACGTCGATGTCACGGTCGGCGCGCCGGCCAACGGCTTCGCGAAGCAGTGGGATATCGTCGGCGCCTCGACCACCGAGCTGTCGGCGGCGATCGGCAGCGCCGCGAACCCGGGCGCGTTCACCGACAACACCGGCAGCGTGACCGGCGCTGCCGCCATCACCATCGGCATCGGTGAGAACAACGGCAACTCGGTGTGGGTCGGCCTCAATGCCGGCGCCACCGCGGGCGCGGCGAACGCGACCGCGATGGCGACCGCGTCCAACGATCAGTGGCAGTGGGTGGTGAGCCCCGCACTGACGAGCGGTGCCGCCGGCACGCACACGTTCTCGATCTACCTGCGACAGGACGGCGTGATGGTCGACACCATCGCCGTCAGCCGCTCGGGCTCGACGACGGCCGGGCCGACGTTCGACGATGCGTGGGCGTACCAGAACAACCCGCGCACCGCGCAGCCGACCACGTGCAACGCCGACGACTACGACACCGATCCGGTCACTGCGGGTGATCAGGACGGGATCCTGCCGACCGGCACGCTCGGGAGCTGCTTCGCGAACAAGCCGGGCGCCGACGATGCGTTCGACATGACGGGCAACGTCAAGGAGTGGGCGCTCGCGCGGACCGCGGGTCAGAACCCGCTGCGCGGTGGCGCCTCGAACAACGAGGTCGCGGGCACCACGTGCGGGCTGAACTTCACGCTGGCGAACGACACGTTCTTCTTCCCGAACGTCGGGTTCCGCTGCTGTAGATAGTGGCGTGGATCCCCGTTCGTCCCACTGCGCGCGCTGCTTGCTCCAGCAGCGTGCGTGTCTGTGCGCGTCGATCCCGACGGTGCCGACGGCGACGCAGATCGTCATCATCCGGCATCACCGGGAGGCCCATCGGTCCTCGAACTCGGGGCGGATGGCCCACTACGCGCTCCCCAACAGCGTGCTGGTGGATCACGGGGGGGGTGGGCCGACCGTGATCCCACTGCTCGAGGGCGCGTGGGTGCTCTATCCGGGCGGTGCGCCGCTGATCGTGGCGCCGATCCCACCGCCGCGGCAGCTCGTGGTCCTCGATGCGACCTGGTCGCAGGCACGGAAGATGTTCCACAAGCTGGGCGCGCTCCGTGGCCTGCCGCTGCTGTCGCTCCCGGTGGCACCGGTGCCGGCGGCCCGGTTGCGCGCCTCACCGGGGCCAGGCCAGGTCTCGACCATCGAGGCGATCGCGGCGGCCCTGCGTCTCCTGGAGGGGGATCCCGCCGCTGCCGCACTGGAGGCCTTGTTCGCCGCGATGGTCGCAAGGGCCGTGGAGGCCGGTCGGCGCCCCACGGGCGGCGCTTCCTAGGCCCGGCGATTGCCTGGACCGGCTGCGATCGCCTACCCTTGGACCGTGGGTGCGACGCGTCAAAGCCGCGCCGGGATTCCGATCTCGGTCAAGCTGATCCTCGCGACCTCGCTCGTGGTGGCGGCGGCTGTCGGCACGTCCACGTGGTTCGGCCAGAAATCGATCGCCGAGCTGACCGACACGCAGATCACCGTGCGCCGCCAGAGCGGCGAGCATTCGATCATCCGCGAGTCCGAGCTCGTGGTCCAGGCCGTCGCCACCGGCGTCGCGTTGCCGCTGGCCAACAGCCAGTACGCCGATCTCCAGCCCCTGCTCGATGCCGCGATCCAGGAGGACAAGCGCAGCGGTGACAACCGCGTGCAGTGGCTCGTGGTCACCGATGCCACCGGGGCCGTGGTCGCGCAGACCTCGGGTGCCCCACCCAAGGACAAGGTCGCCGAGCTCGAGCGTCGCCTCGCCGATGGGATCAAGAGCGGCGACGTGGTCCATGCCCAGGCGGGCGCTCCCACGGACTGGGTCTATGGCGCACCGGTCAAGCTCGGCGGCAATGCGCTCGGCGCGCTGCGGATCGGCGTCTCGACCGCGGGCCTCGCCAAGGAGCTGCAGACCTCGCTCGCCGAGTCCGAGGAG